>JABSSA010000374.1 GCA_013214665.1 Paracoccaceae bacterium
GCGAAAGTCAAAGAGGCCGAGTTTTTGCACGCAAAGCGATTCTTTGACGCGTCGCAGGTGTAATCACGGATATTCTGAGTGCTTCGCATGGGTATGTTTGCCCAGTTTTCAGGCATAAACCCCTATCTCAGCCTTGACCTTGGACAGTGATTTCTTGCAAATTCATCCGCACTAAGTGGAATATCCACTTGGTATCACCAAAGGTGCAAAAGCACCAAACTGGCCGCCCGAGGGGCGGATTATCAGGAAGAGGTAAACATGAAAAAAACCATTCTCTTGGGCGCTCTGACGGGTGCCGGACTTGTTGCCGGTGCGGCGTCTGCTGCCACGCTTGACGACGTCAAAGCCCGCGGCACGCTGAACTGTGGTGTATCCACAGGTCTCGTTGGCTTTGCGGCGCCTGACGCAAATGGCAATTGGGAAGGCTTCGACGTTGCGGTTTGCCGCGCGGTTGCTGCGGCAACTCTGGGCGACGCGAACGCAGTTGAGTTCATCCCAACAACCGGTAAGACCCGCTTCACGGCGCTGGCGTCCGGCGAAGTTGACATGCTGGCACGGAACACCACCTGGACGTTCTCTCGCGACAACGATCTGAAGTTCGAATTCGTCGGCGTGAACTACTACGACGGTCAGGGCTTCATGGTTCCAAAAGACCTGGGCGTTGGCTCTGCTAAAGAGCTGGACGGCGCAACAGTGTGCATCCAGACAGGGACAACAACTGAGCTGAACCTGGCGGACTTCTTCCGCTCGAACAACATCAGCTACGAGCCGGTTCCGATTGAAACCAACGCTGAAGCGCAGCAGCAGTACCTGGCTGGCGCATGCGACGTTTACACAACAGACGCATCCGGCCTGGCCGCGACACGTGCGACATTCGAAGATCCAAGCGCACACGTTGTTCTGCCTGAAATCGTATCGAAAGAGCCTCTGGGCCCGCTCGTACGTCACGGCGATGCTGAGTGGGGCGACATCGTTCGCTGGACTCTTAACGCTCTGATCACAGCCGAAGAACTGGGCGTGACATCCACAAACGTGGAAGAGCTGTCTGCTGGCACAAACAATCCAGAAATCAACCGTCTGCTGGGCTCCGAAGGCACACTGGGCGCAATGATCGGCCTGGACGCAGAATGGGCCAAGCGCGCAATCGCGACGCAAGGCAACTACGGCGAAATCTTTGAAGGCAACATTGGTGAATCCACACCAATCGGTCTGGCGCGCGGCCTGAACGCGCAGTGGACCGAAGGCGGCCTGATCTACTCGCCACCGTTCCGCTAAGAACTTCCGGAAAGGGCGCGGCCAAGGTCGCGCCCTTTTCTTTCTTGCTAATGCAAATGTGCGGTTTGGCCGATCAGATCAGGGAAAACCCTGACGATACAAACGGGCCAAACGCTACGGGGAACATTCCATGACAACTATGACGGACCCTCCAAGGGAGTCGTTCCGGCTATCCATGCTTTTGTACGATACGCGGTATCGCTCGATGACCATTCAGGTTGTTGCGCTGATATTCTTTCTGCTGGCAATCGGATGGCTCGTTAACAACACGCTCATCAACCTTGCGACCCTAGGTAAAGAACCGAGTTTTCGGTTTCTGAGCCAGCCCGCTGGATACGACATCAATCAGATGTTGATCGAATATAACAACCAGATGACCCATTTCCGGGCTGCGATGGTTGGCCTGCTGAATACGTTGCTTGTGGCTCTGTTGGGCTGTGTAACCGCGACAGTGTTGGGGGTGATCATCGGGGTGTTGCGCCTGTCCAACAACTGGATCGTGTCGCGCATCATGTCAGTTTATGTCGAGATGTTCCGCAATGTGCCGGTGCTTCTGTGGATCTTGTTGGTCTTTGCTGTGGTCATCGAATCCCTCCCAGCGCCTCGTGCGTTCCGCGGAGAAAACCCCGAAGCAAGCATGTTCCTTTTTGACAGTGTGGCCTTCACCAATCGTGGTTTCTATATCCCGTCGATTGAGTTTGCCTCGCCCATCATCAGCTCTGGTACGTCCTGGATCATCGTCATCGCGGTACTTGTCGCCAGCATCATCGGTATGCGGGCGGTGCGGAAGCGGGCGAACAAGACTCAGGAAGCCACCGGTGAACGCCCGACAACATGGTATCTGCAACTCGCGATCCTGTTTGTCCCGTTCATCGTTCTGATGTTCGTCTTTGGCGCGCAGTTGAATTATCCCGAACTGAAGGGGTTCAACTTTAAGGGCGGCATTCATATGCGCAACTCGCTGATCGCGCTGTGGCTGGCCCTGTCGCTCTATACCGCGGCCTTTATCGCTGAAATCGTGCGTGCGGGTATCCTTGCCATTTCCAAAGGCCAATCCGAGGCGGCTGGTGCGCTGGGCTTGCGCCCTAACCGCATCATGAGCCTTGTGGTTCTGCCACAGGCTTTGCGTGTGATCATTCCACCGCTGATTTCCAACTGGTTGAACCTGACCAAGAACTCGTCACTCGCCATTGCGGTTGGCTACATGGATATCACGGGCACCCTTATGGGCATCACGCTGAACCAGACCGGGCGCGAATTGGAAACGCTGCTGTTGGGGATGTTGATTTACCTCATCATCAGTCTGACGATTTCCGCGATCATGAACTGGTACAACAACAGCGTTAAGTTGGTGGAGAGATAACATGGCTGACCAAACATCAACGACCGCCAGCTATGTCAGAACCGAAATGCTGCCGCAAAAGGCGCCACCAGCAAATGCAGTTGGTTTGGTGGGCTGGATGCGGGCAAACCTGTTTTCGAACTGGTTCAATTCGCTTCTGACGATACTGTCGCTCTATTTCGTCTACGACATCCTTGTGTTCCTGATCCCGTGGATCCTGTCTCCGACATGGAATGCCGGATCGCTGAACGAATGCCGTGAAATCCTGCATGAGCTGGGCCGGTCCGGTCACTTTGCAGGCGCGTGCTGGGGGGTGATCAACGAACGCTGGGAACAGCTGTTGTTCGGCTTCTACCCTAATGGGGCAGAAGAAGGCGCATCAGACCTGCGTTGGCGCCCAGTGCTCAGCTTTGTGCTGCTCGCGGTTGCGTTGGCGCCGATCCTGTTCGCAGATCGCGTGCCTTCCAAATTGATCTGGTTCACGGCAATCTTCCCGTTCTTGTTCCCATGGCTCCTTTGGGGCGGCACGATCTGGACACCGGTCTTTGCAGCAGCAGGGTTCGTGGTGGGCTATTTCGCCTTCAAGGCCACGGCAGCGGCGGCGGGTGAATTGCTCGGAATGATCGTGGGGGTCGTGGCGGCGATTGTCTGGTGGCTGTTCCTTATGGGGCCGCTGACGGATGTGTTTGCCTCCATCCTTGCCATTGGGCTTGAGCCGGTCATCAGCCGGGATTTCGGGGGCTTTATGCTGTCCATCACGATCGGGGTTGTTGCGATCTCGATGTCCTTGCCGATTGGAGTCGTGCTGGCGCTGGGCCGTCAGTCTGATCTGTTGATCGTCAAAGCCATCTGTGTGGGCTTTATCGAATTCATTCGTGGCGTGCCGTTGATCACGCTGTTGTTCGTGGCTTCGACGCTTTTGAACATCTTCCTGCCACCAGGCACGAATTTCGATATCATCCTGCGTGTTATGATCATGGCGACCCTGTTTTCGGCTGCTTACATGGCTGAAACCATTCGCGGTGGTCTGGCCGCGTTGCCCAAAGGGCAATACGAAGGCGCAGACAGCCTTGGGCTTGACTACTGGCAAGCGCAACGCCTGATCATCATGCCGCAGGCTTTGAAAATCTCCATTCCGGGGATCGTGTCGAACTTTATCGGATTGTTCAAAGACACGGTTCTTGTGTCGGTGATTGGCCTGCTTGATCCGCTTGGATTGTCGCAGGGTATCCGGTCTGACGCGAACTGGAATGGCATCGTTTGGGAGATCTACGGCTTTATCGCGCTGTTGTTCTTCGTCTTCTGCTTCGGCATGTCCCGTTACTCCATGTACCTTGAGCGCAAGCTCAAGACGACCCACTAAGGAGGGTTAAACCTATGTCTGAACTTGCTTCCGATCGAAAAATCGACCGTTCCAAGATGCAGGTGAGCGATGAAGTCGCGATCCAGATCACGAACATGAACAAGTGGTACGGCACGTTTCACGTGCTGCGCGACATTGACCTGACGGTCAATCGTGGAGAGCGTATCGTGATTGCCGGGCCTTCTGGCTCCGGTAAATCCACGCTGATCCGCTGCATCAACCGGCTTGAAGAACACCAGGCCGGCCAGATCGTGGTGGACGGGACCGAACTGACCTCGGATCTGAAAAACATCGACAAGATCCGCTCAGAAGTTGGCATGTGCTTTCAGCACTTCAACCTGTTCCCGCATCTGACCATTCTGGAAAACTGCACGCTCGCGCCCATCTGGGTGCGCAACACGCCCAAGAAAGAGGCGGAAGAAACGGCGATGCACTTCCTCGAAAAGGTTAAGATCCCGGAACAGGCCGGCAAGTACCCCGGTCAATTGTCCGGTGGTCAGCAGCAGCGTGTTGCAATTGCCCGCTCGCTCTGCATGAAGCCCCGGATCATGCTTTTTGATGAACCGACATCCGCGCTTGACCCGGAGATGATCAAAGAGGTGCTCGACACCATGATCGAGCTGGCCGAAGAGGGCATGACCATGCTGTGTGTGACCCACGAAATGGGCTTTGCCCGTCAGGTCGCCAACCGTGTGATCTTTATGGATGAAGGTCAGATTGTGGAACAGAACGAACCCGAAGAGTTCTTTAACAACCCGCAATCCCCTCGGACACAGCTGTTCCTGAGCCAGATCCTCGGGCATTGATCCTGCACGGTGGGCCAACGCGGCCCACCCACGATTTTCGGGCGGCTGGTTGCGAACCGGCCGCCCTTTTCTTTGGTTGCATAGTGAACGTGGGGGGCGTGTGAGTCACAACTCACGTGGAACAACAAAATCCACAACTTTGCCGCTGTGCCAATCCACATGCGCCCATTCGCTGGCGGTAAAATCCGCCACCAGTGTCGCACCGGTGGGATAGTCGTAAAAGCGCGGGTGGTCGGGCGCCGTTTGCACCAAGCGTTCTGCAAACTCAGCGATGCCGGGGTTGTGCCCGATCATCAAAACGGTGGGTGCTGTCGCCGAACCCAAAACCTGCATCATCGCATTTGGGCCTGCATGATACAGTGCGCGCTTGAACTGCACCGGACACTCCAGCGCTAAGCCTTCAAAAGTTTGCATTGTCCGTTTGGCAGCGGACACAAGCGCCTCTGTCGGCATATGCCCATTCTGGCGCAGCCAGTTGCCCAACGCGATGGCCGACCGTGCACCGCGCGTGTTCAACGGCCTGTCTATGTCGCTGGCTGCGGGCGCGTCCCAGCTAGATTTCGCATGGCGCATCAGGATCAAGCGCATCGTCACTCACTCCAGAAATCGGGACATGTGATACCCGGAATGCTCAGGTATCCGGCCCCAACTTTGGCTGACGGGGCAGGCGCGGCGCGCCAGACACCCGCCTGTGAGGCAAGGTGTACCTGCCTCAACGGCCAAATGTGACTTGCACCCGGAAACGTCGTATTGCCCACCACTCAGCGCATCGACCGGGCAGGCGGTGCGGCAAGGCTGCGTCGCACATGTGTCGCAAGGGGATTCAAAAGGTTCGGGCAGATCGATCTTTTCAGGCAGGGCAAGCGCACCGCGAAAGGACACGAATAACCCAGCCTCATCATGGACCAAAAACATGATGGGCGAGGCCTTGATACGCTTGGTGAGCAAAGCCCAACTGAAAAACGGATGATAAGGTGGGCCGGTAAACGGATAGAGCGCTTGCGCGCCCAAATCTTTGGCCCAAGCATCCAAAACCCGTGTCGACCAACGATCTATCGGATCCGGTTGCCCGTCCTGCCATTCCGGCGTGGTGTGCAGGTAGGGCCAAAATGCGGGTTCGTCCGGGCCTAGCAACAGCATGGTGCCACAGCTAGCGGGCGCGCCATCTTCATTGGTTGGGTGAAACCCACCTAGGATGGTTAGGTGGCGTGTCTTTGCGTCGTTGGCGAGGTCTGAATACCGTGTCATCTTGGCCTGATGATGGAGCCTGCGCCGTGTTCCGTAAAGAGCTCAAGCAAACAAGCATTCGGCGCACGCCCATCCAGAATCACAACGGCCCGCACGCCGCTGGCAATTGCATCCAGCGCCGTTTCAGTCTTTGGGATCATGCCGCCCGCAATGATGCCATCCTTGGTCATCTGGCGGATACTTTCGGCGGTGATCTCCGTCATCACCGTGCCGCTCTCATCCTTCACGCCTTCAACATCCGTCAGCAACAACAAGCGATCCGCCTTCAGCGCCCCAGCGATGGCGCCGGCCGCCGTATCGCCGTTGATGTTGTAGGTCTCCCCCTCAGGACCCTGACCCAAAGGCGCAATCACGGGGATGATGTCATCTTGGGCCAGAGTGTGCAGCACAGCCGGATCAATCAACGACGGCGAGCCGACAAGCCCCAGATCAGGGTTTGTCTGGGTACAGGTGATCAGGTTTGAATCTTTGCCCGATAGCCCAACAGCGCGCCCGCCTGCCTGGCCAATGGCCTGTACAATGCGTTTGTTCACAACGCCCGAAAGCACCATTTCGACCACTTCGACCGTGGCGGCGTCTGTCACGCGCTTTCCGTTCACAAAGTCGGATTTAATTTGCAGCCGTTCCAACATCGCGTTGATCATCGGGCCACCGCCGTGCACGATAACAGGCTTTACACCCACCTGGCGCATCAACACGACGTCACTGGCAAAACTCGCCATGGCTTCATCGCTGCCCATGGCATGGCCGCCCAATTTGATCACAACAGTCGCACCTTTGTATCGCTGCAAAAAGGGCAGCGCTTGGTTCAACGTGCGGGCGGAGGCGATCCAATCCTTGTTCATATGATCTGACTTCACTTGTGGTCCGTGTGCGTTGGATCGCTTGTGCCATCCAATGCGCCGAGGGGGAAGAATTTTCGAAAATTCTTGGGCGCTTATGTCGGCCCGAAGAGGGTTATACCAATCCGGCGATCACAGAGCGCAGCGTGGCGATTCCATCGCCCTTCTCGGATGAGGTGACAATCAGCTCTGGGAAGGCGGCGGTGTGGCTTTGCAGCTTGGCACGCACCTGCGCCATGATACGCTCCTGATCCTTGGCCTTGACCTTATCGGCCTTGGTCATCACGCATTGAAACGTGACCGCGCTGGTGTCGAGCAGCTTCATGATCTCTTCGTCGAC
>JABSSA010000375.1 GCA_013214665.1 Paracoccaceae bacterium
GATCGGATTGCGTCACACCATCCAACGCAGCAACACGTGATTGCACGGCGGCTTTCGCTGCGGCATCGCGTTGATAGATTGCGTTCAACGCGGCGACGCCTCTGACGTTTTGAGCGTAAGAGGATGCCAGTTCAACCGCCATCATCGCCCCCATGGAGTGGCCCACAATCACCGTTTGAGTTTCCAAAAATGCAGCCAAAGGCGCCGCGTATTCCGCGATGCTTTGCGCAGGGGCAAAGGGCGTTTCGCCGTGGCCCAGCATATCTGGGGCCATTACCCGAAATCCGGCAGCGACGAGGGCATCAATCTGGGCGCCCCACGCCTCAGCCCGCAGGCCCACGCCATGCAAAAACAACACGTGCGGCCCTTGGCCCGCGACAACATAAGCGATGCCGTCGCGCTTAGACCGCGGCCGGGTTGTCCACGTCATGGCCCAGTTCCTTGAGGTCTTGATAGCGGTCACCAATCCGGTGATGGGGTCGCCCTGACGTCGCACCGCCAAGCACAACAACGATTTCATTTGCGCGCGGCGCATCCGGGATCGCAAATTGTAGCGTTAGGTAATGCGACCGCCGTCCAGCATCGTTCTTGTCCATCAACGGCACCATGATCGGCGCATTTGCGGGACCGCGCGTGTTGGTGAACGACAGATAGGATTTGGCATCAACCGCCTGTCGGTAGTGGTTTCCAAACCGCAGCGTGTGGATCAAGCCCGACGCATGTTCGATTTCGCCGTCCAACCCCACAACCGCCGCCTTGCCATAGGCCTCGATTTTGTCTCCGCCGCCGGCCAGCGCAATGATCCGATCGGTAAGAAGTTCGCCCAGCACTGGACCGTAGGCGTAGATTTCCGGGCTCAGATCTTCGACAAATCTACCGGCCCAAGGGTTGGTCACTACAGCGGCCACGCCAAAGGTGCGCCAAGGTGTGGATGCAGCCCGAAAGCCTTCGATCAGCACTTCTTCTTCGAACGTCACGATTTTGCGGATTTCTGGAGTCACGAGTCTTTCCTTTTGGTGTTTGGCTATTGTCGTTTGGGAACAGCAGTTTTGACAAACAAAAGAACTTCTGCTTGAGCTATTACGAAACATAATAGGTCACTTGCAGATGCCTCGCCCCCTACCTCCGCTGTCTTGGTTTCGTTCGTTCGAAGCAGCCGCCCGTTTGCTAAGCTCGACCGCTGCAGCCAGCGAAATCGGCCTGACGCAATCGGCCATCAGCCAACACATCCTGTCGCTTGAATCCCGCTTGGGTGTGGTCCTGTTTCACCGACGCCCCAGAGGGTTGGCATTGACCGATGAAGGCCGCAAATTGCTGCCTCAAGTGGAGCATGCGCTAAGAACTCTGCAAGCGGCGACAGACCCCTATTTCACTGAGGATACCGACAGCACCATCACCGTCGCCGCATCGATCAGCATCATCGAATACGTGATCTCTCCGGCATTGTCCGGGTTTAGGTCCCAAGGGATCTCGCCGACCATCCGTTTTATTGGTGCAATCTGGCCGGATGATTTTGCGGCTAAATCCGCGAACCCTATTGCAGACGTTGAAATTCGGTTCGGGTCCGAGCGGCAAGTTGGCACAAATGCAGTCGCTTTGACCCCCAACACCTTGATCGCCGTCAAATCACCCAAACTCACATCAGACCTACGCGATGCGCCGCTGATCGAGGCGGTCGGCACCTCAGACGGTTGGTCGGCGTGGGGCAAAGTGGCCGGGATCGATGGGCTTAAACCCACGCGGCTGGTCGATTCCTACGGCTTGGCTGTACGGTTGGCGCAGGATGGAAACGGCGTGGCACTGGTCAACCAAGGCGTTGCGAGCAATGCAATGAACCAAGGCACGCTGTGCTTGGCGCATGAGGCAAGCCTGCCTGCGCAAGAAGGTTATTATCTGTCTGTTTTGCGCGATGGCAGGCTTGCCCAGGACTTCGCCTCGTGGGTGCACCACTGCTACGGTAATCCGGCCAATTAAAAAGCCGCCCGAAGGCGGCTTTTCAGATCTCAGATGGCGAAACCGCCATGTAGCTTACCGATTAGAAATGCACTGACAGGCTGTCGATCGGCTTTTTCAAAGGCGGTGCGAATTTGGTCAGGTCGATCCCTTCAACAGCCGCTTTGTATTCCTCCAGCGTGGGCGTGCGACCGAGGATCGCAGACAGCACTACAACCGGTGTGGAACCCAGCAACGATTCACCTTTTTTCGTCGCAGAGTCTGCAACCACACGGCCCTGGAACAAACGGGTTGAGGTGGCCAGAACGGTATCGCCCTTTGCCGCCTTTTCCTGGTTGCCCATGCACAGGTTACAGCCAGGACGCTCCAGATAGAGGATATTTTCGTACTCGGTCCGCGCGACCGTCTTGGGTGCCGTATCGTCGAATTCAAATCCGCAGTACTTTTGCAGGATTTCCCAATCGCCCTCTTCCTTCAACTCATCGATGATGTTGTAGGTCGGCGCTGTCACAACCAGCGGCGCTTTGAACTCTACCTTGCCATTTTCCTCTTCGAGGTTACGGAGCATTTGCGCCACGATCTTGATGTCGCCCTTATGCACCATGCACGAGCCGACAAACCCAAGATCGACCTTCTTTTCCGCGTGGTAGAAAGAGATCGGGCGGATCGTATCATGTGTGTACCGTTTGGACACATCGACGTTGTTCACATCGGGGTCCGCGATCATCGGCTCAACGATTTCATCCAGATCAACCACCACTTCGGCATAGTATTTCGCATCCGCATCAGGCTGCAGCGCTGGCTTTTCGCCCGAACGGATCTGCGCGATACGCGTATCGGCTATTGAAACCAGCTTGGCGAGCATACCGTTGTCATGCTCCATGCCTTTTTCGATCATGATGTTGATCCGCGATTTCGCCAGTTCCAGCGAACCGATCAGCGTTTCATCGTTGGAAATACAGACAGAGGCTTTGGCCTTCATCTCTGCGGTCCAGTCGGTGAAGGTAAACGCCTGATCCGCGAGCAAGGTGCCGATATGCACTTCGATCACACGGCCCTGGAACACGTTGTCGCCGTGCTGTGCCAGCATCTGAGCTTGCGTTGCGTGCACGACATCGCGGAAGTCCATATGATCCGCCATTTGGCCCTTGAACGTCACTTTGACAGATTCCGGAATTGGCATGGACGCCTCGCCCGTCGCCAAGGCCAACGCCACAGTGCCCGAGTCCGCACCGAAAGCGACACCCTTGGACATACGCGTGTGGCTGTCACCACCAATGATAACAGACCAGTCGTCGACTGTGATGTCGTTCAACACCTTGTGGATCACGTCCGTCATGGAGTGATACACGCCTTTCGGGTCGCGGCCTGTTACCAAGCCAAAGTCATTCATGAACTTCATCAGACGCGGTGTGTTGGCTTGGGCTTTGGCGTCCCAAACAGAGGCCGTGTGACAGCCCGATTGGTACGCGCCATCAACCGATGGCGCCACAACCGTCGCGGCCATCGCTTCCAGCTCCTGCATGGTCATCAGGCCGGTTGTGTCTTGTGAGCCAACAATGTTGACCTTGACCCGCACATCAGACCCAGCATGAAGCATTTTGCCCGGCGTGTTGCCGCGTGCATTTGCGTTAAAGATCTTTTCAACCGCCGTCAGACCCTGGCCTTCGTGGCTGATCTCTTTTGCCGGAGCAAAGGCTGATTTCAGTTCGACACCAAGAGCTTCACAGGCAAACGTCTGGAGCTTTTTGCCAAAGACGATGGCGTAAGAGCCGCCCGCTTTCATGAACTCCATTTTTTGTGGTGTGAAAGACCCGGCCATATCGACCAGCTCTTCGCTGCCGTCTTCGGTATAGAGCTTTTTCTTTTTGGTGTTGATGGTCAGAACTGTGCCCGTTTCCACGGAATACCGCTGTTCAAGGACGGCATTGCCATCGTTGTTCAGGATTGGCTCGCCGTTTTCATCAACTTTCTTGACCCAGTTTTTGAGGTCAACACCGATGCCGCCGGTCACGCCAACAGTCGTCAGAAAGATCGGTGAAATACCGTTCGTGCCCGCCACAACTGGCGCGATATTCACGAAGGGCACATAAGGGCTGGCTTGCTTGCCGGTCCAAAGCGCCACGTTGTTGACACCGGACATACGCGATGATCCGACGCCCATTGTGCCTTTTTCGGCCACCAGCATCACCCGCTTGTCTGGGTGCTGAAGCTTAAGCGCCTCGATTTCCTGCTGTGCTTTTTCAGAGATCATGCACTTGCCGTGCAATTCACGGTCGGCACGCGAATGCGCCTGATTGCCGGGCGACAGAAGGTCAGTAGAGATATCACCCTCTGCCGCGATGAAGGTGACAACCTTCACCTCTTCGTCGATTTCCGGCAGCTTGGTGAAGAACTCGGCGTCCGCATAGCTTTTTAGCAAGTCTGCCGCAACTGCGTTGCCCGCATCATAGGCCTCTTTCAGGCGGTCGGTATCTGCCTCGTAGAGGAAGACTTGTGTCTTGAGAACTTCGCCCGCGGCATGTGCAATGTCTGCGTCATCGCTCAGGGCCATATCCAACAGCACTTCGACGGACGGGCCGCCCTTCATGTGGGACAGCAATTCAAAGGCAAACGTCGGTGTGATCTCTTCGACCGCGACTTGGCCCAGGATGATGTCTTTGAGGAATTTGGCCTTCACACCTGCCGCATCCGTCGTGCCGGGCAGCGTGTTGTAGATGAAATAGTGCAGGCTATCTGCACGATGTTCGCTTGACCCATCGGTAATGTTGGCGATCACCTCGGAAAGAAGCGCGCCATCGTCGATGGGTTTGGGGCTCAGGCCCTGTTCTTTGCGCGTTTCGATTTCTTCGAGGTAGGCTGTGTAAAGGCTCATAGCGGTCTCGGTCATGTTGATTGTGATCGTAAAGTAGTGCCGAACGTGAGGTACCCTCAGGTGCGCCACCAACAATTGTATACCGATGTATACCAACCTTTGGCGACATTCAAGGGCGCCCAGCGCGGCGCGTTGCCTCAGGTAATGCCAAAAGCACTCTTGTGCGTCTATCCGAAAGGATAGCGCACCTAACCAATTTCCCGTTTCGGTGTGCCTTTGCAGGCCCCAATTGTTTACCGCCCTCGCCTAAAACCGTCGCATCAGCTTGTGTGAGGGTTGAACAATGCAACGTCAAATTTCGAAGATTTCGATTTGTATAGGTGCGGCCGCAATGTGCGCACCGTTGGCTTTGGCCGCCCCGGCCGAAGCGAAAAGTAAAGTTAAGCCGCCAAAGGTCGCACAGGTCTTTGACGCAGCGAAACGTAAGAAAACCAAGCATAAGCTTTCTGATGCGGTGAGCTATTCGGCTTATGCCAACATCCGCTATCTGGGTGAGCGCGATATCGCACGTGATGATAACGTGCGGGATAGCTCAGATGAAACGGCGATCTACCTCGGTTTTGTTGGCCGCGCTCAGCTTTCTCATTCGGTTATGGCGTTTGCACATGCTGAAGTCAGCCTCAAAGACAGACGGACCCATGATCGCAGCTTTGGCCGCATCATGGACCCGCAGTTGAAAGAGGCACTGGTCGCGGTAAGCCTGTCACAGACAGACACGCTGACGTTTGGCCGTATGCGGTTTTCGGACGCCAACAAATGGGTTTTGGATGCGTCGGTGGACGGGGTCCACTACGCACGTAAAACACCTGGCAAGGTTCTGGAATTCGCGGCCTTTAAGGGAACAACAAGTGTGTCCTCGTATTACGCCATGGCACATTACGGGCGCGCCGATGAGCTGGGCCGTTGGGGCGGTTTGGCTTTGGCCGAAAGCGACGGTGATGCCAAGCGGCTGCACGTCGCAGGATATTGGGAACAGCGCATTACGACCACCTTCCGTTATCAGGCGAACGCCGGCGCGGTCTTTGGTGATGCGGCCAATGGCAAGAATTTCGGCGTGGGCTTCGACGTTCGCGCCATCAAAAAACTGTCGGATAGCAAACTCAAGCCACAGATCACCTTTGGGTTCGCCTACGGGTCCGAAGGGTTCCAGCAAAGCGGCCTGCATAGCAACAAAACCTATGACGGCGGCCAGACACAGTTTCATCGCTATGGCTATGTCTATCAGCCCGAGCTGACAAACCTCGCGGTTTTGAGCCTGGGTGTTGGTGTGCGCCCGTCCAAGAAATTCTCGGCCGATTTGGTGGCAAACGCCTACTTTCAGCCGAGCGCCTCAACAACAGGCCCCAGCGCGCGTCTGAATGGGATCACAACCGGGAACTCCCATTTTCTCGGGACGGAAATCAGCCTCGTCGGCGCGTTTCGCCCCAGCAAAAAAACCAAGGTCGAATTCGGCGCTGGTCGGTTTGATCCCGGCCCCGCTTACCTCGATCAATCGCCCGCGACGCGCGTTTTCGCCCGCATTTCTGTTTACTTCTGATCCTCCCGAAAGGAGACCGTCATGACCCGCTTTTCCTCATTCATCAATGCCGCAACCTTTTGCTTTGCCGCCACGGCCGGCTCCGCTTCTGACAATGCACTTTATGCCGAAGCCGCGCCCGCAGATGCCAGCTTTGTGCGCTTTGTCGGCTTTCAAGGTGCGACCTCCGCGACATACGCGGGCCGGTCTTTTGACCTGAGACCGAACGAGGCCGAAGCCTATATCCCAATTTCTGCCGCGCATTTGTCGGGTGTGGACGCAGGCACCTTTGTGACCGTGATCCGTCAGCCAAATGGTGTCGAAACACCCATCGAAGAGGCTGACCGTTCTAACAAAGCCAAAGTCTTTTTGTTTCTCGTTAATGCAACAGACCAGATGCTGGATCTTCGATTGGCGGATGGCTCGATGACCGTGATCGAAGATGTGGCGGGCTTTGCCGCCGGTGAACGCGCCGTGAACCCGGTCAAGATTGGTCTGGGCGTTTTCCCAGACGGATCAGATACCCCGCTCGCTGTGTTCGACGTTTCCATGAAGCGTGGCCAGAACCTGAGCTTTGTTGCGGATGACAGCGGTGTCCGCCTGATCGAGCACCGTTTTGGTGCGGTTGCCAAGTAAACCCCAGTGACCCGAGGGCCTTCACCATGATCTTCTCCAGTCCCATCTTCGTCTTCGGCTTCTTGCCTGCGTTTCTGGCGGTCTACTATGCCGCTCCGAAAGCGATACGGTCTTTGATTATCTTGATCGGGTCCTACGCCTTTTACGGCTGGTGGCGCATCGACTATCTGGCTCTTATCTTCGGGATGTCGCTGGTCAGCTATATCGCTGCCGAAGTGGCCCACAAACGCGGCAGCGTCTGGGCCGTGCGCTTGGGTGTCACCTTTGATTTGGCTGTGCTGGGCTATTTCAAATACACGATGTTCATTATGTCTGGGCTCAGCGATCTTTCCGTCGCACTGGGCGGCGCGGATGTAACAGTCCCTTCTATCATTTTGCCCATCGGCATCAGCTTTCATACATTCCAGTCGATCAGTTACATCATTGATGTCTCGCGCAAAGATGCGCCTCCTGCGCGGAACTTGATTGATTTCCTGGCCTTTGGCTCCCTCTTCCCGCAACTCATCGCAGGGCCTGTTCTGCGCTACAAAGACCTGGCGGACCAGTTTGCAAACCGCGTGCATTCCCCCGCGATCTTCTTGCAGGGCATGGCCCGGTTCGCTCAGGGCCTCGCGATGAAACTTTTGATTGCTGACAACGTAGCCCCGTTGGCAGACCGTGTTTTTGCCGCCACCGCACCCACGGCGGCAGAGGCCTGGCTGGGTGCCGGCGCATATTCGATCCAATTGCTGTTCGATTTCGCCGGTTACTCAGCCATGGCCATCGGTTTGGGATTGATGATCGGCTTCCGTTTCATCGAGAACTTCAACGCACCCTACCGCAGCCAATCCATCACCGAGTTCTGGCGCCGCTGGCATATTTCTCTGTCCCATTGGCTGCGGGACTATCTTTATCTGCCACTGGGCGGCAACCGTCGCGGTAAAGTGCGCACCTATATCAACCTCACACTGACCATGGTTTTGGGCGGTCTGTGGCACGGTGCCAACTGGACCTTCATCGTCTGGGGCGCTTGGCACGGTCTGTGGCTGGCCATCGAACGGGCACTGGGCGCCAAAACCCGCGGCAGTGTTTGGCCAAAGCCGTTGGCATGGGTCATGACAATGATCATCGTCATGCTGGGCTGGGTCGTGTTCCGCGCTCAAAGCCTGGGCGAGGCGATGAATGTCTACCTTGGCATGGCTGGCGTGAATGGGTGGAGCATTTCGGCCAGCATGGGTTGGCAAATCCAACCCACTGAAATGGCCGCGCTGCTGATTGGTTTCATCCTCAGCGTTGCGGGCCGCGAAATCGCCCAAGCGCTACGCACCCTGCCAGCCATGGTGCGCGGCACGGGCCAAGCAGCTTTGCTTGGTGTCGCTTGCCTCGCGCTGGTCGCGCAAACGCATTCTCCATTCCTGTATTTCCAGTTCTGAGGGTCAAACGATGACACACACCACCTCCCCCCTCCAAATGGCCCAGGCTATCGGTGTCACGCTCGGGTTGGGCGCGATCGGATTGATCAGCCACAGCCAGACCAACAACACCGGACAGATCCAGGATGCCCTCAACGGGTCTTTGCAATCTGCTTATGAAGCCGGTTTTGATGCGGCAAACCCGCTGCAAGACATCGCCATCTCAACATTCGGCGCGGTGCGCTGGGCCGTTTTTGGCCAAGGGATGAAAGAGGTTGTCGTGGGTGCCGATGGCTGGCTTTTTTCTTCCGAGGAATGGGCGATGAGCGAAGATTTTGACGCGCGGCTGACCCAATCGGTACAGAAGATCACAAAGGCCCGTGATACGCTTGCCGACCAAGGTATCGACCTGATTGTTGTGGCCGTGCCTGACAAATCCGAAGTCTACGCACATATGCTGGACATTCCGGTGCCGGCCAAAGTTGCGTCTCGGCGCGATGTGTTTGTCACGTCCCTTTCCACAGAAAACATCGCCGTGGTCGATGCCTATGAAACCCTCAACATCGGCGCATCCACGACGTTCACATATCAGCGCGATGACACACATTGGTCGCCTGAAGGGGCACAATTGGTGGCATCCGAGATTGCCCAGTTGGCACAGAGCATGGAAACAGAACTCACTTCGGCAGAGGTCACCATCACCGAAACGGGGACCCGCCCTCACGACGGTGATTTGCTGAAATTTGCAGAAACTGGCGTTTTCCGCGCCTGGCTTGGCCCCGAACAATCGCAGATCGCGACTTTTGAAACCGAGATCATCACATCGGGCGATCTGTTTTCCGCGGCTCCGATCGATGTGGCGCTTGTCGGCACCAGCTTTTCCGCCAAGCCCGAATGGCACTTTGCCGATTTTGTACAGGGCGCACTGGGCGCCGAAGCCATCAACTATGCCCAAGAGGGCCGTGGGCCCTTTGTTCCGATGCAAGACATGCTCGCGTCTGAAACTTTCGAAACAACACCCCCAAAGCTCGTGATCTGGGAGATCCCGGTTCGCTATACAACATTGGAGATTTCCAAATGAAAACGATCTTTAAAACAACAGCCATTTTGGCAACCTTCACCGCCGCCCCTGCTTTTGCAGCACCATACTGCGATGCGCTGACCTCAGCTGACACGCTGCCCAAGAAATACGCAAAACGAGGGCCATTCCATTCTGACACAGACAGCGGTTGGATCGTTGGGCAAGATCAGTTGAAGGCGAAATTCAAAGCGACTGACGAAGTCAAAATGCTTTGGAAACACATCACATCAGAATTTGCAGAACATGGGATGACATTGTCCGTAATGTCCGCCCCGCCCCGCCCTCTGTTCGTGCCTGATGGTGTCTTAGCCCAATTTGGCGTGGATGCGTCCGCGAAACAGAAGGTTCAAGTCGCCTATTCTGGCTACATTGCCGCGTTGAACGAAGCAGGCATTCCCGCGCCCGATCTGACAGGGCTTACCGGCTCAGAAATGGGGAACAGTTATTACTTCAAACGCGACACTCACTGGACCCCACGCGGCGCGGCCATTTCTGCGGCTTATCTCAAGCAACATGTCACAGACACATCCGCAGAAGACACATTGCAAGACATTGCGTTTGACCAAAGCTATGAGGAAAAAGGTTCGCTCAGCACGGTCGTTGAAAAGGTATGCGGAACGCGCCCTGCCATGGAAACCGTGACCGCCGCGACCTATGCAAAGGCCGGCAGCGCGCAAAGCCTGTTGGGCGACGTCGAAACAGACACAAAAATCGCCCTGGTCGGCACCAGCTTTTCGGCACGTTACAAGCGCGATGCCTACCAGGTTGCGGATGCGCTGGCCCACAGCTTTGACGCCAGCGTTGATAACTTCGCGCTCACAGGCGGCGGACTTGCCGGATCCATGATGGCTTTTATCCAGAGTGGCGCGCTTCGTGATGGCGGCTATACCACGGTTGTTTGGGAAACGCCCTACACCACGCCAATGACAGATGTGCATGGCCTGCGCCAAGTGTTGGGTGCCCTGCAGAGCTTGCGAGCAGAGAACGAAATTGGCGCTGGAACAGTTAAGCTTTCCGACAAATGGACAAACTTGAAGCACACATTCAACGCAACAGATCATGCCGGGTTGGCCATTCGGATCCCAGGTGTTTCCACAGGAAAACTCGACATCGAGCTGATCGGTGCGGACGGTGAAAAACAGCGGGTGAAACTGGTTAAATCTGACCGCATTCCCGCAGATCAACAAAGCGATATCTGGCCATTGTCTTTGGCCGAATTGTCCGACCCGAACATCAAACGCATCAAGATGCGCCTACGCGGCGCAAAAGGCAGCAAGCCAGCACACATCACGCTGATGAACTAAGCTAAATAACTGATTAAATTAAATAATACGCGCGCCGACTCACAGTCGGCGCGCGATTCTGTGTTCTATCCCAAAGGATAGTCGGCATACTCCATTGCTCTATTGGCTCGCCTCCTGACGCCACACATTGATGTCGTTCCCAAGTACAAGCTTCGGTGTGAGAGTCGCCAGTTCGCTGGCTTAAAACTTGGAGTATGCAATGAACATTCGTCACGAATGTCCACTGCCGGATCTGTCCTTTGCTGTGACAGCGCCGCTGCAGATACAGAAGGCAAACGGTGCCGACATTGTCGCGCAGCGTTGGACGCTTTCTGGTGTCTGGCTGGACTCTGACGAAGACCGCGCAGACGCCGCGGGAGACATTAACCTCACCATTCCATTCCAGGGCGTTTTTGTAACCCTGCCCGCCAAGCTGGCAGCGACAGACGACCCAAGCTATTTTGCGTGGCACGAATTGAACGTGCGCCAGCGCGAAACACTGGCCGCCTTCCACAAAGGCGTGTTGTCCGGCCAGATGGTTACAACCGGCGATATTATCACCTCGCTCGACACCCCTGTTGATCTCGTCCCTATGGGCGAAACCGAAGAAGAAGAGGCCGCTGGGAAAGCTAAAGAAAAACCGCGCCTCTTTCGGGTCATTTACAACACGCTAAAGTACATCATTTTTGCTGTGCTCCTGTTTTCGATGCTCGGCAATCAGATCTGGTCACGCCTGACACGCATTAATCTGGATCATGCACGCTTCAGCGCGCCGATTGAAACCTACAACGCGCCTGAGGCCGGATACGTAGAACGGCTTTATGTCCGTGTTGGCGATACCGTCAAAGCGGGCGACAAGCTGGTGAAGATCGAAGACCCCGACCGCGAAAGCGATGTCGAAGAAACCCGCGCCGAAGTCCGCCTGGCCGAACGCCGTCTACGCGAAGCAGAGGCGCAATTGGCCGAACATGAAGCCCTGTATCCCCTGTTGCGCGCCCGGCTGTGGGGGGAATTCTATCGTTTGTGGAAACCCTGGTCACCGAACGCGCCGCGCAGCACGGTTTATCCCCCGGATCTGCAAACGGCTTGGGAAATTCTCTATGCCTTCGATCGTGGTCGCGATCTTGGGTATGTCACCTATTTTGAAACTCTCGAAATCTTGCGCGCGCTCGTCCGTGACCGCGATCTGGACTGGCGGCGCTGGAAGCGGGAGTTGCGCCATAAAAAGGCCGCCGCTGACGAAATGATCGTGCGCGCCAAACGCGCGGGCACGGTGCAAGTCGTCGATACGATGCGCAACAATTACGTGGGTCGCGACGATCTGTTGGTTGAAGTGGAAGATAATTCACCCCGCGTGGCTGTGGGATGGCTGGACGATTCCATGGCGACGCGCGTCTATGTCGGTATGCCCGCTGACATCACGTATATGCATCGTGGCGCATCCAAGCGGAACGCTGGCATTGTGACTGACATTCAGGCCGGCACCGACATTTCCCAGCCGGACAAATACGGCATGATCATCACCATTACGGCAGACAAAGTGGGCGTGTTGAACGCGCGCAAGTGGTTCCGCCGCAACGCTCCGGCCAGGATCGAATTGAAGCGCTTTGACGGATTTGACTGGCCTTGGACAGGGGAAGAAGACGATGGAAGCTCCTGATACAGTTTATGCCTTTGAAAAACATCTGGACGGCTGGATTGCCCGGCTGTCCGGCCCACGGCCCGAAGGGTTTGATCGTTGGCCACCCAATTTGATCGCCCAATTTTCCATTCTGTTGATCCTGTTGCTCTGGGCGCTCGTTTTTTGGCCCAACAACTTTTTCCATCCTGACCTGATCGAAATTACATTTGTTTTGGGATCACTCGGGATTTGGCGATTTGGCTGGTGGTTCACCCATGCCGTGCGCGCCGAGATTTTCGCGCGTACCCGCTGGCCGGGTATGCGCCGCCGGGCGGATGCCGTATGGCGCGCTGGGTGGCGGCCACGCCGTTTGCACATACAGATGACCACATACTACGAAGAACCGGCGATCACCCGTCGCGTGATTGGATCGATCATTGGTCAAATCCGCAAAGAGGGCATTCCGACAACGCTCTGGATTGGCACCGGCTCCACTTATGATGAAGAGATCATCACCGATTTTGTGAAAACCCATGGGGCTGATCTGGACGCGGATCTGGTGTTCTTGCGCCAAAACCAACCGGGCAAGCGCATGGCAATCGGAATGATCCTGCGCGCCATGAACCGCGCAGGCATTCAAATGGACGACCTCGTGATCTTTATGGATGGCGATGCGTGCTATGGATCTGACGTGTTGGAAAAGACGTGCTCCATGTTTGGCGCGGATCCAGAACTGCAAGCATTGACCACAAACGAAGAGGTTATTTGCTACGGCCCTGAGTGGATCCAAAGCTGGCTTTCTATGCGGTTTGCCCAACGTCGTTTGGCGATGCAAAGTCATGCCATGTCGAACCGCGTTTTGACATTGACCGGGCGCATGAGCGTGTTCCGCGCGCGCCATATCACCAGTGAAAAATTCATCCGCACCATCGAGGCCGATCACCTGGATCACTGGCTGTGGGGCCGGTTCCGGTTTCTGTCAGGTGACGACAAAAGCACCTGGTACCATCTGCTGAGCAAGCAGGCGAAAATGACATATGTGCCAGATGCCTGTGTTTATACCATCGAACAGATCGAAGGTTCTGGCACCGGCCGTATGGTACAGAACTTCCGCCGCTGGTCTGGCAACATGCTGCGCAACGGGCAGCGCGCGATTGCCCTTGGCCCGCGTGTCGCCAAACCGTTTATCTGGTGGTGCATCGTAGACCAGCGCATCGCTATGTGGACCATGTTGGTCAGCCCGACTTTGGCAATTCTGACAATGTTCATCGAACCGGCTTACTTGCTGCATTGCCTCATTTGGGTTGTGTTCAGCCGGACGGTCCTGTGTCTGTTTCTGTTCCGCTATTCGCGCGAGCCTGACATCAGCTGGCCGTTCATCCTGTACTTCAACCAGATCATCAATGCAGGCGTGAAGGTTTACATGATCTTCCACCTCAGCAAACAGAAATGGTCGAACCGCGGCAACCAAAGTGCGGGCGACGGCACCTCCCTCATCGACAAGATCAAAGCGGGCATGGCGCTCTTTCAATTGGTGACGGCGGTGGTCGCCTTTGTGACCGGTTTGGCGATCTATATCGGCCTTTTGCCGGCCCCGTCATTTCTATGATCGGTCACCCAAAATTAGCTCCGAATCCAATCCGAACCGGCGCAGTGTTGCGCCGGTTCAAGCGCGTCATCGAAGACTGCTCTGAATCAGGAAATATCCATAAGGATAGCGACCCTGTCCAAAGGGGCGACCAGCTAACCTCTAGAACCAACCTGAAGTGTATTTTTTCATTTAAACCAATGACATGGCAAATACGCCACGTGAGAGTGTAAGGAGAAATACAATGATTCATCCAGTAATTTTGACCGGTGGAAGCGGTACCCGTCTTTGGCCTTTGTCGCGCAAGAGCTATCCCAAGCAGTTTGCAGATTTGAACGGCGACATCAGCCTGTTCCAACAAACTGTTGCGCGCGTCACAGGCGAAGCGTTTGGCAAGCCGATTGTCATGACCAACGCCGACTACCGTTTCACCGTCGCAGAGCAACTGCACACCACAGACGTAAACGGCGCAGAGATCGTAATCGAACCTGAAAGCCGCAACACAGGCCCCTCAATTCTGGCCGCAGCACTCACCCTGCGTCATACCCC
>JABSSA010000376.1 GCA_013214665.1 Paracoccaceae bacterium
CAGAGCCAGGAAGGTGAACCTGTCACCGACAAGCTTGGAGTGGATTTCATTGTGCGTGATGAAAATAATCGCGATGTCGCCACGCGCCCGCACCTTCATCATCGTTTTCAGAACACCCATCTGCTGCTTCTGACCCAACGCTGATGTCGGTTCATCCAGGATCAGAACCCGCGCCCCGAAATAGATCGCGCGTGCGATGGCCAGGGTCTGACGCTGACCACCTGACATGGTGCCAACCGCCTGCGTTGGGTCCGAGAAATCGATCCCGATCTTTAGCATCTCGT
This sequence comes from Paracoccaceae bacterium, assembly GCA_013214665.1. Lineage (GTDB taxonomy): Bacteria > Pseudomonadota > Alphaproteobacteria > Rhodobacterales > Rhodobacteraceae. The sequence continues at coordinate 285 of JABSSA010000376.1, forward strand.
CATGGGCGATCTGGTTCATCTCATCCATGCGCAACCGGCCAAGGCCCGACTTCAGTTCGCGCCCCATAAAGAAGTTGCGCGTGACTGACATCAGCTGGTTCAAGGCCAGGTCCTGATACACTGTGCCAATCCCCGCGGCCGACGCATCGCGCGGCGACCGGAAATTGGCGGGCTGGCCTTCGATATAGATTGTCCCGGAACTTGGCTGATGCACCCCGGCCAAGGTTTTGATGAGGGTCGATTTGCCTGCGCCGTTGTCCCCCAATAGCGCGTGCACCTCACCGGGATAGACATCCAGATTGACCCCGTTCAACGCCGTGAACGGGCCGAACTTTTTCACCAGGTTTTCGACTTTGAGATATGGTTCAGCCATGGCTTAGATCCCCCCGGTGATACGTTTGCGGATGCGTTCGTTGGCAAAGACCGCCGCCAGCAGAATGGTGCCCACGAAGACACGGAACCATGCGCCATCGAGCCATGGGATGAAGAACACAGCGTTCGACACCAGCCCAACGGTCACAGCGCCAAAGATCACCCCGATGACAGAGCCAAATCCACCGGTCATCAACGTGCCGCCCACAACCGCAATCGCAATCGCAAACAGCTCCATCAGGTTGCCCTTCGCGGCATCGGATGTGTTGGTGTCAAAGACCTGACAGGCGGCAAACATGGTCGCGCAGAAGGCCGTGAACATAAACAGGCCAATCTTTACCTTGTTCACCGGCACACCGTTGGCGCGCGCAGATTCCTTGTTGTCGCCCGTGGCGTAGATCCAGTTACCCAGCTGCGTGCGGCTCAGCACATAATACGCCGCGCCCGCAATCACGAGCCACCACAAAAAGCGCGCGTCAAAGCCTTCAACCCATTGCGCGCCCCTACGGTTCAGGTTGCCGCCCAGCATGAACCAAACATCATAGAACCAGCCAAAGACCTCACCTCCGAGGATATCGGCAAACCAACTGGTTTCCTTGTAGTCGGGCAAGCCGGAAATTTGCGTGGATTTGTTAATCAGGCGGAAGGCAACCTCCGTCGTCCCGCGCAAGAAGAACAAGAAGGCCAGCGTCACGATGAAGCTAGATAGGCCCGATTTCACCACCACGAAGCCTATGAACCACCCGATAGCCAGCGTCATGACCAAAGTGAAGATAAACGCGGTAAATGGCGTCGCCTCACCCAAACCAAAGGGCAGGCCCCATTTCAGCATCATCGCCATCGACATGCCCGCGAACCCGATCATGGACCCGATAGACAGGTCAAATTCGCCGGATATCATCAACAGAGCCGCCCCGGTTGCGATGATGCCGTACTGGGCCACAATGGCGATGTTGTTCTTCAGGCCAAGCGCGTTGAACGCCTTACCATCTGATGCAAACGCCAAACCGGCAATAATGATGATCATCACGATGAACGACCCGATCTCAGGCCTCCGGATCAAAGTTTGAATCGCGGATTCCTTGGTCATCCTGTCGGCTTCACTGCGCTCGGCCATATGCGCCCCCCGTTCTCAGAATTCTTAAAAAGAGGGCCAGACAGAATTGTTCTATCTGGCCCTTATTGTTTCATCGATTGACGATGAGATTACCTGTCAACACCCGCCAACGCTTTTACGCTTGCTGCGTTGGACGCATCCACAAAGCCTGGGCCCGATGGGATGTTTGCGCCAGGCAGCAGGCCTGCGTGGTTGTTGTAGAGGTGCAGAACGATCACAGGCATGTACCCCTGCAGACGCTGCTGCTGGTCGATGGTGAACGCCGCGTCGCCCGCTTCGATCATGTCCATCACACCTGGGCTCAGGTCAAAGCACGCCAAGTGCACATCTGCGCCCACGTCCTGGATCGCACGGTTTGCCGCTTCGCAAACATGCGGGCCAACGGCCAGAACACCGTCGATGCTTTCATCCGCCTGCAGCGCCGCCGCTGTCCGTGTTTCGATCTGCTGAGGGTCGTTGGACACGTCGATCATGTTGAGATCAGCGCCCATCGCATCAAAGTAGCCAGAGCAACGATCCACAAGCGCTGTGTTGAACGCCTCCTGGTTCAGGCACAGGCCCTTTGTGACGCCTTCAGCCGCTGCACGCTCACCAGCTTTCTGACCGGCAAGACGCTCGGGCTGACCAACGTGCATCAGCGCGCCCAATTCCGCCGAAGATTCCAGACCGGAGTTCATGGTGACAACAGGAACACCCGCATCAACCGCAGACCGGATCGCTGGCCCAAGCGCAGCCGCGTCAGGCAGGGACACGATAATGCCGTCAGGCTGAGAAGCCGCTGCAGCTTCGGTCAGCTTGGCCATGCCCGCCATATCGCCAGAAGCGTCAAAGTTGTACTCCAGCTCCGCGCCGATAGCAGCAGCCGCATCACGGCCACCCTTTTCCACAACTGGCCAGAATGGATCGGTACCTTGTGTGTGAGTGATCATCACATAGCGTTCAGCCGATGCAAGACCCGCGATCGAAACCAACGCTGCAGCCAGCGCTGTTGTCTTGAAAAACTTGGTCATGTTTCCTCCCTAGACCTGTTTTCTGTTTAATTTGGTATTTTGGTTGTTCTCCCCGGCGAGGCGTGGTCCGCCCCTGAGTAAATGGAATATTTTTTCCATTATTCGGAGATTTGAAATCCTGTCAACATTGTTTCTGCGCGGCCTTGATCGCCACAGCAAGTGCGGTTGTTAGCGATATCGAAGCGGTCAGTGCACGAAACCCGGCAACCTCATCTTCCCGCGCGATCAGCATCTCCTGAGAAGTGTCCTTGAGCGGGCACGCGAACGAATCCGACAACCCGAAAACCGGGACGCCCTTTTTGTGCACCTCTTCGGCGAAACGGAGCGTTTCCTCAGAGAACGGAGAGTATGTTACCGCAAACATCGCATCGTCCTCGAGGATCGAGTTCGACGAATGCAAAATGCCCGACCCAAAGTGGAGCGTTGACGAAACCCCGAGCTTGTCCAGCAGGTATGACAGGTTGGTGACGATGCAAAACGCGCGCCGCAATCCGACCAAATGGATTGTCCTCGCCTTCGACAACCCTTGGGCCGTGCGATCAAGCGCCTCGCTCATTTCCATATTTGTTAATGATACCAGTGATTTGTGGCCAGCCTCAATGAAGTCGCCCATCAGCTTCCCGGTTTCAACACCGCCCTCTTTTCGCAGAGCGGCAATGCGCGCTTCATAGTCTGGCCTTTGATCTGCGTACTGCGCACGAAAGAGAGTTTGCATCTCGGAATAGCCCGAAAACCCCAGCGATTGACAGAATCTGACATAAACTGAGGGTGCGACACCCGAAGCGTTTGCCATCTCGGAGACAGTTGAAACAGCGACAAGATGGAAATTGTCACGTGTGAATTCGGCGCATTGTTTCAAACGTTTTGGCAACCTGAGCGAAGACGCTTCGAGGTGGTTCAGCACGTCTGTAACAGTGGTCGGTGCCTGCGCGCTCAGGCGATCGTCCTTCATTTTGTCCTCCCGGCTTGACAGCGAGTGTAATACAGATCATCACAAAACGGAATAAAAATTCCAAAAAATGGGACTTTTGAACTTTTGCATGGCGACGGGCTTTAATTACGCCCGGTGAGGAGATCACAATGAAAATTGCTTTGTTTGGCGCCGGGCGGATCGGTCAGGTGCATGCGGCCTCCATCGCGCGAAATGCCGATTCGGACTTGGTCGCCGTCACGGATGTAGTCGAATCAGCGGCCAAAGACCTTGCCAAAAGCCACGGTGCCGCAGTGCTTTCTCCGAAAGAGATTTTGTCCGATCCCTCCATTGATGCCATGTTGATTGCCTCATCAACAAACACGCATTCAGATCTGATCGAAGCCGGTATCGCCGCAGGCAAAGCCATCTTTTGCGAAAAACCGATTGATTTGTCGCTTGAGCGCGCCAAACAGGTTGGCGCAGCAGCTCAAGGCTACGCCAAGCCAATCATGATGGGCTTCAATCGCCGCTTCGATCCGAATTTCGCAGCTTTGAAAGCGGGCATCGATCAAGGCGACATCGGTAAGACCGAAATGCTCGCGGTCACATCCTATGACCCGACCCCTCCGCCAATTGACTACATCAAAGTCTCGGGGGGGCTTTACCGGGATATGATGATCCATGACTTTGACATGTGTTCTTTCCTGTTTGGAATGCCAGCAACGGTCACGGCGCATGGGTCTTGCTTGGTCGATTCAGACATTGGCAAAGCCGGAGATATCGATACGGCTGTCGTAGTGCTGACCTATGCGGATGGCAGAATCGCAACCATCAGAAACTCGCGCCGAGCTGCATTTGGCTATGATCAACGGGTTGAGGTTTTGGGCTCCGACGGGATGCTGTCGGTCGAAAACGAAACCGAAAACCAATTGCGCCGAGCAACAGCCGATGGAATCACATCGGCGAAACCCGTTTATTTTTTCCTGGAGCGCTATATGCGCGCCTATGAAATTGAATGGGCCGCGTTCGTCGAAAGTTGCAAGGCAGGCACCCCGGTTCCGGCCACCATTCAAGACGGCATCAACGCGTTAGCACTGGCGGAAGCGGCCAACCAATCGCTGTCGACCGGACAATCTGTTGAAGTGACACCGGAATTGACTTCGGCCTAAAGCGCCTTTGCCTCGGCCTGCCTCATGAAATCTGGGGGCAGGCCCCAAACATGGCGCCCACCAAAATCACTCATCCACGTATCGCTTGGGCGCTGGCCCGCGATAAGCCGCGGTCAGTTCTTCCGGCACTTCGGATCCATCGACCATAAAAGGCAAAATACCTTTCCTAAGCGATCTGCCCCGCATCGCTTCGATATCGGCATCCGATTTCGTGACCCGCTGAGCCGATCGACGCCCCCATTCAGCCAAAGCAGCATAGAGCCTGTCGATAACCTCTTGATGCGCATCGCATTTCGCTAGGTCGTCGAATTCTTGTGGATCCGCATCGAGATCAAACAACATCGGACGCATTCCGCCTTCGGCGTGCATCAGCTTGTATCGGCCATCGAAAATCATGAACAACCGACAGTCTTTAGGAGGCAAGCCAGAGTTTTTACCCATTGGCGTCGGCGAATAGTCAAATTCGGAAATCGCATACTGCCGCCACTCTGGCGTCTCCCCCCGCAAGAGCGGCAAAAGCGACCGACCTTCCAGAATATGGTTTGCGGGTTCACCACCAGCCGCCTCAACAAATGTGGGCACCAGATCAATCGCCTCAACCAGCGCATCGCAGGTGGTGCCGCGTGCAGCATCTGCTTGGGGGCGAGGATCATACACGATCATGGGGATACGGACGGATTGATCGTGGAACAGATCTTTTTCACCCAACCAATGATCACCCAGATAATCACCGTGATCAGACGTTAGAACGATCATCGTGTCTTTCAGCGCGTCGGTTGCTTCCAGATGATCCAGCAAGCGCCCTAATTGGTCATCGCATTGTTTGATCAAACCCATATACGCCGGAATAACCTTTTCACGGACATCGTCGCGTTGAAACGCCGTTGCGATCTTGTTGCCCATATACGCATCAAAGACCGGATGGGCGTTGTCGCGCTCTTTTTCGTGACGTGTCGCCGCGGGCACGTGATTGAGACCAAACATGTTGTGGTAAGGCGCGGGCACGATATAGGGCCAATGCGGCTTGATATAGCTGACATGCGCGCACCAAGGCCCCTTGGCCTCGTTCATGAAATCTATCGTACGTGACGTCAGCCAAGGTGTTTCACTGTCTTCTTCCAAAATGTTGGCAGGCTTGTCCGCATTGCCAAACATCCAGCCAGACGCGATATCTCCATGTTCATCGACACCGGCATTTGCGAACTGGGCCCACGGGTTTTCGGAAGGATATCCTTTCTCTTTGAGGTATTCGTTATAGGGCGAGCGGCGTTCATCATAAAACCCGTCTGGCCCTTGCCCCCAGAGACCATCATCCCTGATCCAGATATCGAAGCCGCATTCCGCCTGTCGTGCCCCAATTTCTGAATCCGGAGACAGGCCCAACCGCGCCATACCCTCGGCGTCAGCTTTCATATGGGTCTTGCCGATCAACCAGCACTCCATACCCGCTTTGCGCAGGTGATCCCCCATCGTCCATTCACCAACGCGCAATGGAAAGCCGTTCCAAGCAGCCCCATGGGATGACACGTATCTGCCGGTATAAAAGCTCATCCGGCTCGCACCACAAATCGTCGATTGCGCATAGGCACGCGTAAACCGTACGCCCATATTGGCCACGCGATCAAAATGGGGCGTCTCAAGGTGCGGATGCCCCGCGCAGCTCAGATAATCAAACCGCAACTGGTCATACATAATAAACAGGATATTCACCTGTGCACCCTCCCTCGAAAAGCCGCGCGCTTCGCCTGCGTGGCGATAGTGATGGCCTAACGCGAAGCGATTGGCCAGCGCAGACTGCGCTACACCGCGCAGTGTACGATCCGGTTTTATTTCAAAAGGATACTCGGTGCCAGCGGGGCTATGTACGGCCTAAAGGACGTCTTGTTTGACCTGAGTCATTCGGCGATGCGAGCACCCGGCAAAATACCAATGGCCCAGGAAGACTTACACGCCGCAGGCAACATCCGAACTTTTAGGCGCATACCGATGCTCACCCAAGGTGTTGGCCACCGTTGATCGGAATTTCCGCTCCGTTCACGTAAGAGGCTTTGTCGCTGCACAAGAACGTAACGACTTCGGCAACCTCTTCCGGGCTGCCCATGCGCTTCATCGGGACTTGGCTCTCAACCAATTCATCGGTTCCGGGCGACAGAATTGATGTTGCAATTTCTCCGGGGGAAACAGCATTCACCCGCACACCACTATCCGCCAACTCAAAGGCCAGTTCGCGCGTCAAAGCCGACAGCCCCGCCTTTGAAACGGCATATGCCGCCCCCGCAAACGGATGCACCTGCGCGCCTGCGATCGATGTGACGTTCACGACCGCCCCTTGCACCTGTCGCAGCGGTTCGATCAAGGCTTGGCACAGAACTAAAGGCCCCAACAGATTAACCGTTTGCACCATTTTGAAGGTTTCGATCGGGGTGCTCATGGTGTCCAACCGCCCGCCAGCAGGCGATTTTGGCGATATGCCCGCGTTGTTAACCAAGGCGTTCAAGCCACGGCTCCCCAAACGATCCACAAGGCTTGACGTTGCTTCGACCACGGAACCCGGATCAGCCAGATCAACCTCAATATGCTTCACAATCCCTTCCGCCCAAGGGCATACTTTGGAAAACGGAGTGCGCGCTAACGTGAACACCTCCCATCCAGCTTTGTGAAAGTCTTTCACGATGGCATGGCCGATGCCTCGGCTTGCGCCGGTCACAGCAACGGTAGGTTTCTCCGCTTGGTGTTCTGTTGACGTCATAAGCAGCCTTCCCAGCAGGGATTTTTGTCAGTCTACGGCTGTTTAACCCAAGGAAAGAAGCGATTTCTGCAACACGACAATATGCGTACGCACCACTTACCTGACTAAAATGGCTTGGCATGAGCCTACGCGATTTTGTCCGGCGGCACATCCAATTTTTGAACGACAGTCAGTCAAAGGCCCAGAAAACCCATGGGACATCACGTTATCCAGATGGGACATGAGCGATCCGGTTCGCCGCCTGATTTGGGCTGACTTGACCAACTTTCTGAGAGAGGTTTTCCGAACGATATACGCACGTTGGAGCAACAGGCATCCAGCAAAGCGACCTGGACTCTCCGATGCTAGCCGCGGCGGCCACCCCCAGAGTTATCCACAGCACAGGCTGAGCTTATGACAAACCCATCTTTGTTAGACCTGCTGCACCACTGAACATCGCGCAATACCGAAAAGGCGATGCTCAGAGCGGGTTTATCCGACGCGCGCCCCCCTGCTCCAGACACC
>JABSSA010000377.1 GCA_013214665.1 Paracoccaceae bacterium
AGAGCCCGTTCTCAGATAAGCTTGGGAGGCTTTGCCGGATCCATGCCGGGGGCGGCTGGCGCGTCTTGGATCGGGTCAGGGATCGGCAAATCAAAGCGCAGGCCCACAGCAGCGAGCTTGGCGGTTATTGGGTCATTGCTTGCGAAAAAACCTACGTCCATCTGTGCCGCATCGAGGCCCGAAAAGGTCAACAGCTCTGCCACGGCTTTGGCCAGCGCCGGTTCCGCGCCCGGTACGGGATCGACAAACGCCAACACATGCCCCGCACCACCCGAAGCTGTCCGCGTGGCCACCAGATAGGCCGCCCGCGCCAATCCAACGCCGGTCGACAGCTTTTTGTCGAGATCCGTCACAAGGCTGTCGGGCAGGCCCTTGGGTGGCAAAAGTTCGGCCAGACGTTCATCCGTTTCTTCTGGAGCCACCGATACTGTTTTCGCCAGCCAACTGACCCCCGCCGGGTCCAGCAAAAAGGAGGACGGCGCCACTTCGAGGTTCAGCGCCAATCCCAACGCCTCTTCGGCAAGCGAGGCCGCAACCGCACGCCCCGAAACGGCGGCGTAAGGTGTTGGCCCGTTCATGAACTGTGTCAGCCGGTCTTCGCGGTCAAACAGCAGAACGACGCTATACTCTCCCAGATCAAAGACCTGTGGAGTGACCGTATCGCCTTCGCCTTCATCCTGCAGCGCCATGAACAATTCGGCATCGGCCAGCCGTTCAAAGAACTTGAGCCGTGCCTGCCCGTCTTCCGGTGCGGCCTCCATATCGGCATGGGCGTGGTCTAGCGGAGTTTCGATCATCATTGTGGCGCGCCTTACGTCGTTCAGCGCGGATTTAGCACGGATTTTCGCCAAGAACATCGCGGACACGTGAGCGCAGTTGCGGCAAAAGCTCCGCTTCGAACCACGGGTGTTTTTTCAACCAGCCTGTGTTGCGCCACGACGGGTGCGGCAGCGGAAAGGCATGCGGTGCAAACTCACGCCAGCGGGCCACCGTCGCGCTGACCCCATCGTTGCGCCCCAGATGCCAGGTTTGGGCATAGCCCCCGATCAAGCAGACAAGCGGCACCTGCCCCACCTCTTGCATCGCTGCGTCGCGCCATGTTGCGGCACAGATTTTTGGCGGCGGCAGGTCAGAGCCCTTCGCGTTGTAACCGGGGAAGCAAAAGGCCATCGGCAGGATGGCCAGCTTGCTTTGATCATAAAAGGTGTCTTCATCCACACCCAGCCAATCGCGCAACCGGTCGCCAGAGCGGTCGAAAAACGGTTTGCCCGCAGCGTGCACCCGTGCACCGGGCGCTTGCCCCACGATCAGGATTTTCGCGCCGGGCCGGAACCAGACAACCGGACGCGGCGTATGAGCCGTAGCCGTCGCGGCGAAGCGGTCGGCGCAAAGCCTGCAGTTTGCGATATCGTCACGCAGCGTGGACATGCCCCACACATATTGCGCGCCAAGGCCAACGGCAATTCACGCGACGGTCATTTCGATGAAATTCGAAATAAGACTTGCACAGCTCAATCATTTCGATATTTTTAGAAATATGAAAATGGAATCACACCCCCTCCCCGATCTGGTCAAAGCCGCCAGCGCTTTTGCGGCCCTCGGCTCCGAACAGCGTCTTGGCGTGCTCAACGTGCTTGTGCGCGCAGGCCACGATGGGCTGAGCATTGGTGAGCTGGGCGAACGCACGGGCGTGACCGGCTCAACACTGACCCATCATCTGAAAATTCTGGCGCAGGCGGGGCTGATCAAGCAAACCCGCAAAGGCCGCTCCATCATCTCGTCGGCGGTTGCCTATGACGAGGTTGAATCCCTGTCACATTTCCTGCTGCGCGAATGCTGCGCAGACAGCCCGACGTCTCAAGAGGATCATTCCCATGGCTGATATCTCCTCCGCCCCCAAGCCATCACCACTGGCCGCCTTCCGCAAGCTCGATGGCGCGTGGACTGCGGTTGTTGTTATTCTGGTCGCGGTCGCGCTGCTGGATATGCCGCAACTTCAACCCACACTGATCTTTGCGGGCAAAGCGCTGGCCAACACCGCGCCGTTCATCCTGTTTGCGGTGCTGGCCGTGGCCTATCTCAAGGCCAGCGGTGCCGAAAACCTTCTGGCAAAAGCGTTTGAAGGCAATCCGGCTCGCATGATCGTCCT
>JABSSA010000378.1 GCA_013214665.1 Paracoccaceae bacterium
CGAACCACCGACACGAGGATTTTCAATCCGACCTGGAGTTCGACAAGCCCTACGCTGATAGATTGCCAGCAGGCCTGATACCCAGTTGAGGTGAAAATGCGTTCAAAATAGCCCTGAACAACTGTGTCGAGCCGACACTCATGTTCAAATCGTGCGCGCTTTTAACCTTTGCTCCGGGTGACTAGGAGCATGGGACCACCTACCGCGAACTGTGGTCATCATCTCGACCAGAGCATAGTTGACGTTCCTGCGCCCAAATCTTGGATGCTGCACTGTTTCGCAGGTCCGTTCAGAGCCCATTCTCGCCATATGCTGAACCCCGTCCGGATGTTGAAAAACGCTCGTTGCTGGCGCATTGGGGTGCTGCCAATATCTTTAGAGCCGACATCCGTCGACGTACTCCGTGTTAGCCTATTCGCCTGCGGATCACCAAATAGTGTTTGTCCAATACTCTCGGACAAAACGGGCCCAAGCAAATTACCAATTAAACAAAAGTGTCACACGTGCGTCACTTACGCGTTTCATTACCCAGGAAACATTCGAATGAATTTCAACTTGGGGGAATCACAATGAAAATTCGTTCTGTCCTGGCCAGCGCTGCACTGGCGATCACTGCCGCGGTCGCAGCACAAGCGGAAACCTGGAAATTGGCAGTCACCGATGTTGAGGGCATGGAACGCCTTCAGCTTGAATGGGGACCTTTCAAGGAGGCGCTTGAAACGGCCACCGGCGATACTTTTGAATTCTTTGCCGTGAACTCTCGCACTGCTGCCGCCGAAGCATTGCGCGGCGAAACGGTCGACTTCGTTGTCTCTGGCCCTGCTGAATATGTGGTCATCAACAAACTGACCAACGCCACGCCAATCGTCGGTCTTGGTCGCCCGGACTATCACTGTGCCATCGTTGTGCGTGCAGACAGCGGCATCAATACGGTTGCGGATCTCAAGGGTAAGAAAGTCGCCTTTGGTGACATCGGTTCGACCAGCAACATGCTCTGCCCAATGCAGGTTTTGGCGGATTATGGCCTCGACCCGGTCAACGACATCGAGAAGACCCACACCTCCCGCAACATCGCGCACGAAGCGCTGAAGAACGGAGATGTGGACGCCCTTGGTTCGAATGCGGGCAGCTGGCTGCGTGTGCGCAACAAAGAGACCGAGCTACCCTATGGTTTCTTCAAGATGATCGCGCGTTCGGGCGATCTGCCGAACGACATGATCATGGTTGGTGCGCATGTCCCTCAAGACGCCGCGATGAAGGTGCGCGACGCGATCCTTGAAAACAAAGACAGCATCATTGCGGGCATCACCGCCCATGAAGAGAACGACAAATACGTCGGCATGGACCTCGTTTCGATCGAAGACAGCGCCTACGATTATGTCCGCTCGATGTATTCGAACGCCGGGTACCCACAGTTCGACAATTTCATCGGTGACTAATTTGACCACTGAAACGCAGGTCGCGCCCACGCGACCGCAACAGACCGGGGCAGAGGTATTTGCCCCGGTTTTACCTGTTGACCTGCGCGTAACACGCCTCGCAAAGAGCTTTGCCGGAACGCTGATTTTCAAAAATGTCTCCTTTGGTCTCTCGCGCGGTGAAGCCGTCGCGATCGTTGGCGCGAACGGGACCGGAAAATCGACTTTGCTGCGATGTCTCATGGGTTTGATCCCCGCAGATGCTGGCGCGATTGATGTCCTGGGCACTGATGTACGGGGCGCAAAAAGCTCTGACTTGCGCGCGATGCGGGCGCAAATGGGGCTGGTGAGTCAAAAGCACAATCTCGTGCCACGGCTGTCGGTTCTTTCGAACGTCGTGCAGGGGCTTTTGGGCCAAAGTCCGGGCATCCGACACTGGAGCCAAAGCTTTGCCCCTGCCGCTTCGCGTGCAGAGGCAATGGCCGCATTGACCAAGGTGGGTTTGGCACATCTCGCTTCGCGTCGGGCGGATCGTCTTTCAGGCGGGCAATCCCAGCGCGTTGCCATCGCCCGTGCGCTGGTTGGCCAACCCAAAATCCTGATAGCAGATGAACCTACAGCATCTCTGGACCCGGCAGCAGGCGAGGATGTCATGGATCTGTTCTTTGATCTGGCCCGTCAGGAAGGTGTGACGGTGATCTTCATCTCGCACAATATCGACCACGCGCTTCGATACGGCGACCGTGTCCTTGGCCTAGCTGACGGTGGGATGCCGCTCGATGCACGGGCCAAAAACCTCAGCGCCCAAGACTTGAGAGGGCTCTATGACTGACGCGTCAATGCCCGCACGATATGAGCGACCCTCTGCCTTGGCCTTTCTGGGCTACGCTGCTGCCGTGGTTATCATCCTTTGGTCCTTTGCCGGAGCGGGCTTTTCCATCGACAAGGAGATCTCTTCCCCGCCGCGTTTTGCCGATTTCATAGATCGTGCCTTTCCGCCGAATATGGAGCCGAAGGTCCTTGCGCGGCTGGGCTGGAAAATGCTGGAGACCTTGCAGATCGCCCTCGCTGGTGCAGTAATCGGGATCGTCTGTTCCGTGCCGGTCGCTCTTTTGGCGGCGCGCGGGCTGATTGCGCCGACCTGGATCAATCAGGTTGTGCGCACTGGACTCGGGTTTATCCGAGCGGTGCCGGACATTGCGTGGGCATTGGTTTTTGTGGTCGCTGTGGGCCTTGGGCCCTTTGCCGGTATGCTTGCCATTGCTATCGACACCATCGGCTTTTGCGGTCGCTTTTTTGCGGACGATATGGAAGCCGCCGACAAAGGCCCGTCTGAGAGTCTGACAGCTACCGGCGCGCGCAAACTGGACGTGGTCGCCTGCGCCACAATCCCAGCGACGATGCCCGCTTTCATTTCAACGTCGCTGTTTGCGACCGAAAAGGCGGTGCGCTCCTCAACCATTCTTGGACTTGTGGGCGCGGGAGGGATCGGGATCGAACTCAAGGTAGGCTTCGACCTCTTTGACTATCCCACCGCCATGACCGTTATCTTGATGATCGCGGTGGTGGTCATCTCATTTGAATACCTATCGGGCTGGGCCCGTACGAAGATTATTGGAGAGCAACGTTGAACGTCATCACAAAGACCGACACAGCGGACCAGCACTGGAGCAAGATCTGGGACGAGATCGAAGAAGGCTCAAAATGGTTAACGCCGGAGCCAGATGTCAAACGCTGGGCCGAAGGGTTGGCGGCGGGTGCAGCCATCCTTGATCTCGGTGCTGGCGTGGGGCGGCATGCGTTGTCTTTGCAAGCGGCTGGTTTCAAGATGACGGCGCTCGACGCCGCCCCCGAAGGCTTGGCCGAGATCGACAAGGCGGGCACTGGCGTAGCTACGCATATTGGCCGCATGGATGACCTGCCCTTCGACGATAGCGCGTTCGACCATGTGCTGAGTTGGAACGTGATCTATCACGGCGACGAAACTGTGCTGCTGAACACCATCGGCGAGGTGCGTCGGGTTCTGAAACCCGGTGGGACTTTCATGCTGACCATGCTCTCCAAGCGCCGCCTATGGATCGACCGCGAGAAACTCCATGGACCCAAAGAGATCTCCCGCAACACATGGGTCTTTGATGTGGACACGTCCGACAAACGTCACCCGCACTACTACTGCAGTGCGGTAGAGATGCTGGCGCTTTTCCAAGGGTTTGAAGTCATGTGGATGGAGGACCGAGAGCATGAAAGTCCCGGCTCCTGGCATTGGCATCTCATTCTGGAGCGGCAAGCGTGATCCAGACTTTTGTGGGGGCAGAGGTTTATCTGCCCGGTGAGATTGCGGACACAACCGTCACCGTGGTTGACGGCAAGATCGTCGAGATTGGTGGCCCAGTTCAAGGGAGCGAAATCAACGCACGTGGCAAGATCCTTGCACCTGCGCTGATCGACGTGCACGGCGATGCGTTCGAGAGGCAGGTCATGCCGCGCCCCGGCGTGTTTTTCCCAATGGAAACTGCTGTGCTGGAAACGGACCGCCAACTCGCGGCCAATGGCATTGCGACGACCTACCATTCGATCACGCTCAGCTACGAGCCGGGTCTTAGAAGTGTGGAGCGCGGACGATCGATGATGCAGGCCATTCTTGATCTTGCGCCGCGCTTAACAGTGGAAAACAGGTTCCAGCTTCGGTGGGAGACCTTTGCCTTCGAAGCGCTGGAAACCCTCGACTGGGCGATGAATGCTCCGCTGACACCTTCGCTGGCGTTCAATGATCACCTGTCCATGGCCATGCGCAGCGCCGACACAGTGATGCAGGATCGCCCCTTTGAGCACAGCCCCGAGTTCCAAGCGATGGACCTGAGCGACGCCGAGCTTTTTGCAAAGCGCTATCGCAAACACACGGAACGATCCGGGTTAGACTACGAAAAGCACAAGGCCCTGGTTCATCAGGTTTGGGATCGGCGCCCCCAAGTTGTCGAGACGATGAAAACCGTCGCGGAAAAGGCGCGTTCCAAAGGCATCCCGATGCTCAGCCATGATGACACACAGGCGGAAACCCGCAAGTTCTACAATGGCATCGGGGCAACAACCTCGGAGTTCCCGATGACGATGGGCCCGGTTGAACAGGCGCGCGCGGATGGCGATCTGATCATCTTCGGCTCGCCCAATGCGGTGCGCGGAGGGAGCCATATCGGCTCGCTTGGTGCTGGCGACATGGTTGAAGCAGGTCTTTGTGACGTGCTGGCTTCCGACTATTACTACCCGGCCATGTTGGCAGCAGTTGATCGACTGGATCGGGAAAGACGGGCGGACCGCTTGGCTTTGTGGTCGTTGATCAGTGCAGGCCCAGCAAAGGCTATGGGGTTGAACGACAGAGGAGAAATCGCCGTCGGTAAACGCGCGGATCTTGTGCTGGTTGACTGGCCCAAG
>JABSSA010000379.1 GCA_013214665.1 Paracoccaceae bacterium
CCGCGCATCAACAAAGGGCATACCGCCATACAAACCCACACCGGGGCGGGTCAGATCAAAGTGATAGTCGGGACCAAGCAGGATGCCACCGGTTGCCGCCAGTGATCTCGGCACGTCAACACCCGTGGTCATCTCTTTGAAAACAGATAATTGTTGCGCATTCATCGGATGATCTGGCTCGTCGGCACAAGCAAGGTGAGACATCAGCAGTTCGGGCCGTTGGGACAACGCGATATCGCGAACTGCTTGCCATTCTGACGGCTCCATACCCAGCCGGTTCATGCCAGTGTCGAGCTGGATGCCGAAGCGCCCGCTGGGAATAGCTTCGACATGGCGCAGCATCTGATCCACCGAATTCAGGAGGGGGATCAACCGGGCCTCGCGCAAAATTTCGGTATCGCCGTCCATATGCCCTGCGAAGACGAAAATACGCGGGTCTGGGCCGAGGGCTGCGCGTAGGGCTGCCCCTTCTTCTGCGACCGCCACAAAGAATGTGCGACATCCAGCACGGGCAAGCGCGCGGCTAACGACATCAGCGGCCAAACCATATCCGTTCGCTTTGACCACGCCGGCGGTTTCACCCTCAGACATTGCATTGAGGCGCGACCAATTTTCGGTCAGCGCAGAAAGATCGATATGAAGATGTCCCGTAGCCATGAGGGGACTTGCGCCAAAGTTGGGTTGGGCGTCAAGGGCAGGACCGGGCCGTTTCAGCCGTTTTTCAAGGCTCGGCAAACAGAGACCGGTACCGTTCCCAGATCTGTTCACCGATCAGGCAGTTGTACGGCTGTGTTTGTTCGGCATTGACCCGGAGCACCTGCGGGGTGCGCCCGGCGATTTCCAACACCAGTTTGCGCCGCACGGCTTCGGCAAATCGATCCCAATCGAGAACAGGGATGACAAACGCGCCGGGGCCACCGATTACGCAATTGCGGTAGTAGACATCCAGATCTTCAATGCCCCACCGTTCCGAAAAATCGTCTTGAGTCATCAACGGGATGCCATTGATGATAATTCGTCGGGCCAAAACGGTATCCCGCGCGTCTTCGACCGGGATGCCCATGTTATTCGGGCCATCCCCCGAAACATCAATAACTCGGCGCAAGCCAATGAAATTGTTTTGTTCTATAGAATCTGCTGCGTAGAGTAACGCCGAGGAAATTGAGGTGCGGCGCATGGCATCATCAAAATATGCCGTGATCTGACGCGCCACTGAATTGGCGTCATCTTTCGTTTCAATGAGCGTCCAGGGCACCACGATTTTCTGTGACCCTGCGCCAGCCCATTCGACATAGGTCACCGCGATCCGCCCCAAGAGGCCGCCCGCGATGGCACTTTGCACCGCATCCGAAGACAACGCGCTGGCATAGCCTTGGCGTTGGATTTCCAGCTCGTAAGGGTTCATGGAGCGGGATACGTCGACTGCAAGAAACAGTTCGACGTCCACCTCGATCTCGTTTGCCCACGCCAATGATGCGTTCAGCGTAAGCAAGATGGCAAAAATGATACGCATGTGAATAAGGTAGCGGCCCCCCACCGCGACGCAAATCACATTTACTGTGCTCGGTTAAAACTCGCCGTCGCCCTGCTGTTGCTGCCAGGGCTGCACCAGATTGCCAAAGCGGGTGAAGCGGCCCTCAAAGCTAAGATCAACGGTGCCGATAGGCCCGTGACGCTGCTTGCCGATGATCACTTCGGCGCGTCCGTGCAGGCGCTCCATCTCTTCTTGCCATTTGGCCATGGCTTCGAGGTCGTGATCGCCCGGTTTTTCGCGCTCTTTGTAATATTCTTCACGGAACACGAACATGACCACATCCGCATCCTGTTCGATCGAACCGGATTCACGAAGGTCGCTGAGCTGGGGGCGTTTGTCTTCGCGGGATTCAACCTGGCGAGACAGCTGGGACAGCGCGATAACTGGGATATCCAGCTCTTTCGCAATCGCCTTCATGCCTTGGGTGATCTCGGAGACTTCGTTCACACGGCTGTCTTTGGCTGAAGCCGGCCGCACAAGCTGCAAATAGTCGATTATCAACACATCAAGCCCATGTGTCCGCTTGAGCCTGCGGGCGCGGGCGGCAAGTTGAGAAATCGGCAAGGCCGGCGTGTCGTCGATATAAAGAGGGCAGGCCTCAAGCGATTTGGCGGCATCCACAAAACGGCGGAATTCCGTTTCGGTCATGTCGCCGCGGCGGATTTGTTCGGATGGTACTTCGGCCGCTTCGGACAAGATCCGCGCGGCCAGCTGTTCGGCGCTCATTTCCAAGGAATAAAAGCCAACCACACCGCCATCGACCGCGCCCTCTTGGCCGTCTGGCCCCACGCCTTTGCGATAGGCTTTGGCAATATTAAAGGCGATGTTTGTGGCCAGAGAGGTTTTACCCATAGACGGACGTCCGGCGAGGATCAAAAGGTCAGACTTGTGCAAGCCGCCCAGTTTCTTGTCCATGTCTGTTAATCCGGTGGACACGCCCGCCAAACCGCCATCGCGTTGATAGGCGGCATTGGCCACGTTCACCGCATCGGTGACTGCGCGCAAAAAGCTTTGAAAACCGCTTTCGGTCTGGCCTTGTTCGGCCAGCTTATAAAGCGCTTGCTCGGCCTCAACGATTTGTTCGCCGGGTTCAAGCTCCACATCGACCTTGGCGGCTTTGGCGCTGATGTCGCGGCCCAGCATGATGAGATCGCGCCGAATGGCGAGGTCATAGATCATCTGCGCATAATCGCGCACCGCAAAGGCAGACACGGCGGCACCAGCGAGCCTTGCCAGATAAGCGGGTCCGCCCAGCTCTTTGAGCCCTTCGTCATCTTCCATAAAGGCCTTGAGCGTGACGGGGGAGGCGAGGTTGTTTTTTGCGATGCGCGAGGCGGCAATTTCGAAAATACGCGCGTGGACCGGCTCAAAAAAATGCTGAGGACCGATCAATGACGCAACGCGGTCATAGACGTCGTTGTTGGTTAGAATCGCACCCAAAAGCTGCTGCTCAGCTTCGGTGGAATGCGGCATTGTTGTTTCGTCCTGTACCGCGACACCGGTCGCGTTGAACGTTGTTATCTCGTTCATTCTTGCCCCCTGTTCCCAGACTCCGGGGTAGTCAGATTCGCGGCCGTGCACCATCTGAATAAGATGTGTATCTTTGCGCGCGATCCCTGTGGGTATCTTGTTGATAGCCTGTTGGTAGCAGTTTTCGATCTATATATCGACCGAAAACCCAACTTTTCCACATAATATGGTGGCGTCAATCGTGGCTGTGGATGAATTTAATAAAGATTCATCCACTGCGATTTTGCGGGTTATGTGGCGCGTGCGCTTTGCCAGGCACGGGGATCGTTTAAAAATTCCTCAACCCCGTCCAGCGTCTCTGCGTCGAATTTGCCTTGGCTTTTTGCAACAGCCAAAACATCCCACCACGTGCATAGATAGTGCAGCGCGATCCCATGGTCGCCGAGCGTCTTTTCCGTCTCGGGAAAGATGCCGTAGTAGAAGATAACTGCCGTGTGGTTGCAGGTTGCCCCGGTTTCGCGGATTGCATCCACAAAGCTGAGCTTGCTGCCGCCATCCGTGGTCAGATCCTCAACCAAAAGCACCCTTTGGCCTTCGGTCATCACCCCTTCGATCCGGGCGTTTCGGCCGTATCCCTTTGGCTTTTTGCGGACATAGGTCATAGGCAGGGCCATGCGTTCCGCCACCAGCGCAGAAAACGGGATGCCCGCCGTTTCGCCGCCTGCGATGTTGTCAAACGCTTCCAAACCGGCGTTTCGCATCACTGTAACGGTCATAAAGTCCATCAACGTCGCGCGGATCCGCGGAAACGAGATCAGTTTGCGGCAATCAATATACGTGGGAGAGGGCAGGCCAGAGGCCAGCGTGAATGGCTCTTTTGCGTTGAAATGCACCGCCTCGATTTCCAGCAACATCGACGCAGACAGGCGCGCGATCTCTTCGGCGGACGGAAAGGAGGTTGGGATCATCAGTCAGAACCTTCTTGGGGGGCAACCGCCCAGTGCAATGGGAAGCCCGGATCAAACACGGTGACAGGGCCGTCCTCGGTCGGGATGGCCTCTGGGTAGGAAACGGGCGTGTCGTGCCGGATCAGCTCAATCGTGCTGTCGTTGACCGGCAAGCGGTAAAACGCAGGCCCGTTGAGCGAGGTGAACGCTTCGAGCTTGTCCAGCGCTCCGTCTTCTTCGAACACATGGGCAAGAATAGACATGGTGTTTGGCGCGGTAAAACACCCCGCGCAGCCACAGGGCAAAAGCTTGTTGGCGTCTGTGTGCGGTGCGCTGTCCGTGCCCAGGAAAAAGCGGGCTTGGCCGGATGTGGCAGCGGCGCGCAGAGCAAGACGATGCGATTCCCGCTTGGCCACGGGCAGGCAATAGTAGTGAGGCCGGATACCGCCAGCGAGGATATGGTTGCGGTTGATCACCAGGTGATGCGTGGTGATCGTTGCGGCCAGCGTGTCGTCTTGGGCTTCGGCGTAGGCCACGGCATCCGATGTTGTGATATGCTCCATCACCACGCGCAGGCCGGGTGTCGCGCGGCGGATCGGATCAAGGATGCGGTCGATAAAGACGGCTTCGCGATCAAAGATATCGATATCGTCATCGACAACTTCGCCATGCACACATAGCGGCAGGCCAATCTCGGCCATCTTGTCGAGCACCGGGCGGACCTTGTCAAAGTTGCGCACACCGCTGGCGGAATTTGTCGTGGCCCCCGCGGGGTAGAGTTTGACGGCATGGACCAAACCGCTCGCGGCGGCGGCAGCGACGTCGTTGGGGTCGCTGTCTTCGGTCAGGTACAATGTCATCAAAGGTTGGAACGAGGCGCCTTCGGGCATCGCAGCATCGATGCGAGATTTGTAGGCAATCGCGTCGTCATGGCGAACAACGGGGGGCACCAGGTTGGGCATGATAATCGCACGGGCAAAGTGAGCAGCTGTTTCTGGCAAAACGGCGCGCAACATTGCGCCATCGCGCAGGTGCAGGTGCCAATCGTCGGGGCGGCGTAAGGTAAGGCGCGTCATGAACAGCGCGTTAGCATGCCTTATTCGTCATCGCCAGTGTCAACCGGATGATCACGCAGCCAGTTCAAAAAGAATGGCCCGCGAATGCGCTGACTGACGTTGGTTGCAACAACACGCCCCAGGTTGATCCGCTCTTGTTGGGTCAGATGCATCAAGAGGCCGCGCAAATATCGCCTGCTGTTGCGACGACGACGGAACAAGCGGGCAAAGCTGACGTAGTCAAGCTCGCCGGATTCTGTGCGTTCCAACATCGTGGTCAGCATATCGAGGCTGAGAATATCGCTTTGCAGCGTGCTTCCAAAAAAGCGCATCCGCAGCTTTGTCACGTTTGACCGGGTGAATAGGGCGGCATGCATGGCGTCAAGCTGCTGCATCGGGTCATAGGCCACATACACATGGTCTGCGGCATCGATCATGTCGGGCGCATAGCCAAAGCGCGTGTTGAAATCCTCGCGGCGCATTTCAACAAATCGGTCGTCCCACTCTGTCACCCGCGGATCGAGTGTGGCCTGTGGTTGAATGACCAAAACCTTGGAGCCAGGTGCCGCCACCGAAAAAGCTGCAGCCGCATAGCCGCAGGGGCCTGCGCCGTAGAAGACAACATTGCTGTATTCGTCGAAAAAGCCGTCATCGATCAGGCTGTCGAAGTAATTGTAGACGGATTGCGCCCGAAACCACGTGTCGCCAGAAGACAGCAAGCAAAGATGCGACCACCCGTGCGATTTAGACATCGACCAACCAAGCGGTTGGTCCTCTGCAGATAGGGTGCGCAAGCCTTCGATGGTTTCAAAGGTGACAAGCAAGGTTGCTCCGCGCTCTAGCAAAGCGGCGGAGTGGCGGCTGTCCAATGACGTGAACGATCCATGGGCATTGACCACTTCGGCAAAGCGCTCAAGCCATGCTTGCTGTTTCAAACCCGTCAATGGCTCGTCGAAGACAGAGTCTGCGTCGTCCATGTGCTCGTACCTCATACTGCGCGGCTGGATTTCCAGTCCATTTTGGCCGGAGTAGCCCGAGAATACGGCGGAATTTGGTAAACAATCAGGTGATTATGAAGCTGTGTTGCGGGCTTTGGTCCCGTATTGCATCAACATGCGCGCCCAGCGTTGGTCCACTTCGCGTGTGGGGGAGGCCATTAAAAGACGCCCGAAAAGGGCGCGAAATGGCTCTTGCAACATGAGCGCGTCGAACCGCTCTTTGCGCCAGGCCACGGCGGTTTCGTGCAATTCGGCAAGGCGGTCATCTGCCTTTAGGTCCGCCAATGCGGCATCACGGGCCTCTGAATAGCGCCGAATGCTCAAGTCTTCGTGGCCGCAGAAATTCCGCTCTGTCCAATAATCAAGACCAAGCAAGTCGTCGGAATGCACCGCGCGCCCGCGGTCTGCCTTGAGGACATAACTTTCCATCGCACCCAGCGGATAGTGATTGAGTTGAACCAGCGCGTGATTGGACCGTCCGTATTGCGAAAAGATCCGCCGCGTTTTGAATTGATCGTCAAGCGCACGGCCTTCGCCATCGAACCATTTCGCGTCAGCCAATTTGCCGTGATCCGGGTCACGCGGGCGATGCACACCCGGTTTTTTGTAAGTGCCGTCGTTGCGGTAAAGCGTTTTGAACATGGCCGCACGCCAGGGCCAGAAAAACACGGTTGGGGCGCACCGCGTGAAGGTATCGGTGACGTTGGCATCCTCGTATCTGGCCACGCCTGCATTCCCAAAAAGGCGCCAGGTTAGCGTGATGGCTGTCGCGTCGGGCAAGGCCGCGTGCAAATCGGCAAAGGTGCCGTCGCCTGTGTGGATGTTGACGAACTCGTCGATATCCAGCGGCAAAATCCAATCTGCTTGTTTCACCAATTTGGTTTTCGCCGCTGCTTTCAACGCGGTGAATTGAATGCCGCCCTTGTCATAAGGGCCATCGTTTCTAACGTGTGTGACATGCCCCAACTCTTGTAAACGATCGAGCATCTTATCGGTGCCATCCTGACAATCGTTCGTGAAAACAAGGGCATGGTCCAACCCGACCGCTTTATGATGCGCCAACCATTCTAGCAGAAATGCGGCTTCGTTTCGGAGTGTCAGGATGCCAAGATGCATCAGGTCCGACCCGCCGGTTTTCTAAAGCCAACCAATGTGCCAACCGAAACCTCGGGCCAATAGACAAGCCCGGCTTCGGCAAAGGCCTTAAAGACACGCGCAACGCCGCTATCGCCGATGATGTCCGGGTTCAGGCGCACCAAGGCGCGATCCAGCATCACCAAAGGAGCTGCTTCGGCCACATCCACTTCGCTGCCCTCGATATCGCAAAGCAGGATCGTTGGGCGGAAATGCTGAAACACTTGCCCCGCGTTCACGGCGGGAACCGTTATACGTTGCATTGTGCGCTCGCTCGATGGGCGAAGGCTGGAGCGCAAAAACGGGTCAACACAATAAAACGCCCTGCGCCCGCGCCGTTTGTCGAGCACGCCGTGCATAAGATCGGCGTTGAAGATGCCATTTGTGGCCAACATCGCGGCCGCATAGGCGATCACGCCGGGATGCCCATCATAGCACCGCAGCGCCTCAAGGTCGTAGGCCCGCGCGATGTGCGCGGTGGTAAAGCCCAGACCGCTACCCAGTTCCAGCACACGATCCCCGCTTTTCACCGCTGAAAGCGCGCCATCGGTAAAGCCGGTTTCGTAAGCTTCCCGTTTGAGACGCCCGCGCACCCGACCTTTGACGAACAAGCCATCCTTGGGCATTTTGATCCCCCGGCTGCGGATCCAGCCATTTGGGTCAATCTCGGGCAGGGTGTGTTTCATCTAGCTTTCCATATCCAAAGCAAGCGCATAAGCGACCCGCTCGGTTTCCGTCAGTTTGATTTTGAGCGCTTGTTCATACAGTTGCTGGAATTCCGGCATATCGTGCAATTCAGCGGCCTTTGCGCGATGCCATGCCATGCCATCCTTGTGCAGCCCGGCCAGCGTGCCGTCCTGCAAGAGCCGGTCGAACTCTGCCTTCAGGCGCGGCAGATTGCGTTTGATCGTGATGTCGCGATGCACCGACCAATCCATGCGGATCCAATAGTTTAGCCCGATAGAGCGATCCACGTGCAACGCACGGCCCCGTTGGCGTTTGATCAAAAAGCTCTCAGCCGACCGCAGGGCATAGTGGTTTAGCTGCAAAAGATCGTAGCCAATTGATTTTTTGGAACTTCTCCAACCGTTGTCGACCACCTCTGGCGTCATATCCTTGCCAGATCCGTTGACCCATTTGACTTGCGGTTTTTTCGCATCGTCCAGCTTGTTGGGGCGGTGACAGCTGATTTTGGCGTATGCTCCGATGTTTTTGAACATCGTCTTGAACCCCCACACCGTATGCGGCTTGGGACAGAACTTTGGGGCGCAGGTGTCAAACTGGTCGATCACGAAATCTGTGCTCAGATCGGTGATATCGTTATGCCCAAAGAGCCGCCAGGTCATGGCCACATTGGTCGCATCGGGGCAGCGGTCAAAGAAATCCTGAAGCGTGCCGTTGCCACAGCGCACGTTGATGAATTCATCAACGTCAATGTGGATGATCCACTCTGCATTCAGGATCACTGGTTCTTTGAGCGATTGGTTCAGCGCGTATTGCTGGGGCGAATTGCCTTTCCAGCCGTCATTGTTGCGATGATGGATCACGCCCATCTGATCAAGGCGATGCAGGATCTCTTCGGTGCCGTCTTCGCAGCCGTTCGAATAGATCAGGAACTGATCCACGCCCATCGCCCGGTGATAGGCCACCCATTCCAGAATGTAAGGGGCTTCGTTTTTCATGCAGCCGACGATGACATTGCCGGTGGACCCACCGGGCAGGGTGCGCGGTGGGATTGGGTCAAACGGTGCAGCCAGCTCTTCTTCGTTCACCGCACCAATGCGGTTGTGCGGCGCGAAGGATGAGGTTTTGAGTTTCTCAAAGTTCTGCACGGCCAAAGGCGGCATGATCGCGCGCGCGGCTTCGCTCACGCCATCATCTTCTATCGGGGGGGGAGAATGGCCATTGAGGCTCGCCAGATCGGCGGTTTTTGTTGTGCGGGCCTCGCGGGTCGCTTTGTCGATGCGCCACATAAATTGCAAAAGGTATTGCGAGGCGCGAAACCCAAAGGTCGGATCGGCCTCTGTCCAGGCTTTCTTGGCCCGTGGTGCTTTGAACAGGTTGGCGGGCAAACCATGGTCTTTTGCGATTTGAGCGTTGCGCGCTTTGAAAACCTTGGAGACCGCCGAAAGGCTTGCCGGATCGGTCGGCGGGCCGTCGACCTGCATTTCGCCCATGAACTGATGCCAAAGCTGGCGCGGTAATATGCGTTTGCGGGATTTCAGAACCTGAAGGATCAACGCGTTGAACTGCCGCCCCCGCGCAAGCCACGCCGCCGACGGCGGGGTAGGTGGGGCCGCACTGCGCGCTTTGCCGATGTTGGCAGAGATCCCAAATGCCTCACGCAGCTCTTGGGTCACCGTTTCGCTGTAAAACAAGTCTTCATCATAGGCCCGGAACCGGAAACTGCCGGCGCCAAACACATCTTCCCAAAAGCTCTGCAATGCGGCGTAGTCTAACCAGAAGGGCGCGCCTTGGGTTTCCTGAAAGATACCGGCTTGGGGGTCTGGTCGCGGCATGTTGGCAAGGCTTGCCGCCCACCAACTCTCTGAACTGGCCAGCCCAAGCTCTTGTTCCAGCGAAACGGCCCGGCCTTCAAACACAGCTTCGCCATAGGCCCGCGTCAAAAGCTGCGCGGGTTCGTCCACATGGGCGACGATGCGAATGTCTTGGGAGAACTCCGACACGATCGCATGGAGCCGTTCCAATTCTGACCGCCGCGATAAGGAGACGCCAAGTTGCGATGCCGATAAAATCAGATCGTCGGGCGCAAAGGTCGCAATTTCCTTGCGCAAATCTCCCACCAATGCGTCGCGCAAGACCTTTTGCTTTTCTGCGGTGATGTAGCCGCGATTAAAGCGCAGCGGATCAATGTGATCGGGGTCGGTGACCGCCATATAGAGGCGGGTGTGGTTCTTGTTGCCCGGCGCACGTGCGAACAGCACCCCTTTTGAGATCATGCCGTCGCGCTTGTCTGCCAGAACAGCCTGCAACCGCGCGGCACCCACGTGTTCCAAACCGATATGCAGCCATATCCGCATCACGCGACATCCCGTTCCGGGTTACGGTTCAAATGGCCCCACCAAGGCAGATCGCGTTCAAGGAACTGGCCAATAAGGTTCGGCGCATCGTCACGCGTGATATCGACGCGCAAAAAACAATCGGTCCCGGCAAAGATCGCGTCTAGATGCGCGTAATGCCCTTCGATCCATCGCACCCGTTCAGAGGTGGTTTCTCCGAAACCTTTCGGAAGGCCAGGAACGTCAGCGCGTGGAAGACGGGTGGTGCCCAGGTTTGACCAAGCCAGCATGGATTGTGAGATGGCAAACGGATCACGCCAGGTCGCCAGGAATTTCAGGCCGGGATTGTGGGCGCGCAACCCGTCAATGATCGCGAAATCCATTTGCGGCCAAAACGA
Source organism: Paracoccaceae bacterium (assembly GCA_013214665.1). Lineage (GTDB taxonomy): Bacteria > Pseudomonadota > Alphaproteobacteria > Rhodobacterales > Rhodobacteraceae. The sequence goes on from JABSSA010000379.1 coordinate 10,557, forward strand.
TTTTTCGTGGTGCAGCACGCTCATTTCAGAAACTGCGTCATACCCCACGAGATGCTCTGCAGGGTTGCCGGTGGCAAAATAACCGTCATAGAGCAATTCACCCACAAACGCGCCCGCAGGCGCGGTTTCGGTTGCGTGCTCTTTGCGGACGCGATGATCCAACGTGTGTAGGCTCGCGCGTCGCAACGCTCGGGCGAGCGTGGTGGTGCCCGCTTTGGGCAGGCCCAGATTAACGACTTTCAGGCTCATGCCACCAACCCCAAATCGCGCAACATGGCTTCTTCTGCGGGTGGTAAAGTGGAGGCCGCACGCAGCTGTGCTTGCATCGCCTGATACTCTGGCTCTTCCAAAAGCGCGTCCCGTTTGGCGATGTGCAACGCAACTGCTTCGTCGTGCAGCGCGTTCACATCAGGCAGCGCTTTGAGCGCGGTCATCTCCGCATCAAGTGCGGGCAAATAGCGGTGGATTGACCGATCTTCCCACGCAGGATCATTGCGTTCGCGCCAATAGGTATCATCAAACGCGCGATGTTCGCGGTTCACATCGCCACGGTCGTTTTTCACCAGATAGCTGTCGAGGCTGCGCAGCGCATAATGATGCAACGTGGCCAGTTTGCGCGCGCCATGGGCCGGGAATTTGCGAATGCGCCGTGGATTGGCGGCCACCAAAAATCGATGTGGTACAGCGCGGCCCGACCCATCTGTCCAACTGGGGCGTTTTCCCTTGGGCAGCTTGTCTTTGAAAAACGGCCGGTGCGCGCCGTAGTATTTCACCGGAAAATCGCTGCGGATAAGGGATTTCACTTCAATCGCGGATTCGCCGCACCAAAGATCAGGGTTATGCGTCTTGGTGAATTGTTCGATCACGGGGCGATCTTGAAACGTGTCGGTCCCGCCATTGGCAAAAAATTGAAATGTGAGGCTGATGGCATGAGGATCGCCGCACGCGTCGATCAAGGCTGCAAAAGAATGATCGCCTACATGGATGTTTGGAAATTCGTCCACATCCGCGATCCAGACCCAATCGGCATCTAGCACGACATCCTGTTTACGCGCGTCTTTCAGCGCTTCCATCTGATAGTTGCGCCCTTGGGCCGGGTTCGGCAAGTGATGCACGACACCGGCGCGCGCCAAGGCATCCAGCAGGCGGTCTGTCGCGTCGGTGCAATCGTTGGAATAGAACAGAAAATCGGTGACACCGAGCAAACGGTGGAACGCGATCCATTCCAAAAGAAACGGACCCTCGTTTTTCACGCAAGTCACAGCCGTGATGCGCATTACACCGCCTCGCAAGGCGTGCGTTTGCCCAAATCCATCATATCATACCGCTCGTGGTCGCGCGCAGGCTTCTTTTTTGGCCCGCTGCCGCTTTCAACATGGTGAAGATATGCCAGTTTCCGCGAATCCCGTCAAATTTTTGTGGCCAAGTGAGGGGTTGACCCCACGACGAGACGGTGCAGGTTTCACCCAAGGAGGCGCAACATGTCCGAAATGAATTCAATTGATGCCGTCCAAGAGATGTTGGCCAATCAAGGTTACATCTGTGACAGGGCGCTGGGCACGGTGATTTTTCTAAGCCTTCGGCTTGGTCGCCCAGTGTTTTTGGAAGGCGAGGCCGGCGTTGGTAAAACAGAAATTGCCAAGGCACTGGCGGCGGGGCTGGGGCGCCGGTTGATCCGGTTGCAATGCTACGAAGGGCTGGATGCGTCGAGCGCGGTTTATGAATGGAATTTCCCTGCTCAGATGGTGGCCATTCGAACAGCAGAAGCCACCGGCGGGGCCGAACGGTCGGCGTTGCAGGCTGAGCTTTTCTCGGATGACTATTTGATTGAACGCCCGCTGTTGCAAGCGATGCGGCCTGATGCGTCAGGCGCGCCGGTGCTTTTGATTGATGAACTGGACCGCACGGACGAGCCGTTTGAAGCGTTCCTTCTCGAAGCGCTGAGCGATTTTCAGGTGACTATTCCCGAAATGGGCACTGTCGCGGCACCCGAACCTCCAATCGTGATCCTGACGTCAAACCGTACTCGCGAAGTGCATGATGCGTTGAAGCGACGGTGTCTGTATCACTGGGTGGACTACCCCAATTTTGACCGCGAGATGGATATTCTTACCGCCCGCGCACCAGAGGCCGCAGAGGCGCTGAGCCGTGAGGTGGTGGCGTTTGTGCAGGCTTTGCGCACCGAAGATCTTTTCAAAAAGCCGGGTGTGGCCGAAACCATCGATTGGGCCAAATGCCTGTTGGCGCTTGATGTCATTACGCTGAGCCCTGAGGTCATCGCGGATACGTTGGGGGCGATCCTGAAATATCAGGACGACATTCAAAAGCTGCACGGGTCTGAAGCGAAACGGATTTTGGACCAGGCTAAGGCCAGCTTGGAACCCGCATAGTCATGAGCCCTGCGCTGAAAACAGGGTGGGTAGTGATCTGGTTCCACGCAGGCAAAAAGGGTCTGTCTTGTGGCTGAATACGCACCGCTTGAGTTACCGGACAACCCACGCCTTGCTGGCAATATCACGCATTTCGCACGTGCGCTGCGCCGCGCTGGGCTGCCCATCGGGCCAGGGCGGGTCATTGATGCGATTGAAGCTGTGCGCGCAGCCGGGTTTTCTGACAAGGCCGACTTTTATTGGACGTTGCACGCCTGCTTCGTGAACCGGCCCGAGCACAGGCTCGTTTTCGCGCAGATCTTTCGGCTTTACTGGCGCGACCCAAGGTATCTTGAGCACATGATGGCGGCGCTGATGCCCGCAGTGCGCGGCGTGCAGGGAGAACGCGCCGCGGCCGCCGCCGAAAAACGCGCGGCTGAGGCAATTTTGGACACCGGGCAAGATCACCCGGATGTTGAGTTACCCGACGAGCCGGAAGGCACAGAGATCGAGATTGATGCAACGCTGACGATGTCAGCGGAAGAAAAGCTGAAAACCCTTGATTTCGAACAGATGTCGACCGCGGAAATGGCGGCTGCAAAACGCATGTTGGCGCGGCTTACCTTACCGGTCGATCCAATCGCGTCGCGCCGAAGCCGTGTTGCGCATCGCGGTTCGGTGGATCCAAAGCGCAGCCTGCGTGCGGCAATGCGGACGGGCGGCGAGTTTCGCGACATCGCGCACAAAGCGCCCCGCGTGCGTTGGCCCAATCTGGTTGTGTTGTGCGACATCTCTGGCTCGATGAGCAATTATTCCCGTATGGTGCTGCACTTCTTGCACGCGGTGTCCAACGCAAAAGGGCAAGGGTGGGCGCGCGTTCACGCATTTACCTTTGGCACACGGCTGACAAACATTTCGCGGCATTTGCATCAGCGGGATGTGGACGCGGCGTTGCAGGCCGCAGGGGCCGAGGCCCAAGATTGGGAAGGGGGTACGCGGATTGGCGAATGTCTGGAGGCGTTCAACAAACACTGGTCGCGACGGGTCATGGGGCAGGGTGCCGTTGTGATGGTGATCACCGATGGGTTGGACCGAGGCGAGCCAGAAAATCTGGCGCGCCAAATGGAGCGGTTGCACCTGTCTTCTCGACGTTTGATCTGGCTGAACCCGTTGTTGCGCTGGGATGGATTCGCGCCCAAAGCACGCGGCATCGCTGCGATGTTGCCGCATGTCGACAGCTTTCGCGCCGGTCATTCCATCGCGTCGCTTGAAGATCTGGCACAGGCCATTTCCAAGCGGGACGATGTGGGGGAAAAGGCGCGTCTTATGGCTGAAATCGGGGCCACGTGATCCAAAGGCGCGCGCTGGTGCGCGCATTCTTTATATGGGTGAGGTGGAAGGCGCGTGCTCGCAGCTTGGTTGGCGACGCGTGGGTTGCGGTCTTTTGCTGTCTGCTAAGAGGTCGTTCAGGGCGCCGTGCGTCCTGAACAGACCCAATCGAGGTTTTGGCGAGTCGCGCCAGCCTCAAGGACAAGCCGCGCAGAGCGCGGTCGCCTGCGGCGATCCTTGACCCTGTCCCGACTCACGCAAGTGCGGTGGCAAAGCTGTTGCGGTAGATGTCGGAAAGGTCTGTGAGTGGCGCCTCGGAGCGGCCATAGCGGACGTTGGTGCCGGTAAAGCGGCCAACACTTGTGATGCTCAGGCCTTCCTGACCCGCTGCCACCATCAATGCTTCGGCCTGATCGAAATTGCAGGCGATCAGATAGCGCCCCTGATCCTCGCCAAAGAGGAACGGGGTTTCTTCGCTGTCGAGGGTGACGCCAACGCCGGAGGCTTCGGCCAGTTCGAAGGCTGCAAGCGCGAGGCCACCGTCGGAGAGATCGGTGCAGGCTTTGATATGTTCGGCATTGGCGCGGATGAAATCACCGGCCTGCTTTTCCTGATCCAGATCCACCGCTGGGGCATCGCCTTCGGCGCGCCCGAACACTTCGGCAAGCAATGCGGATTGGCCAAGGTGGCCAGCGGTATCGCCCAGCAAAAGCGCCACATGACCTTCACGCACCTCGGTGCCAATGGCCGCGTCTGCCTGGGCCAGCAGACCCACAGCGCCGATCGTGGGTGTGGGCAAGATCGCCGCACCATCCGTTTCATTATAAAGCGAGACGTTGCCGGAGACGATTGGCATGTTTAGCGCGGAACATGCCGCCCCGATGCCTTCAATCGCGCCGACAAACTGGCCCATGATCGCTGGCTTTTCCGGGTTCCCGAAATTGAGGTTGTCAGTTGTGGCCAGCGGCGTCGCCCCTAAAGCACTGAGGTTGCGATAGGCTTCGGCCACCGCCTGTTTGCCCCCCTCAACCGGGTTTGCAGCCACATAGCGGGGGGTCACGTCTGCGGTGAAGGCCAGCGCCTTGTCGGTGCCGTGTACCCGCATGATGCCTGCGCCAATGCCCGGAGTGCGAGCGCTGTCGGCCATGACCATGGTGTCGTATTGCTCAAAAACCCAGTTTTTCGCAGCATAGTTTGGCGTGCTGATCAGTGCCTTAAGCCCGTCAATCGGATCGATCTGTGGCACATCACCCAAAGGTGCGGCTTCGGGCGTTGGCTCCCAAGGGCGATCATATTCTGGCGCGTTGCCAGACAGTGCCTTGAGCGGCAGATCGGCTTTCACCTCGCCGCCGTGTTCGATCACAAAGCGATCTTCGGCGATGGTTTC
>JABSSA010000038.1 GCA_013214665.1 Paracoccaceae bacterium
GCGCCTTCGACCACTCGGCCACGTCTCCGCTGACCCGTCTATCCAAGTCAGCAAATGCTCACAAGGCCAAAAAGCACCGATCGCGCACCAAGTCCGCAATCCTGCAAAATCAGGTGTTGAAAAGGAAATGCAACACGTCGCCATCCTTGACGATATAGCTTTTGCCTTCCGCCCGCATCTTGCCCGCATCCTTTGCCGCCGCTTCGCCACCCAGCGCAACGTAATCGTCATAGGCAATCGTTTCGGCCCGGATGAACCCCTTTTCAAAATCACCGTGGATCACACCCGCCGCCTGCGGGGCTGTGGTGCCAGCCTTGATCGTCCAGGCGCGCGCCTCTTTGGGGCCTGCGGTGAAATAGGTCTCAAGATGCAACAGCTCATAACCCGCGCGGATCAACCGATCGAGCCCAGCCTCCGTTAGCCCCATCTCGTCAAGGAACATCTCGGCCTCGTCGGCCTCAAGCTGGCTGATCTCTTCTTCGATCTTGGCGGAAATCACCACATGTGAATTGCCTTGCGCCGCGGCCATCTCACCCACACGCGCCGACAGTTCATTGCCTTCGGCGGCCTGATCCTCATCCACGTTGCAGACGTAAAGCACCGGCTTGGTCGTCAACAGCTGCAACATCCGCCAGGCTTTGGCGTCTTCAGCATCGACCTCGACCAGACGCGCGGGCTTGCCATCTTCCAGCATCGCCAACGCGGCTTTCATCAGGCGCTCTTGCTGCACCGCTTCCTTGTCACCGCCGCGCACCTTGCGCACAGTGTTTTGCAGGCGCTTCTCGATGCTCTCGATATCGGCCAGCATCAGCTCCGTCTCAATCGTGTCCGCATCCGCCACCGGATCAACGCGCCCTTCCACATGGGTCACATCGCCGTCTTCGAAACAGCGCAGCACATGGGCGATGGCATCAACCTCACGGATATTGGCCAGAAACTGGTTACCCAGCCCTTCTCCTTTGGAGGCGCCTTTGACGAGGCCCGCAATATCCACAAAGGTCATGCGCGTCGGAATCACCTGTTTCGATTTGGCAATATCCGCCAGTTGATCCAACCGGGCATCCGGCACAGCCACTTCGCCCACATTGGGCTCAATCGTACAAAACGGAAAATTCGCAGCCTGCGCGGCGGCCGTTTTGGTCAGCGCATTGAACAAGGTGGATTTCCCAACGTTGGGCAACCCCACGATCCCCATTTTAAAGCCCATTGACGCGGTCTCCTGCTTTGGCTGGCCCTCGGATTGAGCGTGCTTCTATCAACAATGCCCGCCCATGCAAGCCGCGCCACATCTTCGTGAGCCAAAGAGATTTGCCATTCCTAAAATTTCGGCGGATAGTGTGCGCAGTTCAGCAAAATACCTTACACCCCATGAAATCACTTATCACCCTCATCGCCCTGCTTTGGGCAGGCGCGCTTCAGGCACAAACACTGGTCTACGGGCTGGGCGGATCGTCCTTTGAATTTACGGGCGGCATTCCGACGGCCTCCATCGAATACCAATTTGCCCCCTTCCGCGAAGGCGGCAGGCTTGAGATGGGGCTGACCGCGTCGGCCACGCTTTATGGCGATCACGGTCTGCACGTGGGTGTGGGGCTTCTCAACCGCTTTCACCTGAACGAAGATTGGTCCATCGAGAGCACGGTCACACCGGGGCTCTATCAGGATTTCAACACCGAAGGTGACCTGGGCGGCCCGTTTGAGATCAAGTCAGAGCTGGGCATCGTGCGCAAAGTGACAGAGACCACAAAATGGTCGGTCTCGGTCTCGCATATTTCCAACGCCTCGACGCGCGACCGTAATCCCGGCGCAAACGCGGTACATATACGCTGGCACAAAGGGCTCTAGGGTCAGGGCCCAATAATTGGCTATGCTCAGTTCGCCAGATTTTGCATCAGACTAGGCATATGCTCGCAGGAATAGTCTTTCTATTTCAAGAGCATATAACGCAGGCTGAGGCAAAATCCGGCGAACCCGAAGGGCATGGAGAAATACACGCTCTCAGCGCCTCGGCTTTCTTACAAAGGCAACCAGCCTTCGCGGCGAAACCCAAATCACTGAGACCGCGTATTTTTCCATGCTGAGCATGACCAATTATTGGATCCTGACCCTAAGCGTCTTTCGCAGATCACGCATTGATCTTCCCGCCCGAATTCTGCACATGAACGGCAGGCGACAGGGAAGGATCGGCGCATGACCCGCATTGACGCAAAATTCGCGGCTCTCAAAGCAGAAGGCAAAACCGCCTTCGTCTCTTACGTGATGGCGGGCGACCCGGATTACGAGACCAGCCTCGAGATCGTGCGCGCCCTGCCCGGCGCGGGCGTTGACATCATCGAACTGGGCCTGCCCTTCACCGATCCAATGGCCGACGGCCCCACGATCCAGCTGGCCGGACAACGCGCGCTCGAAGGCGGCATGACGCTGAACCGCACACTCGATCTGGCGCGCACCTTCCGCCAGGAGGATGACACAACCCCCATCGTGCTAATGGGATATTACAACCCGATCTACAGCCACGGGGTCGAGGCGTTCCTGACCGCAGCCAAAGAGGCGGGGATCGACGGTCTGATCGTGGTCGATCTGCCCCCCGAAGAGGATGATGAGCTCTGCCTGCCCGCGCAGGCCGCCGGGCTCAACTTCATTCGCCTCGCGACCCCCACCACTGATGACACGCGTCTGCCAGCGGTGCTGCAAAACACATCGGGCTTTGTCTATTACGTCTCCATCACCGGCATCACCGGCGCGGCCGAAGCCGAAGCAACCGATGTCGCTCCCGACGTGGCCCGGATCAAAGCCGCCACCGATCTGCCGGTCGTGGTGGGCTTTGGCATCAACACGCCAGAAAAAGCCGCCGCCGTCGGCGCGGTTGCTGACGGTGTCGTCGTCGGCTCCGCCATCGTCTCAAAAATCGGCGCTGGCAACACCGTCGCCGACGTCTCCGCCTTCGTCAAAAGCCTGTCCGACGGCGCCCACTCCGCCTGATCCACTTCTTTTGGATTCCAAATACTCCGGGGGGTCTTGGGGGGCAGAGC
>JABSSA010000380.1 GCA_013214665.1 Paracoccaceae bacterium
CCGTGGCCCAACGCGAAACATCGGCCATCCCGCCCAGACCGAAAAGCCAGATAACAAGCGCCAGCGATGCAAGGGCAATGGCGCCTAGGATCCATCGCATGTCAGCGCCACCGTGTCAGAAAATGCTTCACCTACCTCGGGATAGTTCGCCTCAGCTTCGGAACTGGGCAGCGCATAAAGGAGTTCTTCCAGCAGCGTATACGCTGCCTCCAAATCCGCAGGCACGATCGCACCCGAACACGCTCCAACCAAATCCTCCGCGCCGACAATGGAATAAGCGGTGTAAAAGCCCGGGTCATACGCCTTTATTTCCAACCCCTGCAACGGGGCAGTGAACGCGCGGAAATGGGTGGTGGTGATCAGCCCGTTTTCGACACGCACACCGCGCTTTTCTGGGCGCGATAACCCCACAGGTGCACCGTTGGACAGGACGTACGTGTCACCTTCAAAATCATCGGCCCAGTTCAGATCAAACCCGTTCAGCACCTTCAGCTCTTGGTCGGTCAAAGCGCCATCGCCATCGGGATCAAGGCGCATATCTTCGAGCAACAGCAGCGAATAGAACGCGTCATAGGTCCAGCCGATTTCGACACCGGTCGCTTGCCCGCCATCATCGACAACGATGCGCAGCGTTGTGTCCACAAACACATGCGGATGCGCGGCCGCATACGTCGATGATCCGACCAAAAGAACCGCTGAAATAAGAGCCGACTGCATGGGCTGATATGTAAGATGCTTGGACACAGCTCACAACACACTTTCAGATTTGAAACACCTGTCCGCGAAATCGTGCCACTTGGTCAATGCAGCTTGCAACGCATACCAACCGACAACGTGCAAATTCCTGACGAAACAGACTTTTTCGGCGCGGACCCGCATGATACGAATTTGTGCATTCAGTTACGACATTAACATACGGCACGATAGATGAGCATCCTTACAACCTTTGACGAAATTGCAAATTCCTTTTCCACCTTTGGCGCCTTCGGAGGATCGGCAGGTATCACTGTTCCCACATCCTCGGATGATATTCTGGGGTTAACAGTTGGTGAATACCTCGACCTGCTCGACGCTGTGCAAAACTCCCTGTCGTCATTGAGCCCGGCCTTGTTTCAATTGATCCTGAACAACCCCGCCGTGGCTGACCAGCTGGACGCCGAAGCACGCAGTTTTATCGAAGCCTGGGCGCAGGGTGACTTTTCCGGCATCACTGGGCCGTTTGACGAAGTGCGCGCAGCCATGGCTTCAATCCCCAGATCCACGTCGTTGCGTGATGCGATTGACCAACTTGATCCATCGGGCGGAACCACAAATCAAATCGACGACTCATTCGACCAGGCTGTAGAACGCTTGATTGATCAAGGGTGGCTGGATCAGGATGGCCGGTATGTGTCGCCGCTGTTCTTGGTTGATTTCCAAACCGGTATCTGGTCGGCAAATCTGGGCGGCGCAAATCCCTTGAGCGGCACGGACCTATCTTCCCTCTATTCAACGCTCGGCCAAGCTGTCAGCGATGCGTTGGCTGCGCAAATTACGGGCACGGATGGCTTGCTGGCGTCGCTCTTGGCGTCCGGGCTCATGCAGCAACAATTAGACACCTTGCCCGACGTCGCAGGCCCAGCAGCCTCGGAGGCGTTCAAAATCCTGCAGGAGTTCGGCGAAGCGATTGAAGCCGGGCAAACCGCAAACCCGATTGCCACCCTCGCAGCCGGCCAAGCGCAAATTGACCAGCTTATCGCCGCCATTCAAACGAATTTGCCGGGTGTAGAGCAACAGCTTGCCAATCTGATCTTTGGCTCACGCAATTCCGATCCAAACTTTGTAATCAGCTTGGATGGCCAGGTTACCGGCTCTAATCGCGGTGATTGGTTCTATCTGACCGAAGCCGCTGACACATTTGACAGCGGTGCAGGCACCGACATCCTCTTTGGTCTTGGCGGCGCGGATACGTTGGACGGTGGCGCGGACGATGTGCTTTTGGGCGGAGCGGCAAACGACACACTCAACGGCGGCTCTGAGAATGACACGTTGGTTGGCGGCACCGGCGATGACGGCATCAACGGTGGCGATGGCGAGGATACCGCCGCGTTTTCCGGTGAAATGGGGCGATACATGGTCGCCATGAACAAAGACGGGTCCATCGAAATCACCGATCGTCAAACCGATGGCGAGGGCGTGGATACGCTCACCGGAATTGAACACCTCAGCTTTACCCAAGGGGCCACAATCTTTACTGATGGGCAATTGGATTTATCCATCATTCAAGGCATCACCAGTCTAAGCCCCGAAGAAATATCAACGTTTGTAGAGCTTTACATCGCTTACTTCAACCGCGCGCCGGATGCGCTTGGCTTGTATTTCTGGGGGTCTGCTTTTGCTGGTGGCACGTCGCTAGACGAAATGGCAGCGTTGTTCCTGGATCAGGATGAAACCCGCGCGACCTATCCCAGCACCGCAACCAATCTTGATTTCGCCACCCAGGTCTATTCCAACGTACTCGGCCGCATCCCTGATCAGGCCGGTCTGGATTTCTGGGTAGGACTGTTGGATCAAGGGGCCGTCGGGCGGGATGTCTTCATTCTTGAAGTCCTCAAAGGCGCAAAGACCGCACCGGCGGACGCGTCCGCAGAATTCCTTGCGTTGCAAGCCGCTGACCAGCAATTCCTGTCAAACAAGACCGATGTGGGTGTCTATTTCTCAGTGATCAAAGGCATGTCGGACGTGCGGGATGCCAACGAGACAATGCAGCTGTTGAACCGCGAAAACGGCGAAGGCTTTGTGTCGGCCTTCAACCGCATCGACAATGACTTTGCCGAAGCCAACGCGGCGGACAGTGGCGAGTTGCTGTTGCAATTGGTTGGTGTGGTTGACGATCCGTCTTTGCAGATCAACGGCTAGGTCTCTCAGCGCGGCGGGCGACTGCCGCGCATCACGCAACGTCGTGCCAAGAAACACTTGAAATAAAGATCGCCTGCGGACAGCCTTTCCCTACGCTCATGTGCGTGGGGAAGGGTTTTATATTGCTGATACCTTTTCGCGGTAATCCAAAGGAAGGTGCGGTCCGTCTCGCGCCTCCGCGCTTAATAAGGCCGTTCATCATTTGCGCACCCCATCGCACCAATACCAATTTTCCAGAGCGGATGCGGGAAATGACACGGCTTCGCGAATGAGCAGAGGCATTCACACACGACCAAATCAATCTGAACAGACGATCTAAGACATTCATCAATCGGCATAACGCCATCGGAGGACATATGAAGACATCAGCTATAGCCACAGGATTCACCTTGGCCGCCACAGCAACTCTTGCGAACCCTATTGATCGCATTCGTCCCGACGCGCCCGAGCTTGCCGCATATGGCGAGCACACGATTGGTGTTCAGACGATGACCATTACGGCACCCGGACGGATTGATATCCTGAACGTAACCGACGAGGCCACACCAACATATGACCGCCCTCTCACAGTCGAGGTATGGTATCCTGCGGCGGACGGCACCGAACCCGGCGGCAGCTACAGTGCTTTCCTGCGTGATGGCAAAACAGAGGTGACCCTCACCGGGCGTGCTGCACGCGATGCTGCTCCCGCTGCGAACGGATCTTTCCCCCTCATCGTGATTTCCCACGGATACCCCGGAAACCGCTTTTTGATGAGCCACCTAGGCGAAAACCTCGCGTCCAAGGGCTATGTGACCGTGTCCATTGATCACACGGACAGCACATACAACGATCAGGCTGCATTTGGCTCGACCCTGTATAACCGTCCTTTGGACCAAAAGTTCGTCATCGACGCGATGGAAAATCTGGAAGGCCCAATCGGCGCGATTGTCGACACGTCGCAAACCGGCGTGGTCGGCTATTCGATGGGCGGCTACGGTGCTTTGATCTTTGGCGGTGCCGGTGTGACCCAAACTTCGGTTGATTACCCTTGGGGCACGCCCAAAGGCCTTTTGGGCGCACATCTGGCAGGGTCAGACAGCCACGAAGCGCTGATTGACGACCGCGTAAAGGCGATTGTCAGCATCGGGCCTTGGGGCAAGGCCTTTGCGTTTTGGGATGCGGTAGGCGTTTCTGGTTTGCGCAAACCCACCATGTTGATGGCAGGCAGTGTTGATGACGTATCAAACTACGACTCCATCCGATCCATTTTTGATGAGGCAACCGGCACAGACCGCCATCTGCTGACATTCAATCACGCCAACCACAATGCCGCCGCCCCGATGCCCGCACCG
>JABSSA010000381.1 GCA_013214665.1 Paracoccaceae bacterium
AGGGGGGCGGCGGTCTTCGGGGATGTGTTGAGACAGGTCCATCGCGGCTTTTTCGAGAACACCCCAGGAACGATTGGCCAGCGCCGAGAGATCGGGATCGCGGTTGACGGAGATGCCGCTTTCGAACATCGCGATGTAATGGCCCGGATATTTGCGGGCAAAGGCCAGATAGGCGCGGCCTGTGGCCTCAAAGGCGGCGAGCGCTGAGGGTTGGCCGGATTGGTATGCGTATTCCATCGTATCGCCAAAGATCACATAACCCTGGCGCGCGATTTCGGCGATCAGGTCTTCGCGGCCTTCAAAGTGGCGATAGACAGCCGCCGGGGTCACGCCCGCAACCTTGGCGGCTTCGGACAGGGTAAAGCCCTGCGGCCCCCGCGATTCGATCAGGGTCAACGCCGCATCAATCAGCGCCTGGCGGAGATTGCCGTGATGGTAGCCGCGTTTAGGCATCCCAGATGTCGGGGCCTCCGCAGATCTTGGGGTCTGGCGCATGGACCGCTTTGCCGTTTTTGCCGTCATAGCTCAGCCCCGCCAGCACCGCGCGGATCGCGGTGAGCCGGGCGCGGCGTTTGTCATCGCTGCGCACGATGGTCCAAGGCGCGTCTGTTGTATGCGTTTTTTGCAAGGTCTCGGAAATGGCTTTGGTGTAGTCTTCCCATTTCTTGAGCCCTTCGACGTCAATCCAGCTGAGCTTCCATTGCTTGAGCGGGTCGCTTTCGCGTTTGAGGAATCGGCGCAACTGTTCAGCGCGGCCCACGTTCATCCAAAGTTTGACCAGGTGGATGCCTTCGTCTTTCAGCATCGCTTCAAACTGCGGCACTTGCGCAAAGAAATGGCCGCGCTGTTCGTCGGTGCAAAAGCCAAACACTTTTTCCACGACACCGCGATTATACCAGGAGCGGTCAAAAAACACGATCTCACCTTTGGTGGGCAGGTGTTTGATATAGCGCTGGAAATACCATTGGCCCTGTTCTGTCTCGGTGGGTTTTGACAGGGCGACCACCCGTGCGCTGCGGGGGTTCAGGTTTTCGCGGAAGCGTTTGATCGTGCCGCCTTTGCCCGCCGCATCCCGGCCTTCAAACACCACCGCGATGCGCGCGCCTGTTGCGTTGGCCCAGGCCTGCAGCTTGACCAGCTCGATCTGAAGCGCGGCCATCTGGTCTTCGTAATCGTCACGGTCCATGCGGCTGTCGTAGGGATAGCTGGGGCTGAGGATATCGCTTTTGCCGCCGTCGCGAATGGCGTTGCGGATCTCGTTGGGCGCCTCTGTGTCATAGAATGCGCTGATGGCACCATCGAAGGGCAGGCTCATGAGGTGGGCTTTCAAAGTTACGGCTCTTTACATCAATATGGTGGAGCTTTGCGCTCAACGCAAACCCGCGCGGGCGGCAACGCGGTCAATTGCGGCGATTACCTCGTCCTGGTGGGAGTGATGGGGCATGTGGCCTGCGCCCTTCAGGATGGTCAGGTTGGCGCCATTGATCTGGTCGGGTACTTTGATTGAATGAATGGCGAGTGGCACTATCGTGTCGGCATCGCCATGCACAATTTCCACCGGCATATCGATCTCACCATAGCGCGCCGACATTTCAACCACATGGGGCCGCAGGCCCATCACTTGCCGCGCGTTGGCCCGCATGGAAGCGCGGCGCAGGGTCAGGCCGGAACCCACGTGATCCAGATAACCGTCTGGCGTGGGCATTGGGGTAAAAATCGAGGACACCGTGGTATCAACGTAGCTTTTGGGCACAAACGCCGCGAGCAGGGGCACAAAAAGCGCGCCGCCAAGGCGCGACGAATTCACATGGTACAGCCAGCCAAGCCCGCCGGGCCACGGGTTGGCCACGCCCGCGATTGAAACAATGCCAGCGGCCGTTGGATCACTTAAGGCCCAGGCGTAAGCCACTGATCCGCCGAAAGATTGCCCAACTACGATGGGGCGTTCAATCCCCAGCTTGGCGGCCGCTTTTTGCAGCAGATCCGCCTGCACCAGCGGCGGTTCCGCCGCCACTGTCCAAAGCCCGTCATAGCCGCCGGCGGCGCGATCGGTCCAGCCCAATCCGGGGCGGTCAAAGACCGTCACGCGGTAGCGTTTGGCCAGTTCCGGCGCCAGTGAAAAGGTAAAATCGCGCGTGTTGCCGCCCGCACCATGCAACAAGATCACGTCAGGACCGCTGCCCATGACTTCGGCATGAACGCGCACGCCATCTACGTCAATCAATTGCCCCTGAGGGGCGTAATCGCGGGCGGTTTGCGCTTCGCGCGCCGATGCGCGCCAATGCACGAACGCCCCAAAAGCCAAAATAAGGATCGCCAGAAACGCGATTGTTTTCATTACTTTTTCCGCAGGTCGGTGCTTTCCTGCCCAATGCTGTTTAGGTCATATGGCGTTGTCAGATAGAGCTCTGAAATCCAATTGCCATAAAGCAGATGCGCATGGCTGCGCCAGCGGTTCGTCGGCTCCCGCGCGGGATCGTTTTTGGGGAAGTAATGCGCAGGCATCTGGATCTCGGCCCCTTCGATCTGGTTCGAGGTCAGATCACGCTGGTATTCTTCGTTCAATGTGCCGCTGTCATATTCGAAATGGTTTAGCACATAGACCGCCCGGTGATCTGGATCTTCGATCAAGCAGGGCCCGGTTTCATCCGAGCCCAGCAAAATCGGCAGGCCCGCGGCCTCAACCTCGGCTGTGCGCACTTCTGTCCAGCGGCTGACCGGCACCACCATGTCATCTGAGAAGCCGCGCAACAGCGGCGAAGCAGGAGCAAGGTTCTTTTGGCGATACGTGCCAAACAGCTTTTCGCTCAGCATATGTTTGGGCACGCGATGAAAGTGGTGCAGCATCGCCATGCCGCCCCAGCACACGCCAAATGTGGAATGCACATTGGTCTGAGTCCAGTTCATCACATCTATGAGCTCGTCCCAGTAATCCACTGATTCAAAATCAAGATGTTCGATTGGGGCGCCCGTGATAATCAGCCCGTCGAACTTTTCATCGCGCACGTCTTCGAAGGGGCGATAAAACGCCTCCATATGCTCAGACGCGGTGTTGCGCGTGTGGTGATTGGTCATACGGATCAGATTGAATTCGATCTGCAAAGGCGTCGCCCCAATCAGACGCGCGAATTGAGTTTCGGTCTGAATCTTCTTGGGCATCAGGTTCAGCAGACCGATGCGCAGGGGGCGAATGTCCTGATGCGCCGCCAGTTCGGTGTCCATCACCATCACACCTTCGGTCTTCAAGACATCAAAGGCGGGCAGGTTGGATGGCAATTTCAATGGCATGGTCTGTGGTCCTGATTGCGAATGCGTCAGATACTGCGCTCAGTCGCGCCGCTCAAGGGCTGTGGCGATCAAGGTGTTGAAATCCTCTTCACCTTTCAGTGTGGCCACCTCATCCGCGCTGACCGTCACACCCCAACGCGCCATCTTTTCATAGCGCGGCGCGCGGTGGGCCAGCGCCTTGGCATAGGTCCAACGAATGAAGGTATCGGGGTTCACCTCATCGTCGCTGAGGCCGGTCTCAGCGAGATAGGCGCTCCAGCATTGATCGAGGAACGCGGGTTGGTAGGCCATTGGTTTTGGTGCGCGGTCAAAGCGCTCAATCAGCTCGGCGATATGGGCTTCGTCATTCTTGATCCAGACGGGCAAAGCCACAGCAGACAGCGCCTGCATCAAGGGATCTTCCGGGTCGTCGGGATCCACCCATTCGCAGATCGATCCGCCGGTGTCGCAGATGAAATGCGGGTAGTCATAAAGCCGCTGCGCCCGATCAATGAAATCGGCGGTATCATAAAGCGCCGCGATTTCCGCGGTGCGAAATTGCTCTTGCCGGCGGCGGTATTCGTCGATGGGTACGCCGCCCGCATCCGGATTGCCGGGCTTGCCCAGATAGGTGGAAACGGGCGAGAGGTTATCAAAGGTGATGTTGGGCCGGATATATATGGAATCGCTTAGGAAAAGCTCGCGCAGGAACGGCACTTTCATCGCTTCGGCTTTGGCGTTGTCGGTGATGTATTCGCCCATGTACCGGGTGCCGATGCGGTAATCGATGGAATAGTGAAACCAGCTGCCCGCCGCGCGCAAAAGCGACGACATATGGGTTTTGCCAAGCCCTGACATGGCGAAAACAAACACTCGTTTGCGCGGCGCGTTCCGCCACGCCTCTGCGGTTTCATACAGCATCCGCTTGGTCCCTTATTGGCTGGGCCTGTGCTTAGCTGTCGGCTTGGGCCCGGTCAATGCGCCGCGCCCGGCCCAGGCGTCCATCCAAGATCAAGAGACCAAGGGCCAGCAGGCCAAACCCAATGAAGGCCGAAGCCGAAAGCGCTTCGCCAAGAAAGGCAGCGCCCAAACCAATCGCCACAGGCGGGATCAGCAGGGTCACAAGCATCAGGTTGCCTGATCCGGCCATCGCTAAAACGCGGTAATAGAGCAAATAGGCCCCCGCCGTCGCGATTAGGCTATAATATCCGATGGCCAGCCAGGTTACTGGGAGCAGCGATAGGGTGATCGGCCCCTCCATCATCCACGCCACTGGCACAGCAATCAGCGACGAGCCGGTCAACATGCCTGCCGCCGCGATTTGAGGCGGCAAGTGGCCCAGGAATGCACGCGCCCAGACGCTGGCAAAGGCATAAGACACCGTACCTGCCAGCACGGCCAATTGCGCCAGTGATCGCACATCAAAGCTGGCAAAATTGTTCAGCCCGATAGCCACGCTTACACCAAAGAACCCCAGCGCGACGCCGACAGCTTTGCGCAGGGTAAGCCGTTCATCTGCAAAGAATATCGCGGCGATCACCACCCCGAAAATGGCCGTGGCCGCGTTCAGGATTGACACAAGCCCGGTTTCGATATGCAGCTGACCCCAGGCCATCAGGCCAAAGGGGATCATGTTGTTCAAGAGCCCCATACCCAGAAAGGCCCCCCAGATCCTGATGTCTTTGGGCGGGCGATACCCGCTTAACAAAGCAAAGCCCCACAACAGCAATGCGGCCCAAACCGTGCGGTGCACGACGGATGTGAGCGGCCCGATCTCTTTCAAGGCGATGCTGATCGCAAAGAAAGATCCCCCCCAGATGGTTCCGAGAAGGATCAATTCGGCCCAGGCACGGCCGGTGAGTGTCTTTTGCGTATTCATGCGCCGACCCTGTCACGCACAGCCGGTCGGCGCACCCCGTTTCTTGCTAGAAACGATAGGAGACCTGAAATCCGGCTGAGACGGCGGAGTTGCCGTTAAAATTGGCCACCGGTGTATCCGCGGCACCCACCGCGCCAATCGCATCGCCCAGATCGGTATAGCGGATACCCCCCCGCAGTGAGACCTGATCGCTCAGCTCATATTGCGCACCGACCGAGACATAGCGGAACCCGTCAGACGGGGAGAGGGGCGAGACAAGGTTGTCGCCATCTGATGTGCTGAGGCCAATGGCGATCGAGCCAGACCATTTGTCATTGAACCGGCGCGCCAGGCCGATTTCGTAATCCAGTGAATCCTCGATATCCGATACGCTGTCGCCTGCCACCCCCGGATTGACAACCGCGTCAAACCCCTGCGGAGACACCTGCGTGTCGCTGTTTTTGCCATAGCGCAACGAGCCAAAGAGCAATGTGTTGGCGGCTACGCCTGTCTGAAAGTCGAGGTTCCAGGATTCTGGTGTGCTGATCTGGGTCGTGGAATTGAGCGTTCCCAACAGCGGCACATTGGTTTCCACCGTGTCAAAGTCGTGATCAATCTGGGAATTGTAGGTCAGCGACACGCGCAAGGCGATTTCAGGTTTTTCGAAACTGGCCCCCGCCACATATCCCAGCGCGCCATCATTGCTGAACGACGCATTATAACCATTCAGCGCGCCAAGCGCCTGTCCGCTCAGGGTCAGATTGGCACTGGTGGTCTGGTACCGCGGCCCGCCATGGATCGAGAAGTTGTCGTTGAACTTGTAGCGCAAGAGCGCGGTGTAGGCGTTGGAATCCACGATGGCCCGTGTGCCGCCCAACAGGCTGGTCGCTCCTGAACCGGGATAGGTGACATCCGAGCCAAAGGGTTCATCTAGAATGAAGGCGAAGGACAGTTTTTTGCTGATGTCAAATTTGACCCCTGCACCAAAGGTCGAAAAACTGTCCGCGACGCTGCCGGTCGCGGCGCCTGTGACTTCGGTTCCGTTCACACTGGGTGAGCTGAAGCCGAATGAAAACTGGGCCACGCGCCCGTCTTCAAACAGGATATCGATGGGTTGTCCGGACCGGTCCAATCCGCCCGCAGAGACTGCCGCAGAAGACGCAAGCAGCGCTGCAACCCCAAGGCTGATTCTATTCATGATGTTCTCCTCCGATTTCCGTGCATCCGCCTGCGCGGACGCCTTCGATCAAACAGAGGCGGTCAGGGTGTTTGCCGCAATACGGTCACCCCCGGATCTGAGGGTGACTTGACGTAAGAACGCATCACAAACCTCTGAAATTTCGGTGAAAACACAGAGAGGTAACTGGACTTTGATATCACGGTACCAAAATTTCACTTGGCGAAACACAGCGTCAGCCCGCACATGCGTCAACCGTTGCGGGTTTCTCGCCAGATGTTGAGATAATTGCCCGAAAAGATCAAAACCGCCCCAGCCATCACAAAGGCGTCTAGCGGTTCTGCGTAAAAGAGGGCTCCGATGACAGCGATCACCGGCAAGCGGGCAAAATCGATGGGCGTGACCACAGAGGCTGGCGCAATACTGAGCGCGACGGTCAGGCAGAAATGTGCGCAAAGACCTGCAAAGCCAATCAGCAGAAGAAAGGGCAGGGTATGCAGAGTTGGCAAAGTGATCTGCCCGTCGTAGCCAGCCGTGGCCAATCCCATCACCGCTTGGGTCGTGGTCAACCAAAACAGGATACATCCGATGGATTGCGTCCGCGTCAGCCGCTTTGTCATCAGAATAGAAAGCGCAAAAAACACCGCAGATGCCGCACCTGCATAGACGCCTGGGTTCATTTCAAGCGTACCGGGCCGCGTGACGAGCAAAATGCCGATAAACCCCATCACCGCAGCGATCGCGCGGAATACAGTTAACCGTTCGCCCACGATCAGCGGAGCGAAAATCATCGCCCAAATCGGTGTGGTGAATTCGAGTGCGAAAACCTGCGCGAGCGGGATAAAGGCCAGCGCGAAAAACCACAGGTTCTGTCCGGTAAAGTGAAAGACGTTGCGCGCCACATGCAGGCCCAGCTTGTCGGTCTTTATCTCATGCCACCGTTTGGTGAACGTCAGCGCGGAGCACACAATCAGCACGCCAAAAAGGCTGCGAAAAAACATGATCTCAAAAGTGTCGTGCGCGTCGCCAATGGCGCGGCCAGCAACGGCCATGGATGTGAACGACGTAATCGTGCCGATCATCCACAGCGCGGCCTTCAGGGTCGGTGACATATAGAGCTTATTCCCACTCAATCGTGCCCGGAGGCTTTGAGGTGATGTCATATGTCACGCGGTTGATGCCCTTCACCTCGTTAATAATACGTGTCGCCACGCGGGAGAGGAAATCCATCTC
>JABSSA010000382.1 GCA_013214665.1 Paracoccaceae bacterium
AATATCTATGTCTGCGAAGCCCTGTTCCGCGCCGGGATATCTCCGACCCGCAAGGCTGGGCGAATCGCGTCGGCTCGGGTGGCGGCATTGGTCCCGATTATTCGGGATGTCCTGACCGATGCCATTGCTGCCGGAGGTTCGTCGCTACGTGACTTTCGGCAGGCGGATGGCGAGTTGGGATACTTCCAGCACACGTTTGATGTGTATGGCCGCGAAGGAGAGCCCTGTAAAATAAAGGGTTGTGGCGACACTGTGCGCCGCATTGTGCAATCCGGCCGTTCATCTTTCTATTGCAACACCTGCCAACGGTGACTTGAAACACCCTCACCGCGTGGTAAGGCTGCGGTCTATTGCCAACAACAGACGGCTCAAAATATGGCTTACGAGACGATCATCCTCGATATCGATGACCACGTTGCGCGCGTGACACTGAACCGCCCGGCGGCTCTGAATGCGTTGAACGACCAGCTTCTTACTGAACTGGCCGACGCTCTCACAGCAGCGCAAGCGAATGATAAAGTACGCTGCATTGTATTGACCGGCTCCGAAAAAGCGTTCGCCGCAGGCGCCGATATCGGAATGATGAAAGACAAGTCTTTCGTAGATGTCTTTGCAGGAAGCCTGTTTACAGATGAAACCGACGCAATTGTGCGTGTCAGAAAGCCAATCATCGCAGCTGTGGCAGGCTATGCATTGGGTGGCGGATGCGAATTGGCCATGATGTGTGATTTCATCATCGCCGCAGACACCGCAAAATTTGGTCAGCCAGAAGTCAACCTTGGTGTGATGGCTGGCATCGGCGGCACGCAGCGCCTGACCCGGGCGATCGGCAAAGCCAAGGCAATGGATATGAACCTAACCGGTCGCTTCATGGATGCGGAAGAGGCGGAACGGTCCGGCCTCGTCAGCCGTATTGTACCAGCCAAAAAGCTTTTGGAAGAGGCGACGAACGCCGCACAGAAGATCGCGGAAAAATCGATGGTGTCGGTTTATGCGATCAAAGAATCGGTCAACCGCAGCTTTGAAGTACCTCTCGAAGAGGGGCTGCTGTTTGAACGGCGAGTGTTCTATTCGCTGTTCGCGACCGAGGATCAGACTGAAGGTATGTCGGCCTTTATTGAAAAGCGCGAGCCTCAGTTCCGCGACAAGTAAAGCCACCCTATTGACTTGCGCCTGATTCCTGCGCATACGCGCGGCTTCTGTACTACCGCACCAAACATTGGGACGAGATAATCATGGCAAATTCGCCTCAGGCCAAGAAGCGGGCCCGTCAAAACGAAAAACGCTTCGCAGTGAACAAAGCACGCCGTTCGCGCATCCGCACGTATCTGCGCAAGGTCGAAGAAGCGATTGCTTCTGGCGACAAGACAGCCGCAGAGACAGCGTTGCGCGCAGCACAGCCCGAATTGATGCGTGGCGTGACCCGTGGGGTTTACCACAAAAATACAGCGGCACGTAAAATGTCGCGTTTGTCTTCGCGGATCAAATCTCTGGGTTAAATCCTGCGAAAACGTCAACGTTTTAAGGCGCCGTCTTGTACGGCGCCTTTTGCGTTTTGCACGTTTGCAACAATGCTGAGAGATTCTTTTCAGCAAATTCAGAGTCAAGATTTAAGTTCTGTAGACGCCTCGCAGCCAAGTTCGCTAACACAGTAGAGCGATTCATTCGCCTTGGGGGGACAGGCTGGACACGTTACCGAGTTAACGTTTCTTCCGGTGCCGTTAGCAAAAGCAACGGTGCCAGGCCATGTGGGGTTTTGGCCAACCTGTCGTAAGCAATGGTGTGCGGTCAGAGGGGCGCAGCTTTAAAAGCGCGCTTTATGACGTTGTTCATGCAGTGCTGTTTGCACGGCACTGAACGGTGTTGTCTGTCGCCATCTTCGACCCGCAAGAAGATACAGAATAATCTCGGCAGCGCATTATAGCTGTTGCACGAGCTAGACGAAGGGACACAACGGGGCGCATGACACAGGAACAATGGGGTCAACTTAAAGAACGACTGCAGACTAAAATCGGCAAGAATGCCTTTAAGACGTGGATAGAACCACTCGTTTTGCACAAACTTGAAGATGGCGTGGTCACATTCCACGCGCCGACCCAGTTTCTTGGAAACTATGTCAGCCAGAATTACGCTGACATCATTCTTTCCGAGTTTCAAAATAGCTCGCCCGATGTGCGCCGTTTGAACTTTGCCGTTTCCGCGGGCCGCCCTTCAGCTGTGGCGCAACCAGTGGCCGAATCCAAAGCCCCGTTGAACGAGAGTGGTCAGGGGTCGAAACTGGACAGTCGCTTTACCTTTGACAATTTTGTCGTTGGTAAGCCAAACGAACTGGCGTTTGCCGCGGCCAAGCGTGTGGCTGAAGGTGGCCCGGTTACGTTTAACCCTCTGTTTTTGTATGGCGGCGTTGGCCTTGGTAAAACGCACCTGATGCAAGCGATCGCTTGGGAATTGCAGGCGGGCAAACCACACCTGAACGTGCTTTACCTGTCTGCGGAACAATTTATGTACCGGTTCGTGCAAGCGCTGCGTGACCGCAAAATGATGGATTTCAAATCCATCTTCCGGTCTGTCGATGTTCTGATGGTAGACGATGTGCAATTCATTGCCGGCAAAGACAGCACTCAAGAAGAGTTCTTTCACACCTTCAATGCGCTCGTGGACCAGAACAAGCAGATCATCATCTCAGCTGACCGTGCACCGGGCGAGATCAAGGATCTCGAAGACCGGGTGAAGTCCCGTCTGCAATGCGGCTTGGTCGTGGATCTTCACCCAACGGATTACGAACTGCGTTTGGGTATTCTGCAAAGCAAGGTAATCCAGCAAAAAGCCACCTACCCTGACCTGGGCATTGATGACGGCGTGCTGGAATTCCTCGCCCATCGGATTTCCACAAACGTGCGCGTGCTTGAAGGCGCGTTGACCCGGCTGTTCGCCTTTGCCTCGCTGGTTGGACGTCACATCGACATGGATTTGACGCAGGATTGCTTGTCGGATGTGCTGCGTGCGTCTGATCGCAAGATCACTGTCGAAGAAATTCAGCGTAAAGTGTCGGACCACTACAACATTCGCCTGAGCGATATGATTGGCCCAAAGCGTTTGCGCACCTACGCCCGGCCCCGCCAGGTTGCCATGTATCTGTGCAAACAGCTCACATCCCGATCCTTGCCTGAGATTGGGCGCCGGTTTGGTGGGCGCGACCATACAACCGTGATCCACGGTGTGCGGCGCATCGAAGAGCTGAAGCAGCAAGACGGACAGATCGCAGAAGATCTGGAAATGCTGCGTCGCGCGCTGGAAGAATAACGGCTCACCCCCAAAAAACTGGGAAAGTTCATGATGCTCGGCCACGCAATAGCGCGTGGGCGGGCTTCTGCATCTTGACCACCGGGGTTTGAGGCCGCAAAACCAATAAAATACTTGTGACAGCGGATATTTGGGATAACGTGCCGGTCCCGGCGCAGATGTGGGAGTTGGGTGTATGAAAATATCGGTTGAGCGCAATGTGCTGCTGAAAGCTGTTGGCAAAGCGCAATCAGTTGTGGAACGGCGCAACACGATCCCGATTTTGGCGAATGTTCTGATTGAAGCCGAAGGCTCTGACGTGACCTTTCGCGCAACGGACCTAGACATCGAAGTGGTGGACCGTGCGGCTGCGCAAGTGGAACGCGCCGGGGCGACGACGGTGTCGGCCACAACCCTGCACGAAATCATTCGCAAGCTGCCTGATGGTGCTCTGGTCACGCTGACCGCGGATGCCGCTGCAGGGCGTTTGACGGTAGATGCCGGTCGGTCCAACTTCTCGCTGGCGACTTTGCCGCGCGAAGATTTCCCGGTGATGGCGTCATCGGAATATGCGTCCAACTTTGCGGTGCCTGCGCCTGTGTTGCGCCGGCTCTTCGACAAATCAAAATTCGCAATCTCAACGGAAGAAACGCGCTATTACCTGAATGGTGTCTATATGCACGTCGCAGACAGCGACGGCGGCAAAGTCCTGCGTTGTGTGGCCACCGATGGCCACCGCCTGGCCCGTATTGATGCAGAATTGCCGGAAAACTCAGGTGATATGCCGGGCGTGATTGTACCGCGTAAAACAGTTGGCGAATTGCGCAAGCTGCTAGACGATGATGAAGCCCAGATTGCGGTCTCGGTCTCCGAAACAAAAGTGCGCTTTGCAACTCAGGACATCACGCTGACGTCTAAGGTGATTGACGGCACTTTCCCGGATTACACGCGCGTTATTCCAGCCGGCAACACCCGCAAGTTGGAAGTGGATGCCAGCGATTTTGCACAAGCCGTGGACCGAGTGGCGACCGTCAGCTCGGAGCGGTCACGCGCCGTGAAGATGCAGCTTGACGAAGACCGGCTGGTCTTGTCGGTCAACGCGCCAGACAGCGGGGCAGCCGAAGAGGAGCTGGCCGTGGCGTATGGTGATGAAAAGCTGGAAATTGGGTTTAACGCCAAATACTTGCTGGAGATTGCCAGCCAGGTTGATCGCGAGAATGCGGTGTTCCTGTTCAACTCCTCAGGGGATCCCACGCTGATGCGGGAAGGCAATGATCAATCCGCTGTTTACGTTGTCATGCCGATGCGCGTGTGAGCGGGCAATTTTCTTGCAAGAAAATTGGTAAGGCTCTTCCAAGAGCCTTTTCGCCCAGATGACATGCGCGATCACATCCTTAACCCTATCGCATTTCCGCTCGCACAAAGTAGCGCGGATATCTTGCGACGCACGGCCCGTCGCGATCTTTGGTCCGAACGGCGCGGGTAAAACCAACATCCTTGAAGCCGTTTCCCTGCTCTCACCGGGCCGCGGGCTGCGTCGTTCTAGCGCCGAGGATATGACACGCCGCCCGGAATCGCTTGGTTGGAAAATTGCGGCACTGGTACAAACACGAGGACAAGCGCGAGAGATCGACATCTGGTCCGAGGCCGGAGCCGCGCGTCAAAGCAAGGTCGATGGCAAGCCAACCCCACAAACCGGTTTGAGTGACATTCTGCGCGTTCTGTGGCTGATCCCCGCGATGGACCGATTGTGGATCGAAGGCGCGGAAGGCAGGCGTCGCTTTTTGGACCGCATGACGCTCAGCCTTTACCCGGGCCATGCGCAATTGAGCCTCGACTATGAAAAGGCCATGCGCGAACGCAATCGCCTGCTCAAAGATCAAATCCGCGACCCTGCGTGGTATGGCGCCTTGGAAAAGCAGATGGCCACGTCGGGCACGGCCATCCAAGCCAACCGAAGGGCGGCTTTAACCCGGATTTGCGCGGCCCAAGACAGCGCGGCAACCACCTTTCCCGCGGCAGATTTGACTTTGGTTCATCCGGATACCCCTTTTCCCGACGACCTTCTGACGGCGTTCGCGGATGGGCGCGCGCGCGACATTGCTGCCGGTCGCACTTTGGTCGGGCCACATAGGGTGGATATGGAGGGGATCTTTGCCGCAAAGGCGGTTCCGGCCAAGGATTGCTCAACCGGCGAGCAAAAGGCGCTCTTGGTTTCTCTGATCCTC
Source organism: Paracoccaceae bacterium (assembly GCA_013214665.1). GTDB lineage: Bacteria > Pseudomonadota > Alphaproteobacteria > Rhodobacterales > Rhodobacteraceae. The sequence continues at coordinate 5,511 of JABSSA010000382.1, forward strand.
GCAAATGCCCGAGCGATCGCAGATGACATTGCGGCCCCGCCGATCTTGCTGTTGGACGAGGTGGCCGCTCACCTCGACGTGGATCGGCGTGCGGCGCTTTATGACGAAATCTGCGCGCTTGGTGCCCAAGCCTGGATGACGGGTACAGAAACACACCTGTTTGATGCGATGGGAGATCGTGCCCAATACCTGCATGTCACCGATGCAAACGGGGCAAGCGAGGTGCAAAGCCAGTGACGCTCGCCCTGTCGGACATGGCGCTTTATGCCGGGGCGCTTTTTGTGCTGTTCATCACGCCGGGGCCCGTCTGGCTCGGCGTCATCGCGCGCTCCTTGTCGGGCGGCTTTCATGCCGCCTGGCCTTTGGCCTTGGGCGTCGTCGTTGGCGATGTCTTGTGGTCTCTTTTGGCCGTCTTCGGCATCACTTGGGTTCTGTCGCTCTACGGCGGTTTTCTCTCGGTGCTCAAGTGGGTTGCCGCTGCGATGTTTGTCGCGATGGGGATTTTGGTCATTCGCAATGCCGATCATGATCTGAACGCGGATTCGCGACTGACCCGCCCGGGCATGTGGGCCGGGTTCCTTGCGGGTCTTGTGCTTATTCTGGGGAACCCCAAAGCGGTCTTGTTCTACATGGGTGTCTTGCCCGGTTTCTTCGATCTGACAGGTCTCACGACCGCAGACATCGCCATTATCGCAGGTCTTTCCGCGATTGTTCCGCTGATCGGAAACCTGGGCATCGCGCTATTCGTTGACCGTATGCGCGCCCTTGTTTCAAACCCTGCATCCGTGCGGAGGGTGAACATATATGCGGGCTGTCTTTTGATCTTGGTGGGCCTCGTCATCCCATTGACCTGACCCACAAAATCTTGTGTCAGTTGCGTGACAATCCCCGCAAAAATGCGTATATTTCCCCCAAATTAGGCAAGGGCCACCACATGGCGGATAACGAGCAAAACGGCGCGGAATATGGCGCTGATTCCATTAAAGTTCTCAAAGGCTTAGAAGCTGTCCGAAAGAGACCCGGGATGTACATCGGGGATACGGACGATGGCTCTGGCTTGCACCATATGGTGTACGAAGTCGTGGACAACGGCATCGACGAAGCTCTGGCGGGCCATGCGGACTTTGTGAAAGTCGTTTTGCACAGTGATCATTCGGTTTCTGTGCGCGACAACGGGCGCGGCATTCCTGTCGGTATCCACGAAGAGGAAGGCGTTTCCGCAGCCGAGGTTATCATGACCCAGCTGCACGCTGGCGGTAAGTTTGACAGCAATTCCTACAAGGTGTCCGGCGGCCTGCACGGCGTGGGCGTGTCGGTGGTGAACGCGCTTTCGGTGTGGCTGGAGCTGACGATCTGGCGCGATGGTAAAAAGCATCAGGCGCGGTTTGAACACGGCGACACGACCAAACATCTTGAAGTGATCGGCGACACCGATGAAACCGGCACCGAAGTGCGGTTTCTGGCCTCGACCGATACGTTTTCCAACGTGAACTATGTCTTTGAAACGCTGGAAAAGCGCCTGCGCGAACTGGCCTTTCTGAATTCCGGCGTCCGCATCATCCTGCGCGATGAACGCCCGATCGAACCACTGGAAACCGAGCTGTTTTACGAAGGTGGCGTGAAGGAGTTCGTGAAATACCTTGATCGTTCCAAAAGCTCTGTCATGGCCGATCCGATCTTTGTCACCGGGGAACGGGACGACATCGGGATCGAAATCGCGATGTGGTGGAACGACAGCTATCATGAAAACGTGCTGCCCTTTACCAACAACATCCCACAGCGGGATGGCGGCACGCACCTTGCCGGGTTCCGTGGCGCGCTGACGCGGACAATCACGCGCTATGCGCAAGATAGCGGGATCGCGAAAAAGGAAAAGGTTTCCTTTACCGGCGATGACGCGCGCGAAGGGTTAACCTGCGTTTTGTCTGTCAAAGTGCCTGACCCGAAATTCAGCTCCCAGACCAAAGACAAGCTGGTAAGCTCCGAAGTGCGCCCGGCTGTTGAAAGTCTGGTCAACGAAAAGCTTGCCGAGTGGTTCGAAGAAAACCCGAACGAAGCCAAGATCATCGTCGGCAAGATCGTTGAAGCGGCGCTGGCGCGGGAAGCGGCGCGTAAGGCGCGTGAGCTGACGCGGCGCAAAACCGCGATGGATGTGAACTTTCTCGCGGGCAAGCTGAAGGATTGCTCAGAGAAAGACCCCTCCAAAACAGAACTCTTTCTGGTGGAGGGTGACAGCGCTGGCGGATCGGCCCAGACGGGCCGTGACCGGCTGACCCAAGCGGTTTTGCCGTTGCGCGGGAAAATCCTGAACGTGGAGCGGGCGCGGTTTGACCGGATGCTGTCAAGCCAGGAGATCGGCAACCTCGTGATGGCGCTTGGCACCGGCATTGGGCGCGATGAATTCAACATCTCCAAGCTGCGCTACCACAAGATCGTCATCATGACGGACGCCGATGTGGATGGCGCGCATATCCGAACACTTTTGCTGACGTTCTTCTATCGTCAGATGCCTGAGTTGATCGAAGGCGGATACCTCTACATCGCGCAGCCACCGCTTTACAAAGTGTCGCGCGGCAAGTCCGAGGTTTACCTGAAAGACCAAGGTGCTTTGGAAGATTACCTGATCGAACAGGGCACGCAGGGTGCCGTTTTGCGGCAAGGCAACGGCGAAGAGGTGACCGGGCAGGATCTGGTGCGCATCGTCGAAGATGCCCGGCGTCTGCGCATGGTGCTGCAGGCCTTCCCAACGCATTATCCGCGCCACATTCTGGAACAGGCTGCCATCGCTGGTGCCTTTGTGCCCGGCGCCGTGGATGCCGATCTGCAAGGCGTGGCGGACAAGGTTGCCGCCCGGCTTGATCTGATCGCGCTGGAATATGAACGCGGCTGGACCGGCCGCATCACGCAAGACAAAGGCGTGCGGCTGGCCCGCATCCTGCGTGGCGTGGAAGAGGTGCGCACCCTTGATGGCCCTATGCTTCGGTCGGGTGAGGCGCGCAAGACAGGCTCCTTTACGCAAGAACTGCAATCCGTCTATGGGACACCTGCCACCTTGGTGCGCAAGGAACGCTCACAGATAATCCACGGGCCGCTCGATCTGTTGAACGCCATTCTGGAAGAGGGCGAAAAAGGCCTGTCGTTGCAGCGCTACAAAGGCCTTGGCGAGATGAACCCAGATCAGCTGTGGGAAACCACGCTTGACCCTGATGCGCGCACGCTTTTGCAGGTGCAGGTGAACGACATGGCCGATGCGGATGATCTGTTTACCAAGCTGATGGGCGATGTTGTTGAACCGCGCCGTGAGTTTATTCAGCAAAACGCACTGAGTGTCGAAAACCTCGATTTCTAATTCCACATGGGCAAGAACACACACAATCGTGAAAAAAGATTGTTCTGTGCGCCCTGATCTGTAACCTGATCTCGTTTTAGCCCATCGGCATCAAGCCGATGGGAAAACCAACAGGTTGGGAGTGAATTATGGGCAAACGGGACGATTTGATCGCTCAGTATGCAGACGATTTAAAGAACAAATGCGGTATGGATGCGGACATGGATCTGCTGACAAAAGTGACGATTGGCTGCGGCCCATCGATCTATGACGCAGATGCATCCACGGTTGCATCAAGCCAGGCGTCAGAACTGGAAACCGTCAAAAACAACTTTCTTATCAAGAAGCTGGGCCTGTCCGACGGTCCAGAGCTGATGGATGCGATCAATTCGGTTGTTGAAACCTATGGTAAGTCAGAGCGGAACAAGTACCGCGCTGTGGTTTACTACATGCTGACAAAGCATTTCGGAAAAGAATCCGTCTACGGCTAAAGCGTTTTCACACTTTTCTAGGAACCCGCGCTCTCGCCAAGCGCGGGTTTTGTTTTTTCAAAAGCCGCAAGGAAACGGCAAGTGGATCAGAAAAGAGAAAGAATGATCCCGATCACCGTGCATCCGCCGATCGCGTATCCGCAATCGATCAAGACCAATTGGCGTGGTCGTCCGGCAAATCCATAGCACGTGGCGATCCACGGGCTAACAAAGAACAAGCCAACCCCAATTCCCGACAGGGCCGCTTTGCCCATCGTGTCGATACCAGACAGGGTGAACGTGTGTCGCATCATACCAGCGACAAGAATGACGGCGATTAAACCTGTAATATACGGCACCGGATTGGAACGATTGGACGGCTGCCCTGTTTCGTCCGTCACAACACCGGACGCAGCAACCCATTGTTTTGCAAGAACTGAATACCAAACGGCCCCGAATACGAAGGCCCCGATGCCCGCGACGATGACTGCCAGATACTCCATGGCTTCCTCCTTTGGCTAGGTACGTCCAGCCTGTCAGAGCTTAAAGCGTCTGGCTAGTTTGAATTGCATAGGCAAAAGCGCGCGCAATCCACAGATTACGACGTTGAAACGCCACCAAGCTCACAAATGATGGCCCATTCATCCTCTGTCACCGGCTGCACCGAAAGACGAGAATTTTTGACCAAGACCATTTCTGCCAGTCGAGGATCCGTTTTTACCATGTCCAGCGTGACCGGTTTCGGCAAAGAAGAGATCGCTTTGATATCAACGCATTCCCAACGGTCATCGTCTGTCGTGCTATCGGGATGCGCTTCGGCGCAAACCTCGACAATACCCACCACCGCCTTTTCGCTTTGCGAATGGTAGAAAAACCCGCGATCGCCCAGCTTCATGGTGCGCATGAAATTGCGCGCCTGATAATTGCGCACGCCATCCCATTCTTCGCCTATCTCACCCTTGGCTTGCTGTTGTGCCCAGCTCCAGGTCGATGGTTCGGATTTGAATAGCCAATACGCCATAAGAGGTGTCTCCGTCTTGCCCCGGTAATCTTAACAGTCTTCGCACCCAACCCAAAGGCGGTAACCCGGTTCAAGCTTCGCGCTTCAGAGGACGGGCAAGCAAACGCTCCATCGCTTGTTGCACGGTGAGCTCTTCAGCAACCAAACTGGCAACGGTTTCGCAAATCGGAACATCAATGGCGTGGCTCCGCGCCAGATCCACCACCGCGCGCGCCGTTGCTGCTCCTTCGACTGTTGTCGATGCATCAAACGCCCGCCCAACTGCCAGCGACACTCCAAAACGGTAATTCCTGCTTTGCTCTGATGTTGCCGTCAGGACCAAATCACCAAGACCCGCCAACCCTGAAAGGGTATCCGCCTGCGCGCCAAAGTGTTCCGAGAACCGGCGCATCTCAGCAAGCCCGCGCGCCAGCAACGCCGCGCGTGCAGAAACTCCGAGCCCGGCACCCATGACCGCACCACAGGCTATCGCGATCACGTTTTTCAGGGCTCCCCCCAACTGCGCGCCCATCACATCGTCGCTGCTGTAGACACGCAGGTTCGGCGCGGCGAGCATGTCTTGCAGGTGGTCGGCGTCTGCCGCATTCGGAGCGGCCACGATCAACGCCGTAGGCAAACCTTTGGCAATGTCCACTGCAAAACTGGGGCCTGTCAGTACAGCGGGAATACACGAAGGCTGGTGCCGTGCGATCAAATCCACCGGTCCCAAACCAGAGGCCAAATCGATGCCCTTACAGCAAGCCACCATCGCTTTTGGCGCGATCGGGGCAGGCATCCCCTCCAAAAACGCGCCCAATTGCTGAGTAGGCAGCGCAAGCAGGACGGTTGCCTCATGCAAACACGCCAGATTATCTGTGACCACTACGTTGTCAGGCAGGGAATGCCCCGGCAAACGCGGCGAATGGCGCGTCTTTGCCAGCGTCTCGGCATTGCGCGACCACAAGATCACGTCGCCACACGCCGCATAACACAGCGCAAGGGCTGTTCCAAAAGCCCCCGATCCGACGATTGTGATCGTCATGCCTTGGCCCCTTTCTTGCCGCTGCCCAGCATTGGCGCAGAGGCACGGTCAAGCGGCATACGAGGCAGCGCACTCAGGCTCATATCATCAGGCGCACGATACGGCATTTGTTCGAACCCGGCCCAGGCAATCATCGCTGCGTTATCTGTGCACAGCGCAATTGGCGGCGCAACGAACGGCACGCCACACGTGTCAGCCACTTGCATCAAGGAATGACGAATGGCTTGGTTTGCCGCCACGCCACCGGCCACACACAACGCGCCGGTTTGCCCGGTCAAATTTTCGAAAGCCTGCATTGCCCGCTTGGTCTTTTCCGCCAAAACATCCACCACAGCGCGTTGAAACTCCGCGGCCAGATCGGCTTGATCCAAAGCCGTCAATCCACCGTTTTTGGTCATGATTTGATCACGGGCGCGCAAGACCGCTGTTTTCAGGCCGGAAAAGCTCATGTCACACCCCGGCCGATCCAAAAGAGGCCGCGGAAACCGAAACCGTTTCGGCGTCTCGCTTTGCATGGCCGCGCGCTCGATAGATGGTCCACCAGGCTGGGCCAAGCCGATCAGCCGGGCCACTTTGTCAAAAGCTTCGCCTGGTGCGTCGTCGATCGTGCCGCCCAGGCGCGTGAACGTCATCGCGTCGTGCACGCACAGAAACTGGCAATGGCCGCCCGAGACCAACAGCATCAGATAGGGAAATGGCACCGCATCCGTCAGGCGCGGCGTCAGCGCGTGCCCGGCGAGGTGGTTGATACCGTAAAGCGGCACACCCGTTGCTTGAGCCAACCCCTTCGCGACCATGACACCCGCCACCACACCTCCGATCAGGCCCGGTCCGCGCGTCACTGCGATGGCATCTACATCTGCCAAGGCAAGCTCAGACTGCGACAGAGCCTGTTCAACGGCCACATCCAGCTTTTCGACATGCGCCCGCGCCGCAATCTCCGGCACAACACCCCCAAATGCAGAATGTAGCTCCGTTTGCCCAACCACGACATTGGCCAGAATGGATGCATCTCCGTCGACGACCCGCAAAACAGCCGCGGCGGTGTCATCGCAGCTGCTTTCAATGCCTAAAATTGTCTTTATTTGGGGCACAGGCCCTCTCCGTTTTGGTGTGTTTTAGCGCCTAACAGGTCAATTTCCTGCAAACAATGGGCCGATTTAGCGACCCACGTTCGTCTTTGAAGGAGTTTTCTTCTTTTTAACTGAATTCGGCCAAAAACAAGTTCGTAACCAAAACGTCGAGCGGACATATGGCCAATGTAACCACCACACCAAAACGCGGTCGCCCGGGCAGGGCGATGCTAATTTGGGTGTCAGTTAGCGCAGCGATGCTGGCGCTCACATGGTATGCGGCCACGCAAGCCCGGGCTATTTTCCTGGCGTATGAAGAGATCAACCCAATCATCGCAGGCGGCGCTTTTGACGAATTGCCAGCGCTGATGCGGGGCAATCTACCTGCCGCAACAACCAGCTTGATACGCGGCGAGACTATCATCGAAAAGCCACCGCGCATGTGCGAGATGCCCAAGGACTATTTTGATCGTTTGGATCGGGGTTTGGACCAACCCGCTGGGTACACCGTGCGCAATGAATATGTCCGGAAATACCGGCCGCGCCGCGGTTTTCTGAATGATCGCGAACTGCGCGCGGCCAAGGTGGCGTGGCACTATTTTGAAAACTTCACGCAGGAAACAACCGGGCTTGCAAATTCGGTGGGCAACTACCCCTCCACCACATTGTGGGATACGGCGTCTTACATCGCTGGTGTCGTCGCCGCCTATGAGCTGTGCCTGATCGAAAAGCCCGAATTGGATCGCCGGCTGACCTTGCTTTTGACAACCGTCAAAGGGTTGGAGCTTTTCCGCAAAGAGATGCCCAACAAGGTGTATCACACCAAAACCGGGGCCAAGGTCGATTACACCAACAAACCCGGGGAAATCGGATTTTCCGCGCTGGATATCGGGCGATTCCTTGTCTGGTTGCGGATTGTCAAAAATCGCTACCCACATCTTGGCAATACGGTGGATTCGGTGCTGTTAAAGTGGGACTTTGCCAACATCATTGACGACGAAGGCCTGATGTTTGGCGCCTATGTCGACAAAGAAACCGGTGAAACCGTTTATGCGCAAGAAGGTCGGCTGGGGTATGAGGAATATGCCGCCAAAGGGTTTGCGCTGTGGGGATTTTCACCGCGCCTTGCCCATCGCGCAGAGCCTTTTTTGACCGCCGCGATCTTCGGCATTCCCGTGCCTTACGACGGGCGCGACCCCCGAATCTTTCATTCGCAAAACTACGTGGTGACCGAATCCTATCTGCAAGATGGCTTGGAGCTGGGGTTTGACCTGCCGCATGATGACAGCAGCCCGGATTGGTTGCATTCAGATGGCTGGCGCGCCGAATTTGCAGATCGCATTTATGAGGTTCAGGAAAACCGATGGCGGCGCACGGGCTTCATGACCGCCCGGTCAGAACACAATGTCAAAGGCCCACCGTACTTCACCTATGACACCATTTTTTCCGATGGGTATCCGTGGAACACGGTCACACCGCGGGGGGATTACGTGCCCGATCATGCGGCCGTTGCGGCCAAAGCGGCGCTGGGGCTGTGGGCGCTATGGGAAACTGAATACACAGACGTTTTGTATGAGGCGATCATCGAACTCTACGACCCTGAAATTGGCATGTACGAAGGGCTTTATGAACGCGGTCAGGGTCGCGTCACGATTTTCACAGCCAACAACAACGGCATCATCCTGACGTCCTTGCTCCACAAGGTGCAGGGCCGGATTTTAACCCCTTACACCGGCGATACCGAGGTTTGGTATACGGCGTTCCGCGATCAGGATGTGCGCGAACGCCGCAAATACCCCGATCCCCCACAGGAAAAAGATTGGCTGCCTGCTATTCGTCATTCCCTTCATCAGGAGGTACGCAGATGACCTATTCCCTGCTGAAATTGGCCCTTTTGGGAACGTTTGCCGCATGCGTTTGCCTGTCTGCGGCACGCGCCCAGACGACCCCAACAACGGAATTTGCGCCAGAAGATGCAATCATGGACACCAGCATCGCCTTTGTGACCGGTGCCCAAGAAGCACGACAGGATCTGCGCGGTTCGTTCGGCTGGGCCACGTATCAAGAGGGGTTGGTGGAAGGCGTTTATTTTCGCTTTGATCCTGACGGATACGCCCACTTTGCACCATCTCCCAGGTTGGACACAGACGTATTCGAAGTTTTGTGCCGCCCCGGAACCACCAGCTGTGTTGCGCGAAAAGGGCCTTTGTCGGTTTTTCTGAACGCGCAAAACCAACTCCAACTCAGGCTGGAAGACTTCCGATCAGGGGACCGAATCTTTATCGCCGAAGGGCTGACGGAAATTGAATTGCCCGCGCAAGTCATGATGCCGTTGGAAAACCGTCTCGTGTCTTTGCTGAGCGTTGGCGGAGAATTCATCACACGCCGTGGCGAAGCTGAAGCAAGCCGGGTTTCTATGACAGGGTTTGGGCCGGTAACCACTTATCTCAAATGGGTTTCCGCGGGCCAGAGTGCGACCGTATTGCCGCGCGGTTGGCCGGTTCCAGCATCAAGCCTCGCGGCCTCGCGAAACCTTTCTTTTACGAATGTCGGACCATCAATCATCCGCAACCAAACCGCACCGTTGTTTGAACGCCCGGATCCTGATGCGCAAGCCGCGCCCGTGCAACAACCCATCGCGACTGAACAACCGAACTCAACTCTGGAAGAGCTGGCTCAGATTTTTTTGAACACGCCACGCGAACAGGCCACAGCCCCCCAGACACCTCAGATTTTCAGAACACCAGAGTTACCAGAGATTACCGTTCCTGATGAGCCACACCAGGCGCATGATCAATTGCAGACGCTAAACGCACAGATTGCACAATTGCAGGCGCAAATTAGCGCACTGCAAGCTCAACCCAGGAAAGAGACGCTGGCCGAAATGGCAGCGCGCACTTTGGGGCCAGCGGCTGTCACGGGGCGTGCAAACCCCGGGGTTGCAAGCCAAACATTGCCAACCCAGACTTATTCTGTGCCGTCGGCGCCGGTTCAAACCGAAGAAGACAAACGCATCGCGCATATCGCCTATCTGGTAAACGAGCTAGGCCTGGATACAAAAACAGCGCTTGCGGTGTTGCATGGAACATATGCCCCACCCACCGCAGCGCCGGACCCTGCGCCAGCACCTCCAGCGACCGATGATTTTGTGCAGGACATCTTGTTGGAGTTACGCGCCGAATTGCCGGAGCTAGAGGCTGCGGCAAAAGCAGATCAAGACATGCCTGTCGCAACCATGACCCCGCCAGCACATCACTTTACCAGCCTGCGGGATCACTTGCGGGTTTTGTCCGCCAAACCCAGCCAATCAGAAGGCAACTAACCTTGCTCAACCTCTTCCAGAACTTTGCGCGCGACGCGAAAGCACTCCAATGCCTGCGGCACACCGCAATAGATGCCAATGACATGGATTATCGATTGGATCTCGGCCTTGCTGACACCGTTGTTAAGCGCGCCCCGGCAATGGATCTCCCACTCGGTCATTTTTCCCAACGCACCAATCATGGACAGGTTCATCATGCTGCGGGTTTTGGCGTCGATCGTGTCATCATCCCAACCAAAGCCCCAGCACCACGCGGTCATTGCCTCTTGAAACGGGCGGGTAAAATCGTCTGCGGCCGCCAAATTGCGCTCCACATACTCCGCGCCCAATGTTGATTTGCGCTGTTTCAAGCCACGCTCAAACAGATCATTGTCCATCGTCAGTCTTCCTTTTTGTATTCGGCGCTCCGATCACCCAAGACGGATCGCGACATTCTTGGTTTGCACATAATTCCAAAGCGCCTCGCGCCCTTTTTCCCGGCCGTAGCCAGATTTGCCATATCCCCCAAACGGAGTTTCGACGCCACCGGCATACCATTCGTTCACAAAGACCTGACCCGCGCGCAAAGCTCTGGTCGCGCGTGTAGCCCGGTCCAGATCGCGCGTGAACACGCCGCCAACCAAGCCGTACGGCGTGCCATTGGCAATCTTGATCGCCTGAGTATCGTCTTGGGATTTCAAAACCGTCAGTACCGGGCCAAAAACCTCTTGCTGAGCGATGGCCATGTCCGGCGTCACATCGACCAACACGGTCGGCTCCAAAAAAGCACCAGGCTGGTTTAGCTTACGCCCACCCGCCGCGACGCGAGCACCTGCCGCAACCGCCTCAGAGACCATGCCGGCCGCGCGATCCCGCTGTGCTTCGCTGACCATCGCACCCATGTTCGCGCCAAATTCACTGCGATCGATACCCGGGCCAACTGAAAGTCCATTTGCCACGCCAACCAGGCGGTCGACCAAATCATCGTGCACGGCGTGATCCACAATGACCCGGCTCATCGCGGAACAAACCTGCCCGGCGTTAAAGTAAATCCCCCAACGTGCGTCACTTTCAAACGCTTGCAAATCCGCGTCTTGGCACACAATCGCTGCGGACTTTCCGCCCAATTCCAAAACACAAGGCACCACATTCTGCGCCGCCGCGGTTGCGATGGCGATCCCGGTCGGTACCGATCCGGTAAAGACAATCTGATTGACGTCCGGGTGAGATGACAACGCAGCCCCCGCCTGTTGCCCGAGCCCGCACAAAATGTTCACCGCGCCATCCGGCAACCCGCATGCCTCTGCCGCCGTGGCGAACCAAGCGTTCGTCAACGGCGTCAACTCGGGCGTTTTGATGACTACAGCGTTTCCTGTCGCAAGTGCCGCCGACAATGATCGGGCGGTCATTTCGACTGGGTAGTTCCAGGGAATGATTTGCGCGGACACCCCGAAAGGTTCGTAGGTTGTGAAATCAAAATAGCCCGCCCCAAGTGGAATGGACCTTCCTTCTACCGTCTCCGCCTGATTGCCATAATATTCGAAATAACGCGCAGCCCCTTCGATTTCGATCTTGGATTCCCAAAGCGGTTTGCCCTGCTCAAGCGTCAGCACCGGCGCAATCTCGTCGATGTGTTCGAGCAAATATCGCCCCATCGCTTGAACCATCCGTCCACGCTCAACGGGGCGCAGATCGCTCAAAACTCCCGAGCGATGTACGCGTTGCGCCGCTTGCACCGCACGATCCACATCAGCGGCATCCGCCAGCGCATGTTCCGCCAAAAGTTCGCCGGTCGCCGGGTTCATAACCTCAATCCGACCTGCCCCACCATCGACCCATGCGCCGTCAATGTAGTTTTGCCAATAGTCTTTCACGTCAGCCATAGCCGGCACCTTTCGTTTGCGTATTGCCGCTGTTTCAGCCGTCTACTGCGTCGCGCATCCATTGATGCAGCCTAGCGATCGAATGCTCAGACATCACACCATTGGCCGGGTCGAGCACCAAAGGCCCCGGGCGATACCCTTTGGACCGCAAACCGCGCTGAACGCTTTCGACCAAGTGGATGTCTTCTTCGACGGTGGTTTCCCGATCCTGCACAGCGAGCTGGCGGATCACTTCGTCCTCTGCGCCATCCACGCTGTACCACCCGCGCCATACCGTGCAGCGATCCACCGAATGCACGCGCCAATGGTAGGTGTTCAACACATTGCCCGGGTAGCATTGAAAGCTGAACATCGGCCACAAAAACCAGCTTTGATAATCGCCAGCGTGCGGAACGGACAAATCAATCGGATATGTCATTTTGTCGAGAGATTGGCATTCGGTCACGTGACGCAAGACGTATCCACCGTTTGCATCCGGTTGGATGTCGTAGGTTTCAGGTTTGATCACACCTTGCGCAAATGTCTGGTGATTTGTGGGGCAGTGGTAGCATTCTGAGTAGTTTTCGACAGAGCATTTCCAGTTGCAGCTTTCGGGGATCTCGACCCATTCAAGCGGGGCAAGCTGCGCAATCTGAGGCACATATTCCGCGATTTCAGCCCGCACATTCGGAAACCACTCATCCATCGGCGCGGCATCATCATCAAGATTGACAAACAGGTAGCCCAGAAAATCCTCGGTCCGCACTTCGGTCAAACACACGTCAGAGACGTCAAAGCCCGGCACATTTCGGATGTTTGGCCCCCCGCGCAGCTTGCCGGTAACCTCATATGTCCACTGATGATACGGGCATACAACGAGGCGCGCATTTCCGTCACCCTCAAGCAACTCGTGCGCCCGGTGCTGACAGACGTTGTAAAACGTGCGCACCTGTCCGTCTTTCCCCCGGATGGCAAAGAGGTTTTGGCCAGCAACCTCAAAGCAATGATAATCCCCAAAATTGGGAATTTGACCTTCGTGACACGCAAATTGCCAAGTGCGCGTTAACACACCATCCATTTCATTCGCATAGATTGCGGGATCCGTATAATACCGGGCGTCCAAAGAACGGGTCAGTGGCGCATTCATTCTCCATCCTCCTGATACAGACCTAGCTGATGCCTGCGTTGGTGAAACTTTTCTGCACGGTCCACCACGCGGTCTGACGCGGTCGCGATCACAAACGACAAAAGCGTTTCCAATAGCGCAATGGAGGACACGGACGAAGGGAAAAACTGGGGTGTATCAACCGAAACGACAAACCCAAAATCTGCCGCTCTGATGATCGGAGACGCAGGCGAATCCGACAAGGCGATCACGGTCAGGCCTTGCTCTTTGGCGATCCGCACCGCGTCGACCACTTCGCTTCGGTATGGGCGGCACGTCATCGCAATCAAAATGTCGCGCTCATCCGTCCAGGCCAGATCATCCACCGGAGTTGAGCCCGCACGCGGGATCGCATGAAACTGAACCATGCAGGTCCGCGCGAGATAGGTGAAGTTAGTGGCGTTGGCGTTGTTGACACCTACGCCCAGAGTATAAACGTCTCGCGCATTCCATATCGCTTCGGCGGCTGCCGTCATTTGCGCATCGTCGATCGCGGCAAAGGTTTCTTCGACATTCTTGAGCGCACTTGCGATCATGTCAGCATAGAGCGCGCCCAACTCGCCGTTTTTGCGAATATCCTGCAACCACCGCGCACGATCCGGCAAAGAGATCTGCCCCTGGCGGATCGCGTCGCGAAATGGCTCGCGAAAATCATCATAGCCTTCAAAGCCGACCTGCCGCGCCATCCGTACCAGAGTGTTAGGCTTTACGTTGGCCGCATCAGCAATTTCGCGCACCGTCAAAACCCCCGCGTCCCGCGGATTTTCCAAAACATAACGCGCTGCTTTTTGCGCTTCGGGCGTCAAATCATCCAGCTCTTTCGACAGCCTGTCGAGAACCCCGGTTGAATTCGATGTATCGGTCATGATCCGTCCATTGCGAAAATCTGTGCCAAAACTTGTTGACAGTGGTACAGATGTTCGATTACCGAGTCTACTTGAAATTGACCCCTCCGAAGGAGAGCATCATGTCGACTCAAGAGCTGCCTCAACGTGCAAAAGTGGTGATCGTCGGCGGCGGCGTCATGGGCTGCGGGCTGGCCTATCACCTGGGCCATGAAGGATGGGGCGAAGGCACGATTCTGTTGGAAAAAGCAGAACTGACCAGCGGCAGCACATGGCACGCCGCCGGCCAGATCACACATTCAACAAGCTCGTATGGTCTTGGCAAAATGGTCGATTACAACATCGGCCTTTATTCGCACAAACTTAAGGAAGAAACCGGCCAGGATGTGACCTGGCATGGATGCGGGTCGTTTCGATTGGCCTATACCGAAGACGAAATGGATTGGCTACGCCACACGCTTTCGGTGGGGCGTGCCTTGGGATTCAATATCGACCTTGTTGGACCAGAGTTCATCGCGGAAAAGCATCCCTTTTATAACCTCGACGGAGTTCTGGGCGCGCTTTGGACCCCGGACGACGGGCATGTTGATCCGACCAATGTCACGATGGCCCTTGCCGCTGGCGCCCGGCAAAACGGCGTGAAAATCGTGCGCAGGTGCCGCGCAACCAACATCGAACAGACCGATGACGGCCTTTGGCGCGTCGAGAGCGAAAAAGGCACGATCCTGTGTGACCACGTGGTAAACGCCGGTGGGACTTACGCCCGCCAGATGGGCGAATGGTCGGGCCTGCAATTGCCAATGACGTCGATGACCCACCATTATCTGGTCACTGAAGAGGTGCCTGAGTTCACAAAGCTCGACCGCGAATTGCCGGTGGTGCGCGACGACAAAATGGTCTCTGGCTACATTCGGATGGAACAGAAGAAGGGCCTCATCGGGATATACGAAAAAGAAAACTCCAATTCCGTGTGGGAAGATCACTGTCCCTGGGAGGCGGAGAATGAGCTTTTTGATGCGGATTACGACAGGATCATGCCGTGGCTGGAAAACGCGATGGAGCGGATGCCCATCTTTGCCGAATTGGGCATTACCCGCGACGTACATGGCGCAATCTCGCACCCGCCCGATGGCAACCCGCTGGTTGGCCCAGCGCCGGGCGTGGAGAATTACTGGTGCTGCTGCGGCACGCAAATCGGGATTGGCTGGGGGCCGGGTCTGACCCGCGAACTGGCCAAATGGATGGTGCATGGCGCCGCCGACATCAACATGCGCGACTATGATCCGCGCCGCTTTGGCGATTATGCCACCAAAGACTGGCAGGTCTTGAAAGCGCATGAGGACTACAAACTGCGCCACGAAATTCCTTTTCCACATTTCAACCGTCTCGAAGGGCGCCCGATCAAGCCATCCCCCCTCTACAACCATCTGAAAGACCAAGGTGCTGTGTTTGAGGAAGTGTTTGGCTTTGAACGGCCCCGCTGGTTCGCACGCGATGGCGTGGCGCAGCACGATCATTATTCTTTCAAGCGCAACGAAGTCTTTGACGCTGTTGGCCAAGAAGTGAAAGCGGTCCGCGAGCGCGTTGGCATCATGGACGTGACCGCCTTTACCAAAGTGATGGTCAGCGGACCGGATGCTTATGCCCTGCTCGACCGGCTGACCGCAAACAGGATGCCGCAAAAAGACGGCTCGATCACGTTGACCCACATGCTGAACAGGCGCGGGCGGATTGAGCTGGAATCAACTATCGTGCGGATGGCCGAAGATCGCTATTACCTTGTTTGCGCTGCGTTCTTTGAACAGCGCCTGATGGATCATCTGCACCAAAACCGCGCAGGCGAGGATGCGCAGATTGAGGCGCTTTCGGCCACTTGGTCGGCGCTGTCGCTGAATGGTCCCAAGGCACGGGATGTTTTGGCCGCCTGCACCGAGGCTGATCTGTCAAATGCAGGCTTCCGTTGGCTGTCTGCGCAAAACATCTCGGTCGCTGGTCATGATGTCTGGGCCTTCCGCATGTCTTATGCGGGCGAACTGGGGTGGGAGCTGCACATGCCCGATGAGGCGTGTGTCGATGTATACCGGGCATTGTGGTCCGCTGGCGAAGCCCATGGCATTGAGAACTATGGGTCGTTTGCCATGAACGTCTTGCGCATGGAAAAGGGGTTCCCCGGCGCTGGGGAATTGACCAACGAAGTGACTTTGCCAGAGGCGAATGTCGGTCGTTTCATACGGTTGGACAAAGATTATCTTGGCGTTGAGGAAACCAAGCGAAGCGCGCAAGAGATGCAATCCGGCAATAGCCCCTGGATCTGCGCCTACCTTGAAATTGAGCCAAACGGCGTTGAAGACGGACACGGCGGTGAGGCCGTTATGCTTAACGGCGACGTCGTGGGATCGACAGCGTCTGTCGCTTATGGCCACACAGTCGGAAAAATTCTGGCATTTGCTTATGTTAAACCTCATGCTGCCGCGGCTGGCACAGAGTTAACCGTCATTATCGCGGGTGAACCGCGCACGGCGCGGGTCTTGTCGGAACCGGCATACGATCCGCAATCTTTGTTGCCGCGGACAGACGCAACATTGAAAGCCGCCGAATGAAGATCTCCCGCATCACCGTTTTCCACGTCGATCTGCCGCTCGAGCATCCGTACTGGTTAGCGGGCGGGAGTTTGAAGTTTGAGACCCTTGATGCGACTATCGTCAAATTGGAGACCGATGAAGGTCTGATTGGGTGGGGTGAAGGCACCCCATGGGGCCACACCTATGTGCCCGCACACGGGCCCGGCATACGGGCTGGGCTGGAAACGATGGCGCCTTTCATTCTTGGGCTTGATCCGCGCAACGTGCTGGATGTTGAGCGGGCTATGGACCTTGCCCTGCCCGGCCATCTTTATGCGAAATCGCCTGTCGACATGGCCTGTTGGGACATTGCCGGTCAGGCGGCTGGCCGACCCATTGCCGATCTGATGGGCGGCGGATCTCGAACACCAGCGCCTATTGCGTCTTCAGTTGGGGCAAAAACCGTTGATGAGACCCGCGAGGTGATGGAACGGTATCGCGCGCGGGGGTATGTCGCGCATTCGGTCAAGATTGGCGGCGATGTCGAACGCGACATTGCCCGCATCCGCGACGTGGAAAAGATCCGGAAACCGGGTGAGCGGGTTCTATACGACGTGAACCGCGCATGGACTCGTCAACAGGCGTTGCGGGTGATGACCGCGACCCAGGATCTGGATGTGATGTTCGAACAGCCGGGCGAGAGTTTGGATGATATTGCCGCAATCCGCGCCCTGCATCCCGCCCCGGTCAGCGTCGATGAAAGCCTTGTCACGCTTCAGGATGCGTGCCGGATTGCGCGCGACGGATTGGCCGAGGTGTTTGGCATCAAGTTGAACCGCGTGGGCGGTTTGACCAAAGCAGCGCGGATGCGTGACGTCGGCTTGGCGCATGGCATCGACTTTTACGTTATGGCAACCGGTGGCTCTGTTCTGGCAGATACCGAAGCGCTGCATCTGGCCGCGACGATCCCGGATCAAAACCTGCTGGGGGTCTGGGCGTGTCAGGATATGCTGACGGTCGACATCGCCGATGGCCGCGGCCCACGCAACACAAACGGACATCTTGCGCTCACCGACACCCCCGGCCTTGGCGTTGCCCCGAACGAAGACAGCCTTGGCCAGCCGGTGGCCATTTACACATCTTAAAGCGGATCGCAATCATGGATGATTTCAGCAACGCCTACCCCACGCATGATCCCGCTTGGGTTCAGGACATGCACGCCGATCATTACCT
>JABSSA010000383.1 GCA_013214665.1 Paracoccaceae bacterium
GCGAGGTCAACTGGATGGTGGCCGGGCGCGGCGTCACGCATTCAGAACGCACAAGTGCCGAGACCCGAGCGACCCGCCACAAACTGTTCGGGATACAAACCTGGATCGCTTTGCCAGAAGACCGGGAAGACATGGCGCCAGACTTCGAACACCACAAGAATGCAGCCTTGCCCGAAATTCTGGACAGCGGTGTCAAAGCAAAGCTCATCCTTGGGTCGGCCTATGGCCAAACCAGCCCTGTGACAATGCAATCCGAAACCTTCTATGTTGACGTTGTGCTTGACCCGTTTGCGCAGTTCCCGTTGCCCGACGACCAAGAAGACCGCGGCCTATACGTTACGGAAGGGTCCGTTGAAATTGCAGGCGACGTGTTTGAGGCTGGCCGGATGATGGTGTTTCGACCGGGCGACCGGATCAGTGTACGCGCAGGCGAGCGTGGCGCGCGACTTATGGCCCTTGGCGGAGCGACGCTGAATGAAAAGCGCTATATTTGGTGGAACTTCGTGTCTTCTTCCAAGGATCGGATCGAAGAGGCCAAGGAAGCTTGGAAAGAAGGAGATTGGGAAAACGGTCTGTTCCAACTTCCACCGGGTGACGATGAAGAGCACATCCCGATTACTCAAGAGCTGGAAAAGACGATGCCCCGCTAGCCGAACGTAGAACCGGACTATGGTAGATCTGGAATGCCAGGGCATTTTCGATAACTGCTTTAGCGGCGCCAGATCGCCTCGCGGCCACGTTCGTCAATTCGATCCGCAAGACCCTTAAACTCGGTTTCCAAAAACTTCAGAAACCGCAGAACTGCGGGTCGCATTGGCCTATCCAGATGCCAGAGCAGTCCGAGCTCGCGCTCGGGGTGCAGAAGTTTTATCGGAAGCGCGGTGATTGTTTTTGCCGTTCTTTGCATGAAGACAACGGAGTAGGGCAAAACAGTCAGCGCGTCAGAGCCCGCCATCACGCTGATAATTGATGCAAGTGATCCCCCGGTAAAGCTGACACGGAAATCGGTGATTCCGATGCTTTCCAAAGCAGTCTTTAAGTCAGTGTACAGCGGGCTGCCCGCGGGCGGTGCAATCCAGGGGTAGGCGGCAATGTCTTCCAATTTGACAGACGACTTCCGCGCTAAGGGATGCGATGGCGCGCAGGCGATGACGTTTCTGCCGCGCATAATTGGCCTGAAGTTCAGATGCGGCGGGACTTCATTCGGCGTCACGGGGCAAATCGCAAGATCGATGTTTCCGACGCCAAGTTGATCAGACAGCTCTGCCAGGTACCCGTAGCTTTGATGAATCGCTACGTCGGGATAAGCCGTCTGGAACGCGGCCATCATGTTTGAAATCACCCCATCCATAAAAATTGGTGTGCCGGCTACACGCGCTGTGCCAGCCTTGCCTCTAGAATAGAGTTCTACGGCCGTTTGCGCTGCGGCGCTGGCGTGTCCAACAATGCGACCTTGTTCCGCCAATGTCTGACAAAGCTCTGTCGGTCTTAGCGGTCTCTTTCCTTTTTCAAACAGGCGCGAACCTAGGCGCTGTTCAAGCATGGCGACCGATCTGGAAACGCTTGGTTGGGATTTGTTGAGAACAACAGCCCCTTCGCTCAGCCCGCCGGCATCAATGATCGCTGCGAGCATATGGAGATGGTTTGGGTCAATCTTCATACCGTCAGGTTATATTGATTGCTCAACATTCGATCAACAGACGATCTTTGGTCGATATGTTGGACAACATACGAAGCGAGAGAGCACCACCGTGGGACAACCTGCCCAAAACATCAACGCCGACGTCAGAGTCGTTTTCGGAGCAAATACGCGTCGGGCGATTGCATCTGA
>JABSSA010000384.1 GCA_013214665.1 Paracoccaceae bacterium
CAGAGGTGTGAGCGGGCCGCCTTGGCCGGAATAACCACGACGCACCTGTTCGATGATGCGATCGGTTGGCATGCCAACCGATCGCATCATCGAACAGGTGCGTCGTGGTTATTCCGGCCAAGGCGGCCCGCTCACACCTCTGTCGTTCTCCACAAGCGGCGAAGAGCCTTCTCCGGATGAGCTGCGCGCGAACCGTCTGTTGCGGCAAATGGATGAGCTGAACCTTCTGCGCATCGCCGCCGAACAAGCGCCCTTTGCCACGCCCGTCAAACGCGCCTTCCGCTTTACCAGCGGTTATGGCTTTCGCCGTGACCCGAAAACCGGCGGACGGCGTATGCACAACGGCGTCGATTTCGCGGCAAGCCTCGGCACTCCGCTTTATGCAACAGCTGATGGCGTGATCACGCATGCAGGCTGGCAATCCGGCTACGGGCGGCTTGTTAAAATTCAACACCAGTTCGGAATTGAAACCCGATACGCCCATCTTTCGCGGATTGGCGTGAAAGTCGGTCAAAGGGTCTCGCGCGGGGATCGGATCGGTGATATGGGAGCCTCTGGACGGGTGACGGGCGTTCATTTGCACTACGAAGTGCGGGTGGGCGGCAAACCCGTAAATCCCATGACGTATATCAAGGCGGCCAACGATGTTTTCTAAAAGCAAGATCAACGAACCGGGGCCAAAAACGGCTGAACCGACAACTCCAGTAGCAGCAGAACCAGCAGCAATGACTCCAAAACAGGGCGACTTCAAAGCAAGCGCACCCAAAGCAAAACCACCCGCATCGATTCTCTCTTCGGATCTGCACATCACCGGCAATGTGAAAACAACCGGCGATATCCAGGTCGAAGGCACCGTCGAAGGCGATATCCGTGCCCATCTTCTGACGATTGGCGAAAGCGCGACCATCAAAGGCGAAGTGACCGCCGATGATGTTGTGATCAACGGCCGTATCGTGGGCCGTGTCCGTGGCTTGAAAGTGCGCCTGACATCGACCGCACGGGTCGAAGGCGACATCATCCACAAGACCATCGCCATCGAATCGGGTGCGCATTTCGAAGGCTCTGTGCAGCGTCAGGATGATCCGCTGAGCGGTGCTGGCTCAAAGCCAGCCCCTACCGCCAAAGCGGCTGCGCCTGAAGCGTCCTAAGCTCTGGCGGCCACTGGCCAAACGTAGACTTGAGAAAGGCGGCGCCCTTATTGGCGCTGCCTTTGTCTATTTAGGGCGCTTTGCAATGCCACGGGTCACGGCCCAAGCATCCAATCCCCGTCCGGCCAAAAGGCGTGAAAGGCAAAGGCAAACATCACGTCATGCGCCACATCGCGACCCTGAGCATCCTTTACCCGGATTGTGCCCACGTCCCGCCCCTTACCGATCCGGCGGGTGTCGAGGGCCGACGCTTGCCCTGCGCGCCAGCTGATGGTTACACCTGCCTCCGTCACCTCCTCCTCTGAGGATAGCCGGGTCAGCGGCCAGGCGCGGTCGCCCACGCGCACAACCCGTTCCAGCGCGGGAATGCCATGCGGCGGCGGATCGCCGGAATAAAGGAACGGTCGGTGCGAACTGTCATACCGTTCGTATGGGTTGCGCCCATAAGGCCGGTTCACCTTTGGCTCGGCTATAACCAACCCATCTGGATGCCGCGCGCGAAACTCGGCCCAGCTTTCCATCCATGCAGGGATAGCCTCCAACTTGACCCCAGTCAGATCGCCTACGATCCCCGTACCGGTCGCCTGTTGCCACCAGCTTTGCGTTTCGCGGTCATACATCACCATGTCGGAATTGCGCAGCTTGCCGGTCACCCCAAAGCTCAACACCCGCCCTTCAACGCGGCGGTTAAACACGATGCCAGAGTTGCACAACGGGCAATAGGTGACCGACACCGGCACGCCGCCCACGGTGTCATTCACGATCTCATGCCACATCAGATACCGGATCGGGTAGGCCCGCGGCACCTGCCCCTCCAACGCGACGGTGATCACTGGCTCGCGGGCATCCAGCGTTTTGGAGGACACTTTGGTAAACGCAGGCGCATCTATCGCGGGGATACCATCTTTGCCTGGTCCGCCGGACAGGATTTCGACCCAGTTTTCAACGCTGGTTTTGGAAAAATCCGTGTCGGGCCATTCCGAGCTCCAGAACGGAGGGGAGGCAAACGCCAGCGACGGAAGCAAAAGAAGCAGGGTAAGAAAATGTTTCATACCGGCAGGCTACACTGCCCGCCCATGAAATGCATCGAACACTCAAAAAGGTGATGACTTGTGAGGTACAAATAGGGACAGGCGCAAAGCGAACCTGCCCCATTTCATTATTCGGTGACGCGCACCGCAGTCATGACATCAGGCGCGCCATCAATTGCGCCGGAACGTGGGTGCCCACGTTTGATCGCATCCAGCACGTCGAGCCCTTCGGTCACGCGACCTACGACTGTATATTGGCCGTTCAGAAAATCGCCGTCCTGGAACATGATAAAGAACTGGCTGTTGGCGCTGTTGGGGTTTTGCGCCCGCGCCATGCCAACCACACCACGTTCAAAACGGACATCGCTGAATTCCTGTGGCAGATCGGGGCGGTCTGATCCACCTGTGCCGGCTCGGCGCAGATCCGCATCCGCACGGCCAAACTGCACATCGCCAGTTTGCGCCATGAAGCCATCGATCACCCGGTGAAAGACGACGCCATTATATTGGCCTTCACCAGCCAGCGCAGTGATCTGAGCGACATGGCCTGGAGCCACATCTTCCAAAAGATCAATCTTGATGGTGCCGTTGGCACCCTCGCCCGCCACGTCAATCTCCAGGCCGGCCGCCAAAGCGGGGCCTGCCAGACCAAGCGCCAGAATGCTTGTCAATGCCTTACGCATCTGCAGCCACCTTCACGCTGATCATGCGGTCAGGGCTCGCAGGCGGCTCACCACGGGTGATCGCGTCCACATGCTCCATGCCTTCGATCACGCGGCCATAGACCGTGTACTGACCATTGAGGAAGTTGTTGTCTTTGAAGTTGATAAAGAACTGGCTGTTGGCCGAGTTCGGGTTGGCCGAGCGCGCCGCGCCCAAAGTGCCGCGATCGTGTGGCAGCTTGGAAAATTCGGCGGGCAGATCCGGCAGGCTCGATCCGCCTGTACCCGCCATACGCAGGTTGAACCCGTCTTCCATATCGCCGTGCTGGACGTCGCCGGTTTGCGCCATGAAACCGTCGATCACACGGTGAAAGGCCACATTGTCGTATTCGCCTGCGCGCGCCAGCTCTTTCATGCGCGCTGTGTGCTCTGGTGCCACATCCGGCAGCAGCTCGATTGTGACAGTGCCGTCTTTCAGCTCCATCAGGATGGTGTTTTCTGGATCTTTAATGTCGGCCATGTGCCTCTCCGTAAGCTCAAGTTCGGCAATACCTATGGAACAGGGCCATGCGGGGCAAGGGAAGCATTGACGGGCGCGCCACAACCGGCAAAACACCTCACAAAACCGCGAAACAGAGGAACGCACGATGGCTGACTGGAAAACGCTTGATGATATGGACCTGACCGGGCAGCGCGTGCTGGTGCGTGTTGACCTCAACGTGCCGGTTGACGGGACAACAGTGACCGACACCACGCGCATCGATCGCATCGTGCCAACGATCCGCGACATTTTGGCCAAAGGCGGCAAGCCCATCCTACTCAGCCACTTTGGCCGCCCCAAGGGCCAGGTCGTGCCCGAGATGAGCCTGCGCGTGGTCCTTCCCGCATTAGAAGCCGCACTGGGCCAGACGGTAGCATTCGTCGAGCGCCCTAACGGAGATGAGCTGGCAAACACGCCAGACGGCACCGTGACTTTGGTGGAAAACACGCGCTTTTCCGCGATGGAAGAAAAGAACGATCCGCAGATGGCGCAATTCCTTGCGTCACTTGGCGACATCTATTGCAACGATGCCTTTTCCGCCGCGCACCGTGCCCATGCCTCGACCGAAGGCGTCGCGCGCCTGTTGCCGTCTTGTGCCGGACGGTTGATGGAGGCCGAGTTGAACGCGTTGGAGGCCGCCCTGACATCTCCGCAACGTCCGTTGGGGGCTGTGGTTGGTGGGGCCAAGGTTTCGACCAAGATTGCGCTTTTGGAAAATCTGGTGGGCAAGCTGGATCTATTGGTGATCGGCGGTGGCATGGCCAACACATTTCTGGCCGCGCAAGGGGCGCAGGTCGGCGCGTCACTGCAAGAAGCCGACTTGCACGATACAGCGCGTGCCATTCTGAAAGCCGCCGAGGATGCGGGCTGCCAAGTGCTGTTGCCCGTGGACGGGCGCGTTGCGACCGAATTTGCCGCCGGTGCCGCCTATGAAACTGTCGCTCTAACAGCTGAGACCCAGCTTGGCGATGGCCAGATGATCCTGGATGCAGGACCTGAAACGGAGAGCGCGATTGAAACCGAGATCGCCTCGCTCAAAACGCTGATCTGGAATGGCCCCTTGGGCGCTTTTGAAATTCCGCCATTCGACAGCGCCACTATGGCCGCCGCCAAAACCGCGGGCCGCCTGACGCAAGAAGCTGGCCTGATCACTGTTGCGGGTGGTGGTGATACAGTCGCGGCCCTTAATCAGGCGGGTGTGTCGGATCACTTTACCTATATCTCTTCCGCGGGCGGCGCGTTCCTGGAATGGATGGAAGGCAAAGAGCTGCCCGGGGTCGCTGCCCTTTCGGCATCCTGAGCCCGAGCTGATACGTACGCCTCCGCATTTGGCGCGGGGCGCACGCGTGATCACGTTGTGACGAAAGGGGATTCACACGGCGAATCACCTGTGTCATACTGCCTGCACCGCCCGTCAGAGGCGGATGAGGCAGAGACCAGTTATGACCCGAACCGCGAACCCAGCGCTCAGCGCCTTTGCATTTTTCGCAATCGCTTTCCTTTTGGCCAGCTATTTCACCTTTGCCGCGGTGCAGGGGAATTTTGGCCTGTTTCAGCGGGCCATCGTTCAAGCCGAAGCGCAGGACCTTGCGGCGCAACTCGCGCGGGTGCAGGCAGAAATCGACCATATGGAAAATTTGACGCTGCGGTTGTCCGATGATTTTCTGGACCTCGATCTGCTTGATGAACAAGCCCGTTCGGTGCTGGGTTTGTTGCGCTTTGATGAAATTGTCATCCAATAATAACTTAAAATACCTCATCTCGACATTCCCTCTCGCCCTACGCTCAGGAATGGTGTAGTAGATAGTTTAACGCTAAACTATCTTCTGGAGGGCTCGCCACATGGCCACCCGCAAGACGCAATCAAAGGCCAATGTCTCTGCTGATGAGCTATTGGACTATTACAAGGATATGCTGCTGATCCGGCGCTTTGAAGAAAAAGCAGGTCAGCTTTACGGCATGGGATTGATCGGCGGTTTTTGCCATCTCTACATCGGACAAGAAGCCGTCGTTGTCGGCCTCGAAGCTGCAACGAAAGAAGGCGACAAGCGCATCACTTCCTACCGCGATCACGGGCATATGCTGGCATGTGGCATGGATGCGAATGGCGTTATGGCAGAACTGACCGGGCGCGAGGGTGGCTATTCCAAGGGGAAAGGCGGCTCAATGCATATGTTCTCCAAGGAAAAACACTTCTACGGCGGCCACGGGATTGTTGGCGCACAAGTGCCTTTGGGGGCGGGACTTGCCTTTTCCGACAAGTACAAAGGCAACGACAACGTCACTTTCGTGTATTTTGGCGATGGAGCGGCCAACCAGGGCCAGGTTTACGAAACCTACAACATGGCGGAGCTTTGGATGTTGCCGGTCGTGTTTGTGATCGAAAACAACCAATACGCCATGGGCACCTCCACCCAGCGCTCCACCAAGTCCCCGTCGTATTGGGAACGTGGCGCATCCTACGGCATTCCCGGTGAAGAGGTGGACGGCATGGACGTCCTCGCCGTCAAGGAAGCGGGTGAAAAGGCCGTGGCGCACTGCCGTGCAGGCAAAGGCCCATACATCTTGGAAGTCAAAACCTACCGCTATCGCGGCCACTCCATGTCGGACCCGGCCAAGTACCGGACCCGAGAAGAAGTGCAAAAGATGCGCGAAGAGCGCGATCCAATTGAATCGGTGCGTCAGACGCTCCTGACCGGCAAACACGCCACCGAAGACGATCTCAAAGCGATCGACAAAGAGATCAAGGCAGTCGTAAACGCCTCAGCTGATTTCGCCAAAGAAAGCCCCGAGCCTGCGCTCGAGGAACTTTGGACAGACATCTACGCGTAAGGAACCCAAGACATGGCAACAGATATTCTCATGCCCGCCCTTTCGCCCACGATGGAGGAAGGCACATTGGCCAAATGGCTCGTCAAAGAAGGCGACACCGTCGCGTCCGGCGACATTCTGGCCGAAATTGAAACTGACAAGGCCACAATGGAATTTGAGGCGGTCGACGAAGGCGTGATCGGCAAAATCCTGATCGCGGACGGCACCGAAGGTGTGAAAGTGAACACGCCAATCGCCATTCTGGTTGAAGAAGGCGAGGACGTGCCCACAGCAGGCGCTGCCGCCCCTGTCCCGGCGGCTAGTGCTGCACCCGCGCCAGAGGCCGCAGCCCCCGCTGCAGCGCCTGCGCCCGCGGCACCCACCGTGGATCTGAGCCCGGATTGGCCCGCGGATAGCGAAATGTCATCACAAACCGTACGCGAAGCGTTGCGTGACGGCATGGCCGAAGAAATGCGGCGCGATGACGCCGTATTCTTGATGGGCGAAGAGGTGGCCGAATACCAAGGTGCCTATAAGGTCTCTCAAGGTTTGTTGGATGAATTCGGTTCCCGGCGGGTTATCGACACACCGATCACCGAACACGGGTTTGCCGGGATCGGTGTCGGCGCGGCCTTTGGCGGCTTGCGCCCGATTGTTGAGTTCATGACCTTCAACTTCGCCATGCAGGCGATTGACCAGATCATCAACTCTGCCGCCAAGACGCTCTATATGTCCGGTGGTCAGATGGGCTGCCCCATCGTGTTCCGCGGCCCCAACGGTGCCGCCGCCCGCGTGGGCGCACAGCACAGCCAGGATTACGCCGCCTGGTACATGCAGATCCCCGGCCTGAAAGTGGTGATGCCGTATTCGGCAGCGGATGCCAAAGGCTTGATGAAGACCGCCATTCGAGACGACAATCCGGTGATCTTCCTCGAAAACGAAATCATGTATGGCAAATCGTTTGACGTGCCAAAGGTCGACGACCTCGCCATCCCGTTCGGCAAGGCCCGCATCTGGCGCGAAGGCACAGATGTGACCATCGTGTCCTTTGGTATCGGCATGACCTACGCGCTCGAAGCGGCGGACAAACTGGCGGAAGACGGAATCTCAGCCGAAGTGATCGACCTGCGCACATTGCGCCCGATGGACACGCCCGCGATCATCAATTCCGTGATGAAAACCAACCGCTTGGTGACTGTCGAAGAAGGCTGGCCCCAAGGCTCTGTTGGCAGCTACATCTCATCTGTCGTCATGCAAGAGGCGTTTGATTACCTCGACGCCCCGGTGATCAACTGCACGGGCAAAGATGTGCCTATGCCTTATGCCGCCAACCTCGAACGCCACGCGCTGATCACCACCGATGAGGTGATCGCGGCGGTAAAGCAAGTAACCTACCGGTAAGGAGATACGGACATGGCAACCGAAATCCTCATGCCCGCTCTCTCCCCCACGATGGAAGAAGGCACGCTGGCCAAATGGCTGGTCAAAGAAGGCGACAGCGTTTCATCCGGTGATCTTCTGGCGGAGATCGAAACCGATAAGGCGACGATGGAGTTTGAAGCGGTGGACGAAGGGATCGTAGGCAAGATCCTGATCGCGGAAGGCACCGAAGCGGTCAAGGTGAACACCCCCATCGCTATTCTGGTCGAAGACGGTGAAGAGGTGCCCGCCGCCGGTGCGCCTGCGGTTCCAGCCGCAGCCCCAGCACCTGCTGCGGTCGAAGCGCCTGCAGCTGCCCCTGCGGCACCTGCCCCGGCTGCACCGGCCAAGGACGGCACCCGCGTCTTTGCATCGCCATTGGCCCGCAGGATTGCTGCGCAAAAAGGTTTGGACCTGTCGGCGATGACCGGCACCGGTCCGCACGGTCGGATTGTCAAAGCTGACGTGGAAGCCGCCGAAGCTGCACCATCTCCCGCTGCAGCAACTGCTGCCGCCAGCGCGCCCGCCACCACGCCTATGCCTTCTGGACCCTCGTCCGATGCCATCTCCAAGATGTACGACGGCCGGGATTACGAAGAAATCTCCCTCGATGGGATGCGCAAAACGATCGCGGCGCGCCTCACAGAGGCCAAACAGACCGTCCCGCATTTCTACCTGCGCCGTGACATCAAGCTGGATGCGTTGCTGGCCTTCCGCGCGACGATCAACAAACAGCTTGAGGCACGCGGTGTGAAGCTTTCAGTGAATGACTTCATCATCAAAGCCTGCGCCTTGGCCTTGCAAACCGTGCCCGCCGCCAACGCCGTCTGGGCCGGTGATCGCGTGTTGCAAATGAAAGCCAGTGACGTGGCTGTGGCTGTGGCCATCGATGGTGGCTTGTTCACACCGGTTCTGCAGGATTCAGAGATCAAATCCCTCTCCGCCCTCTCAGCAGAGATGAAAGACCTCGCAACCCGCGCCCGCGACCGCAAACTTGCGCCGCACGAATACCAGGGCGGCAGCTTTGCCATCTCCAACCTCGGCATGTTCGGCATCGACAACTTTGATGCGGTAATCAACCCACCGCACGGCGCGATCCTTGCCGTTGGCGCAGGCACGAAAAAGCCAGTTGTGAACGCGGATGGAGAGATCGAAGTCGCAACGGTCATGTCTGTAACGCTGTCTGTCGATCACAGGGTTATTGACGGCGCACTCGGCGCAGAGCTTTTGGCGGCAATTGTCGACAACTTGGAAAGCCCAATCGGAATGCTGGCCTAAGCCACTTCAGTGGGTCCGACAAACATGGTAACCCGTGGTCATATACTGCGGGTTACCTATGACATTTGAAACGCTCAAAGAATTTCTTTCTCTCGTGCAGGATTTGCACGTTTTTCACACAACAGAAGCCAACACTCTTCACGCCCAGCGCCTCGAAGGTCTTGTGCTTTACGTTGGGGCTGTGGGCGGCCTGATCGTCTTTTTTGCAAGCCACGCGACCAAGACGCCCGCGATCAAATACGGCTGCGCGCTTCTTGTCACCTTGGCCACCGTGGTCGTGCTCTTGTTCCAGGTGCATTGGAATTACTATGCACATCGGCATGCACAATGGGCCAAAGAATACCAAAACGAGATGGAGCATATCGCGTTTCGTATGCACACTCACGCATTGGACCCGTCCGCCACCTTTGATGGCCTCACGCCATTTACCGGGCAGGGCGAAACCTGCGCGCCGTCCAACGGGTGCTGGCGCAAGCGCAAGAGTGTAGAGATTGACCGCGACTGGTGTCACCCGCCCAGCATTTTCGGAGCTCATTGGCGTTTGGACTGTGTGAACAACCTGCGCGACGGCAGCTGGTATATTTCTGTGTCATCGCGTCAAGGCAACATGTGGACTTACAGCATTTCCCTCTTCTGGGTGTTGGCGATGTTCTACATTTTCTTTGCGGAAAAGGCCTTTGCCCCACGCCATGATCGGATCACCGAAGGCCGGCCAAGCCTGCCACCCAAATCGCGCCGCTGATCACAGCACCTCCTGCACCGCGGCCCGTACTTCGGCTCCGACCCCGATCGCCACGTATTGCGGGCGAAGTGGATAAGCTTCCGGGTCAACCACACGCGAAACCCACGCCTGCGCGTTCAGGTGTTTGAGCGATTGCGACAACGCCCGATCCGTGATCGGCGGCAGCTTTGCCTTGATCTCCGAAAAATAGGTGGGCCTGCCGCTAACCGCCAATACCGGCACACTCCACGCTTTGCGCAACATCTGGCGTTCCGGCACCGCCAACGGCAAGGCCTGCACCTTCGACGCCATCACCGCAATCAAGCGCCCCTGCTCCGTTAATCGAAACTCAGGGCGCAATGGGTGCCCGTGCCCCGGGTTTCGCTCAATCAGACCCAAGTCCACCAGATGCGTCAGGCTCTGCGCAAATGCCGTCCGCCCGGCCCCCACGCGCGCCAACAGCGCAGCTTGCCGCCCCGGCACACCCTCGTGAAAGGCCGCCAGAATGTCCAAAGCCCAAGCGCGAGTGGTGATCTTGACAAGTGCTGCAATGTCCATAAAGTATATTTAATATATTTTACGAAAAAGGAAAACCCCATGCCTGTTGTTTCGCCTGATGCCACGATCACAATCGCCATTTCGGTCAAAGACCGGCACGCCAGCGCAGCGTGGTACGAAAAGATGTTGGGGTTTGGCTTGCTTTATCACGCCGATGACGCAGGCTGGAGCGAGGTTGCAACCAACACCGACGGCGTCACCTTGGGTTTTGGCGAACAGATGGAAAGCGCGCCGGGCAACACGGTGCCTGTCTTCGGCATCGCCGACATTCACACAGCGCGCAAAAGCCTAGAGGCCGAAGGTGTCGCCTTTGATGGTGAAACCATGACTGTCGAAGGCATGGTCAGCACCGCCACCTTCTTTGATCCTGACGGAAACGCATTAATGCTTGCCCAGGATTTGACGAAGTAATGGAAAATTGGGCGGCGTATTGCCGCCCGTCTTATCTCAGGTGTCTTTGCCCAGCATGTGGTTCATCGAAACCGATGGCTGATCGCATCCCGCTTCGCCCACGATTTTCGCCGGGATACCAGCAACCGTCTTGCAAGACGGCACCTCTTCCAAAACGACAGACCCAGCCGCAATACGGCTGCAATCGCCCACTTTGATGTTGCCCAACACCTTGGCCCCGGCGCCAATCAAAACGCCATCTCCAATCTTGGGGTGACGGTCTTCCATTTCTTTACCGGTCCCGCCCAGAGTGACCGAATGCAGCATCGACACATTGTCACCGACAACGGCGGTTTCGCCAATGACGATGGAATGCGCATGGTCAATCATGATCCCACGGCCCAACTTGGCACCCGGGTGAATATCAATCCCGAATATCTCGCTCGACCGCATCTGAAAGAAATAAGCCAGATCGCGCTGCCCCGCAGTCCACAGATAATGCGCAATACGATACGCCTGCACGGCCAGGTAGCCTTTGAAATACAGCACAGGCTGTACCAACCGGTGACACGCCGGGTCACGATCATAAATCGCCACCAGGTCTGCGCGCGACTGTGCGATCAGATCGGGATCCTGCTTATACGCTTCGTCCACGATCTCGCGCACAACGACCATCGACATCTCGTTTGAGGCCAATTTCGCAGCGATCCGATAGCTCAGCGCCCGCTCGAGCGACGTGTGGTGCAAGATACAGGCATGTACAAAACCACCAATCAACGGCTCATCCAAAACCGCTTGGCGCGCCTCGTCCGTGATCTGCTCCCAAACCGGGTCAATCGCCGAAATATTTGTGCGAACATCAACCATGTCACAGCTCCTTACTGGCCTTCTAGATATCGTACCTAGTCGCTCTTGCGCAAATGCAAATGCTTGATGCACAACATTGAGGATATGAATGAGACGCAACAATCAAAATTTCTTGATCTGATTAAGGCCAGAATATCGGAACTTCAGGCCGATCTCGAAGGCGGTCAGGCTGGCACCGCCACCGTGACGCTCGACCAACAGGCCATCGGTCGGCTCAGCCGTCAGGACGCCCTGATCAACCAAGCAATGGCAAACGCAGGCCAATCCCGCAGGCGCGCCGAACTCGCCCGCCTTAACGCCGCGCTTCAACGGCTGGAAGAGGGCGACTACGGCAATTGCGAAGACTGTGGTGACGATATCCCGCCAAAGCGTTTGGAACTTGACCTCGCCGCCACCCGCTGCGTCAGCTGTGCGTCCGGGTAAGGCTGTTGCCGCGTGCTACGCGCGCCGCAATCAAAACCGGGCCAACATCCACCGTCCCGCCTCTTTTGCGGGGCCAAGCAGACGCCAAAGCGCCATGCAATGTCCCATCGCCCAAAATGGGATGCCGCCGCCCCAACCGCTTGCGGTATCGGTCCGCAATATCTGCACGCGCGATAA
>JABSSA010000385.1 GCA_013214665.1 Paracoccaceae bacterium
CCCACCGGTCAATGTTTCTGGCACATGCGTCAAAGACTGCATGAACAGAATGATCGCCAGCGCGAAAATGGAATAGAACGCGCCATGTTCCAGATAACGAAACTGCTGTAGCGTGCCTTTTTCCACCAGCATTATGGTCATGGACCGCACATACATCGCACCGATGCCAAGGCCGATTGCGATCAGAATGATGTTTGTGGTCAGGGCAAATGCGCCAATCACGCCATCAAAGGAAAAACTGGCGTCCAGAACTTCAAGATAAAGAAACGCACCAAGGCCACCTTTGGCTCCAAGGTTCGAGGCTTTCTCGCCGCTTTCGTCCAGGAATTCTCCCAAACCATCCACCAGCAGGAACACCAAAAGCCCCATGATGGCGGAAAACAGGAATGATCCCTGCATTTCATCCGGCAGGCCCTGCGTGATAATGATGACGACCAGCAGCACAAAGCCCATTTCAAACCCGCGCACCGATCCACACTTGCGCAGGCCGCCTTCGATCCCTTTGATCCAGTCGATGGATTTGTCTTCATCCACAAAAAACTTGAGCGCCACCATCATCAGGAACGTGCCCCCAAACGCGGCGATAGAGCCATGTGAGCTTTCGATGATGTGCGCGTATTCGTCCGGATCGGCCAGCGCGAGGCGCACAGCCTCGAACGGGTTGATCCAGGCAAAAATCGCGACGATGGCCAGCGGGAATACAATCCGCATCCCAAACACCGCGATCAATATACCCCAAGTCAGAAAACGGCGCTGCCAGACAGGCGTCATTTCGTGCAGCTTGTTGGCGTTCACAATCGCATTGTCGAAGGACAGTGAAATTTCCAGTGCCGCCAGTACGCCACCCACCAACAGGAACGACATCACGCCGCCAACCGTGCCCACCGTGGCCCACCCCAACCAGCCTGACAACGCCAGGCCGACCACGGTCACAATCAAAGGCCACTTGAGGTACGAGACGGTCGATCTTTGACCACTCATGCCCTTAGCCTCCCATCACTTTGGGCAACCAAAGCACCAGCTGCGGGAAGATCAGCAACAGGATCAAGCCACAAAGCTGTACCAGCATGAACTGCATCATACCCAGGTAGATGTCTTTGAGATCCCAATTCGGCACCACCCCTTTCAGGAAGTAAGCCGATAACGCCACCGGCGGACTGAGCCAGGCCGTTTGCAGGTTCACCGCCACAAGGATCCCGAACCAAACCATCAGGTCATAGCGGTCCAGCCCATGCAGCGATAGCCCTTCAACCGTTGGCAACAGGATCGGCACCACGATCAACACGATCGGCACCCATTCCAGCGGCCAGCCCAGCAGGAAGATCAACGCCATCACCACCAGCAAGATCAGATAGGGTGACAACTCCAGCCCCAAAAGCATCTCGGTCAGCATCTTGGGTGTGCCCAATGCGCTGAACTGCGCGCCAAAGAAGTTGGAGGCCGCCACCAGGAACATGATCAGCACAGTGATTTCCAGCGCTTTGATCAGGCTGTCAAAGAAGCCCGGCATGGTGAACTTACGATAGCCGATGGACAAGAGGATCGCACCAAAGGCCCCCATCGCCGCCGCTTCCGCAGGTGTCGCCAGACCCAACAGGATCGACCCCAGAGCAAAGGAAATCAGGATCGTTGGCGGCATCAGACCGGCAAAGAATTCATTCCAAAGATCAGAGAAGTGGAAGTTTTCATGGGCATCCGAGCCATAGATTGGACGGGCGAGAATGGCCAACAGCACCATGAACGCGCCCATAACCATCGACCACGCGCTTGGGTTCGCTACGATCATCAAGAGGTGGAAAGCCACCGCAATCGGCAAGGCAATCCGCAGCACACTCAGATTTCGGTACGCGGCATAGGCCAGCCCACATGTCAGCGCCAGAACGATCAGGCCGCCAAAGGGCACAACACCCGCAAATGACCCGCCCAGACCAAGGCCAAAGACACGGCAGACGGTCAGGATACCAAGACAGATCAACGCCACTTCGGCACCGTAATAGCGCGAGGTGTCGGGCTGATCTTCGTCCGACAGGATCGGGCCAAGCTCCGGGTTAATCCAGCAGCGCCCCAATGTGTAAATCAGGTAGAGCGATGCCAAAAGCGCGCCCGGAATAAACGCCCCTCGGAACAGATCCAGCGTGGACACTTCGAGCACCGGCCCCATCACGATCAACATGATCGACGGCGGGATCAGAATGCCCAGCGTCCCGCCCGCGGTGATCGTGCCCGCGGCAAGCTGCACGTTGTATCCCGACCGGCTCATCGTGGCGCCCGCCATGATGCCCAGCAGCGTGACCGACGCGCCCACAATCCCTGTTGCGGCGGCAAAGATCGTCGACACGATCAAAACCGCGATAAACAAGGCCCCGCGCACCCGCGCCATGATCATCTGGATCGAGGCAAAGAGCCGCTCCATCAGGCCTGCGGATTCCATCACGATACCCATCAGAACAAACAGCGGCACCGCCATCAGCTGATCGTTCAGCATGGTGGAGTTGGTGTTCAGCGTCATCAACAGCGTGGTCAGCTTTAAGTTCGACCCCCAGATGCCAAAGACAAAGGCAAGGAAGATCAGCGTGAAGGAAATCGGGAACCCGATAAAGATCACAAAGAGCATCGCCCCCAGCATGATCAAACCGATGGTCGGCTTGTCCAGACCCGGACGCGCCTTCATCAGATCAGTGAACCATTCACCACCCGGCACCAGATCAGGCGCAAAGATCGCGAGGCTCAGCCAGACAACGGCCACGACGTAAACAGGCAACGCCCGTACAAACAGCCGCTCTCGCTCTTTGCCCATCTTGTGGAAGGCGCGGAAAATCTCGGGCAGGCCTTGCAAAAGCAACAGCACACCACCGATTGGCATAGCCAGACGTGCAGGCCACAGGATCGGCTGCCACGCACTGTCGAGCGCCAGACGCTCGCCCGTGTCGTAGGCCAGCCACCAGAATTGCGCCGCCACCACGGTGAAAAAGATCATCGAAGGGATGAAAAACAGCAGATACAGCAGCGCATCCACCGTCGCCTGCGTCTTATCTGTCCAGTTGCGATAGAGGAAATCAGCACGGATATGCACCCCACGCATCAGGCCATAGCCCGCCCCCGCCATCCACAACACACCGGCGATCATCCGGCTGAGGTCATAGGCCTGCAATGTGGGGCCCAGGCCCAAGCTACGGGCGAAATCTTCGAACCCGGCGTCTTGCAGAATGATAAAGGAGTTACGAGAGAACACCTCCCACACCACCACGGCGATCAACGGCACCATCATCAGTGCGATGATCTGACCCGCGCGATAGTTGATCACGTCGATGGCCGCCGTAATCGGACGTTGCCAGGCCGTCATGTCTTCCGGCGTTTCCCCCGGCGCTTCAGCACGTCGCTCAGCGATCAGTTCGTCCGCGA
This sequence comes from Paracoccaceae bacterium, assembly GCA_013214665.1. Classification (GTDB taxonomy): domain Bacteria; phylum Pseudomonadota; class Alphaproteobacteria; order Rhodobacterales; family Rhodobacteraceae. The sequence continues at coordinate 3,403 of JABSSA010000385.1, forward strand.
TCTCCAGGTCTTCTGGATTTGGTTCGTCGGCCATGTGGTGGTCCCTCCCATTGACGCGGATTGAGCATCCACGTTCTTTTTTTCGAAGCGCCCGCTCCCAAAGGCGCTCGGAATAAAAGAACGAACGGGCCTCCGAAGAAGCCCGTTCTGATCTGAATTACTTCAGAGTGTCCGCAAAGGCGCGGCCCAGACCTGCATTCGAGGTCTGTGCACCCGCCCAGAATGGAACTGCGATTTCAGCGAAAGCACGCTGAGACGCCCAGACTTCTGCGAAGAACTCGTTTTCGTCTGCAGCTGCCTGCAGCGCACGGCTTGCCGCCGCCGAGTACTCAACAAAGTAGTCCGCTGGCGTATCTTCCAGGATAACACCGTGGTTGTCTGTCAGATCCTTCAGCGCCTTACCGTTTTCATAGATACGGTAGGACAGGGACTTGGACAGAGACGCGTTTGCCGCAACTTCCAGCGCTTTCTTTTCCGTGTCAGACAGGCTGTCATAGAAATCGCCGTTCACATACATGTCGGCGTTCACTGTGACCTGGTGAAGACCCTGCAGATAGTAGTGCTTCAGCACTTTCTGGAAACCAAACACGGAGTCAGGCTTCGGGCAGCACCATTCCGCCGCATCGATTGTGCCTTTTTCCAGAGCTGGCAGGATGTCACCGCCGCCCATCGCAACCGCAGGCACGCCGATGTCAGCATAAGCAGCACCCACCATGCCTGGAGGGGCACGGAACCGCATCTGACGGAAGTCGTCCATGGATTTGATCGGCTCAGGGAACCAACCCAAAGCTTCTGGGCCAACAGGCTGCAGCAAGAAGCCTTTGACGTTCACGCCCATTTCGTCCCACAGACGGTCATACAGCTCTTTGCCGCCGCCATACTGGAACCAGCTCAGGAATGCGATGTTGTCGAGGCCAACACCGGCACCCGCAACAGGCGCACCAAAGAGGTTTGCCGCAACGTGCTTACCACCCCAATAGTGGGTCCAGGCAAAGCCGCCTTCCACAAGGCCAGCGTCCACCGCGTCCATGATGTCGCGTGGGCCAACAACCGCACCTGCAGGCAGAACTTCAATGGTCAGCGAGCCGCCTGTCAGGGCCGCAACGTCCTTACCAAATTCGTTCAGCATATATACTTCGTCAGCCGAGTTCGACAGAACCGACTGAATACGCAGAACTTTTTCGGCCATCGCAGTGGATGCCATCAGCGCAAGCGCTGTTGCACCAGCTGCTAAGGTCTTGAGTTTAAACATGGATATCCTCCCATACATGTTGCCCTCATCTTGTCTTGCTCACGGCGGGGTCGAAGGCTCTGTCCCCGGTGCTTATGGATATCGCTGGCACGCCAGCCTCCATTCCTTCACACGGCCGAAGCCGAGTGTATTCGTTCATCCTCACGCGCTAGCATCCTCCAAAATGAGGTCGGATGCCTTTTCGCCAATCATGATGGCAGGCGCGTTCGTGTTGCCGCTGGTGATGATTGGCATGATCGACGCATCCGCCACCCGCAGTCCTTTAATCCCCTTCACCCGCAGCCGTGCATCCACAACAGCCATCGGATCGGTGCCCATTTTGCACGTTCCTGTCGGGTGGTAGATTGTCACCGCGTTTTCCCGTGCCCAGTCAAGCGTTGCTTGCTCATCATCCATAGCCACCGATGCGCCGGGCGCATGTTCTTCCGTGATGTGAGATTTGAGCGGCTCCACCTGCGCGATACGGCGCGCGATCTGGATTCCCTTCACTATCGTGCGGCAATCGGTGTCGGTCGCCAGATAATTGGGGTGAATTTTCGGATGATCATCCATGTTGGCGCTCGACAGGGTCAAATGACCCGCACTTTCCGGACGCAGTTGCAGGACCGACGCCGTAAAGGCCGAAAATGGATGCGCGCCCAACGCAGGGCGATCCGCGCTAAACGGCTGAATGTGAAACTGAATATCTGGCGTCTCCAGATGCGGCTCAGTTTTCAAAAACGCCGTCCCAAGGCTCGCGGCCATCGTCATGGGCCCACGCTGCGTTAGCGCGTATTGCAACGCGATCAGACCCTGTTTGAAGATGTTGTTGGTCTCGACGTTGATCGTGCTCAGCGTTGTTTTGAACACCGGACGGGCCTGCAAATGGTCCTGAAGGTTCTTGCCAACTCCCTTGACCTCGGCTTGCATCTCGATGCCATGCGGCAGGATATCATCCGGGTCTCCGATCCCCGACAGCATCAGGATCTGAGGCGACCCAATCGCGCCCGCCGATAGCACCACTTCGCACCGTGCGCGAATGTCTCGCATCTGTCCGTTCAACCGCGCGCGAATACCAACGGCGCGGCCTTCCTTGATCAGTACCTTCTCGGTCTGCGCATTGGTCAGGATCGTGAAGTTATCACGCCCCCGTGCCGGATTCAGGTAGGCCACCGCAGACGAACACCGACGCCCGCCCTTCATGGTCAGCTGGAAATAGCCAACGCCTTCCTGATCCACATCGTTGTAATCTTCGGTCCGCTTGTAACCCGCAGCCACCGCCGCATCGACCCAGCGGTCAACCACGTCGCGGTTCAGCCGCGACGGCTGCACCGACAATGGGCCGTCTTTTCCGCGCACATCTGTGCCGTTAGGGCCATTCCACGTCTCTGAGCGTTTGAAATATGGTAAGACGCCATCCCAGGACCACCCGGTGCACCCCATCTGGGCCCAACCGTCAAAGTCCTGCGGCTGTCCACGGACATACAAAAGCCCATTGATGGAACTCGACCCGCCCAACACACGCCCGCGCGGCCAAGGAATGGACCGACCGGCAATGCCCGGATCCTTTTGGGTTTCGTACCGCCAATCCGACTTCGGATTGCCCATGGTTTTGAAATACCCAACGGGGATGTGAATCCAAGGGTTGGTATCGCGTGGTCCAGCTTCAAGCAACGCAACGGTGTACCGGCCGTTTTCAGACAGCCGACTGGCCAATGCGCACCCAGCGGAGCCCGCGCCAACAATGACGAAGTCGAACTCCATATTCCTCCCAATCAAAAAATGAGACTTTTGGTCTCGATTTTTTACGTCGCTTTACGCTACAATGATTCTTGTCGAAAGCAACAACCAATTCATCTGGGCGCAAAACCAATGGCCGATACGGATCGCATACCGACCAATTTGAGAACTCTGCTTATCCTCGAAGTGTTGGGTAAAAGTGATCGTGCGATGACGGCGACAGAGATCAACGAACATCTCGGCCTGCCCAAACAAACCGTGCACCGGCTCTGTACCACGTTGGAAAATAACGGATTTATCACCCGGCAGGGCAATTCAAAACGCTTCCATACGGCCCGACGCCTGCGCGAGCTGGGGGCGGGGCTACTCTATAACTCGCGCTCCCACATCCTGCGCCACCAGATCCTGACAAACATCGCGCGCGAAGTGCATGAAACGGTCAACTTTGTTGTGCCCGAGGATTCGGGCATGAACTATCTCGACCGTGTCGAAACGGATTGGCCCTTCCGAATCCAGCTTCCGGTCGGCACGCACGTGCCTTTTCACTGCACTGCCAGCGGCAAATGCTTCATGGCCAGCCTGTCGCCCCGCAACCGCAGGGCCTTTGTAGCGACGCTCAACCTAGAACAGCTCACCAGCGCAACCCTTGTCACCCCGGAAAGCCTCTTGGCAGAATTGTACGAAATCGCGGATCTCGGATATTCGCTGGACCAAGAAGAGTTCATGGAAGGCATGGTCGCCATCGCGGTTCCTGTCACCGACTCTGCGGGGCGTTTCGTCGCCGCGCTCGCCTATCACGGGCCGACACAAAGGTTGTCTATTCCCCAGATGATCACGCGAAAAAACATGCTGCAGGACGCAGCCGCCCAATTGTCTGAATCGCTCTACGATTGACTATCGCCTTTCGGGTTTTGCCCAAAAACAAGTGCTCCGAGATCCGCGCATCCGTTGCAGGGCATTTGTGCAGTACGTTGAACACCCCACGCACTAAACCGCGAACAAACGCCCGCAGGGCACCGAAACCTGCACCCCAGACAGCCGCGCCATATGCCAGGCCAACGCCTGGTTCGAACTCAGCACCGGCAGACCAAGCGTCGCTTCCAGATCCTCGATCACGTCCAAAGTGCGCAAGTTGGTGCACGACAGAAAAACCCCGTCCACCGCCACCTCTCCGGCCAACGTGTGCGCAGCCTGCGCGATGGACTGCGGTGTGATCCGCGCGACCCGCGCCTCAATCTCTTCTCCGAAAGACAGCGTGCGCGGCACGGTGATCCCCGCTTGCGCAAATGCTGCTTCCATCGGGCCGGTCACCGACGCGATGTAGGGCGACACAATCCCCATCCGTGCAATGCCCAGCGCTTTTGCCGCGGCAATTGTGGCGCTCAACGGATCGGTCACACCTCGCGCTTCGGCAGAGCTGCGCACCAGTTCGGCCACCCGGTCCGCACCGATCAAGGTCGTCCCAGATGTGCAGGCATAGCCCACCGCATCGAACGCGATACCAGCCGGCAACAATCCTGCCGCCTCTGGCAACCGCTGTTCCATCATCGCAATACTATCGGGCGTCAGCGCATCACCCGATACCACCCGCGTCACATGCAAGCGTTGATCAGGCGCAAAAAACCGACGGAAATCCTGCTCAATCGTCTCGTCCGCTCGCAACACGATCAAACCCATCACCGGCCCGTCTCGCGCCTCAACCTCATAAGGGAAGCCCGTCATGCGCCGATCTCCTGCATCACCTGAGGCGCACGCGCCGACAGCAGCTCTGCCCCGCCCTCACGCAGCACGATGTTTTCCTCATGCACGATCAATTGGCCATCATCCGTCACAGCGCCGGGTTCCAGCGTCAGAACCATGCCTGCGCGCAATTCTGTCTGATCATGTGGCGTGAACGACGGCCATTCCGTCAGCGTCACCCCCAAGCCATGCCCCAACCGGCCACCGCCCGGCGTCACGCCGCCCTGTTCCAGCGCGTCTACAAACATCCGATGCACCGCGCTCGCCCGCATCCCCGGACGCAGCTCCGCCAGCACCCGCTCCGTGGCCTGCCACAACGCCTCTTGCGCCCGCGCCGCAGCAGGCGCCAAGGGCCCCACCGCATAATTCCGGTCAAAGTCGCAGAAATAGCCGTCTTTCACCGCGCCCGTGTCCAACATCACCACATCGCCCGCCGCCAAAGGCACGCTGCTTGCGGGCGAAATCACATCGCCATAGCCCCCCGGCCCCGCCGCCCCGGCAACATAGCTGCCCCAATCTGCTCCTTCCTGCAAAAGCGCCACCTGAAAATCGCGAAAGACCTGATCCGGCGGCGCTCCGATACGCGCAAATTCCGGCACCCGCGCAAAGGCGCGATCCGCCACACCACAGGTGGTGCGGATCTTGGCGATCTCGGCCGCTGACTTGATTTCGCGCACGCGCTGCAGGGCGCTTGTGCCATCCACAAAGGCGCGCGGCGCAATCGCAGCGGCAACCCGCGCGTAATCGGCCACGGGCATCCGCACATGGGTCTCCAACCCCGACGGCACCCCAATCTGCGCCCGCTTGGGCAGCAGATCACAGATCACCTCCGCCAAAAGGCTCACCCCGTCGTCACCCGGAAACGGCGCATCCCACATCCGCACGTCCCGGATCCAACAGCGCCCCATCAGCTCCGCCCCGATCGACGGGATCACCGCCACCGGCGCGCCCATCTGCGGGACGATCACAAACCACGGCCGTGCCGGGCTTTCCCAGAACCGTGTCAGAAACCCGGTGACATAAAAGATATCCGCCGCCGTAGTCAGAAACAGCGCATCCAGCCCCTGCGCCCCCATCTCGGCCTGCAGCCGCGCCACCCTTCCCCGAAATTCATCAGCAGGAAAGATCAACGACGGCTCAGTCATCGGCTGGCCCTTCGCTCAGATACGCCAACACCCGCGCCTCCGGCCCAAGCTCAAGCCCCGCCAGCAACGCAGACAGACCTGCACCGCCCGAAGGCGACGTGGCCAGATCAAACTCGGCCAGTTCCGCAGCCCCCCGCGCGCCTTCGTCTTCGGTTATGGTCACAAACAGATCCGCATCCTGCGTCAGCCCTTTGAGCGCGATCAACGAAGGCGTCTTGCAATCCAGCCGGCCCATGTTTGACACCGGCCCCTCTGTTGTCACCGCATGGCCCGCCTTGACGCTTTCGATCAGGGCCGGGGCGGCTTCGGGCTCCACCACGATGATCTCGGGCGCGTCGCCCCAAACCCGGCGCGCATGTGCGGCCATGGCCCCCGCCAATCCGCCAACGCCCGCTTGCAACATGATATGGGTGGGCACGTCATCAATCTGCTGCGCGGCCTCTTCCGCCATCTGCAAATAGCCTTCCATCACCCGCAGCGGCATCTCGCTATACCCGTCCCACGAGCTGTCCGACAGCAACGTCCAGCCTTGCGTGGCGGCGGCTTTTTCAGCGGCCTCCATGCTTTCTTCGTAATTCTCGCCTGCACGCACCACCTGCGCGCCCTTCTCGGCCAGCCGCGCGGCAAAGTTCTGTGGCACCGTCTCTGACAGATAAATCACCGCCGTGGCCCCAAAAAGCCGCGCCCCAGCCGCAACCGAAAGCCCGTGATTGCCCGCGCTCGCCGTCACATAGGTGCGTCCGGCCAGCGCCGTGTTCCAATCGTCACCTTGCACCGATCCCGCCGCTTCGCGCGCAATGGCATGTGCCGCACCCAGCGCTTTGAAACTGCCCAGCCCCATGCGGCTGCGCTCATCTTTCACCCAAACCTCAGTCACGCCAAGCCGTCGCGCCAGTTCCGGCACCTGCCGCAACGGCGTTTCCGAATGCGCCGGGCACATCGACAACAACCGACCCACATCGCTTGGATCATTGATCGGGCCGACAAAATCCACCGGCATACCGCCACCGCGCCACGGGTTCTTCAAAGATTGGGGCAAGACATCACCTATTCGTCTGGGGTCGCCCGCCCTTGCGACCACACTCAAGCCCGGTCCCGCAAGCGTAATTTTGACCGCACCGGCAAAAACCACCGGCCCCCTTCCGGCCAAAGCCACAACAAACGCCTTTGACGCCCACCCGCCTTCGGGTCACAAATGCCCAAACAAAGGGGCACGCCCATGAATTTCACGCTCGATCAATTGCGCGCCTTTCTCGAAGTGGCCCGAACCGGCGGCGTGCGCAAAGCCGCGGATCGGCTGAACATCACCCAACCCGCCGTGACCGCGCGTATCAAAACGCTCGAAGACACGCTGGGCGCAGCACTTTTTGACCGCAGCAGCGGCATGGCCCTCACCAAGCGCGGCGATGCCTTGCTGGGCTATGCCGAACATTACCTCGAACTGGGCAGTCTGATCGAACGGGACGTGGCCGGGCCAGAGGGCTTCACCCGGCTCTTTCGCATGGGTGTGTCAGAGACGATCGCCCAATCCTGGCTGCCTGAGTTTGTGCAAGCCCTGCGAGCGGCATACCCAAACCTCACAGTTGAGATTGATGTCGACATCTCCCGCGCGCTGCGCGAACGCCTGTTTGAAAACAAAATCGACCTCGCGCTTTTGATGGGCCCGCTCTCGGATTACCGAGTCGAAAACGTCGCTTTGCCCACTTTTGATTTGCGCTGGTTCCGCGCAGCAGGCGCCACACACGCCAGCCCGGCCGAAGGGGCCTCTGTCATCACCTTCGCTCGCGACACACGGCCTTTCCGCACGCTCAAAGAAGAGCTGCTCGCGCGCTATGGGCCGGATATTGCGCTGTTTCCATCGTCGTCTCTGTCTGCCTGTTTCCGCATGGTCGCCGCCGATCTGGGCGTGGGCGCGTTGCCCCAAGCCCTTGCAGAACCTTACCTTTCCCGAAACGAGATCGAAGAATTCGATCCCGGCTGGCGGCCCGAAGCGCTGACCTTTTCCGCCTCCTACCTCACCGGCCCCGGCGCAACTCTGGGTCAGGCGGCGGCCAGTTTGGCGCTGAAAACCGCAGAGGATTTTCATAAGTAAAATCTATCGAAACTGATGATTATTCATGATTTGATCTGATCGCCACCCCGTGCCTACCCTTTGGGCAACCAGGGGGAAGCGCGTGATACCGCATAAAATCAACAATCAGGATTTGTCAGACGCAGACGTGCAGACCGTGCGCGCCGCAATCCGCTCGGGCGCGTTCGGCGGTCAAACCGCTGGCCTCGCGTCGGGCAAATTGCAGGCCAATCTCGCCATCCTGCCGCAAGCCTACGCCGCCGATTTCGACGCCTATTGCCGCCGCAACGCCCAACCCTGCCCTTTGGTCGGGAAAACGGATGTGGGCGACCCGCATTGGCACGCCTTAGGCGCAATTGACCTACGCCACGACGTACCCAGCTATAACATCTACCGCGATGGGGCACTGTCCGAAACCGTCACTGACATCGCCGATCTGTGGCAGGACGATTTCGTGGGCTTCGCCTTGGGCTGCTCGTTCACCTTTGAGCGTGCCTTGATGCAGGCCGGCGTCCGCATGATGCACATCGAAGACAACAAAACCGTCCCGATGTTCCGCACCAATTTGCAAACAACCGCATCTGGCCCGTTTTCCGGCGGCATGGTCGTCTCGATGCGCCTGATCCCAGCCGATCAGATTGATCTCGCCACCGAGGTGACCGCCCAATACCCATGGGCCCACGGCGCGCCTGTGCATGTGGGCGACCCGTCGGAGATCGGCATCGCAGACATCCAGACACCCGATTGGGGCGATCCCCCTGTGGGCACCGGCGTGCCGGTGTTCTGGGGCTGCGGGGTCACGCCACAAAACGCGTTGGCGCAGGCGCGTCTGCCGCTTTGTATCACGCACACGCCCGGCCGCATGTTGATCACCGATATCGACGATACCGCCGACGCCTTCATTCCATAACCAACTCAAAATCCAACAGGAGACCAACCATGAAAAAACTACTCGCATCTGCCGCTATCGCATTGGCCAGTGCGACTGTTGCGGTCGCTGACTCACCGGTCGTGATCAAAGCCGTCGGCACATGGGGCTCACTGCCCAATTACAAGAGCCACGAAGGCCCATTCTGGAACGAAACCATCGCAGCCGCGTCTGGCGGTTCCATCGTGGGTGAGATCAAGCCGCAAACCGAACTGGGCCTCTCGGGCTTTGAAATCATGCGCCTCGTCAAAAACGGCGTGTTTGATTTCGCCTTTGGCCTGCCCGGTTATGTCGCCGCGGAAAACGCGATTTTCGAAGGCTCCGACCTCAGCTCTCTGATCCAGGATTTCGACACCAGCCGCGAAGTGCAGGAAGCTTATTTCCCAACGATGGAAAAGGCCTTTGCCGAAACCTACAACGCCAAGCTGCTGATGCTGTATCCGTTCCCCAGCCAGGTGCTGTATTGCAACGCTGAGATCGGCGGCATCGCGGACCTCGACGGCAAGAAAATCCGCGTTTACTCCACCACGCTTGGTGATTTCGTCGAAGGCGTTGGCGGCACTTCCGTCACCGTGCCCTTCGCCGAAGTTGTGCCCGCGCTGGAAAAAGGCGTTGTCGATTGCGGTATCACCGGCACCACATCGGCCTACAACGCGAAATGGTTCCAGGTTGCCACACATGCCTACACACTCCGCGTGGGCTTTGGCATCGCCTTTGGCGCGATGAACATGGACAAGTGGAACGCCATGTAAGACGCCCAGCAAAAGCTGCTGCTGGCCGAAGTGGGCAAGCTCAACGAACAGCTCTGGGCCGACAACGCCAGCCAGGACACTACAGCCGTCAGCTGTCTGACGGGCGGCGACTGCCCGACAGAGGCCGCGAGCATGACGCTGGTAGAGCCAACCGATGGCGACATCGCCGCGCGTGACAAGATCGCCACCGACGTTGTTCTGGCCCGCTGGGCGGAACGCTGCGGCGCGGATTGCGCGGCCAACTGGAATGAAACCGTTGGTCCGATCCTCGGCCTGACGGCGCCGATCAAATAAACGGGCGGCCACCCTGACAAGACGTGTCAGGGCCATCTGTTCTCCCTGCCTCGGCCTTCGGGCCGGGGCACTTTACACCCACTCTGATCCACCAAAGCGACCCTTCCCATGTCCCGCGTTGTTTCTTCGTTGCACGGCCTCTCCCGCCTGATGGTGTGGATCGGCGGCATCCTTATTCTTGGCTCCGCCCTTCTTGTCACCGTCGAAGTGGTGTTGCGCAAATTCGCCAACATCAGCCTCGGAGGTGCCGATGAAATCTCTGGCTATGCCTTTGCCGTGGCCACCTCATTCGGCTTTGCCTTCGCACTTTTCGAACGCGCCCATATCCGGGTGGATGCGCTTTTGGTTGTCCTGCCCCGCCCGCTCCGCCTTGGTCTCAGCTTTTTCGGCCTTGCCCTTCTGATCGGCTTTGCAGGTGTGGTCGGCTGGCAAGCTTGGTCTCTGGTCGGTGACACGCTGGAATTCAGCTCGCGCTCCATCACGCCACTGCGCACCCCGCTGGCCATCCCCCAGATCCCTTGGCTCGCCGGTTGGCTCTTTTTCATCTTCTGCGGCATCGCCCTTTTTGCGGCCGCATTCCTGTCGGCCCTGCGGGGCGACCAAGCTGGCGCAGAAAAAATGATCGGCGCCAAAACACTCGACGAACAAATTGAGGATGAGACGGTCTGATGCTCGCCAAAACGCTTCTTATCCTGCTGGGCCTGATTGCCCTCACCGTGCCTGTGGCCGCCGCCCTTGGCTGGCTGGGGCTGACGATGCAATATCTCGAAAGCCCGATGCCGCTGCACCGCGCAATCGGCGATATGGTCTGGCAGACCAGCAAGGATTTCCTGCTTGTCGCCATCCCGATGTTCATCCTGCTGGGCGAAATCCTGTTGCGCTCGGGCATCGCCGAAAAGATGTATGACGGCATCGTCAAATGGCTGGGCTGGCTGCCCGGCGGGCTGATGCACGCCAACACCGGCTCCTGCGCGCTTTTTGCCGCCACCTCCGGCTCGTCTGTGGCCACCGCCGCCACCATCGGCACCGTCGCCATCCCCCAGATTGAGCGGCGCGGCTACAACGAACGGCTCTTTCTGGGCACCGTGGCGGCCGGGGGCACGCTGGGGATCCTGATCCCGCCGTCGATCAACCTGATCCTCTACGGCCTGCTCACCGACACATCCGTGCCCGAGCTTTATCTGGCCGGCTTCATCCCCGGTTTCATGTTGGCCGCACTGTTCATGCTAACGGTGATCGTGCTGTGCCTCTTGCGGCCCGGCTGGGGCGGGCAACGCATTCAGGTGACATGGGCCGAACGCATCGGCGCGCTGCCCTCCCTTTTGCCGCCCATCGGGATCTTTCTGGTGGTGGTCGGCTCCATCTATGCGGGCCTTGCCACCCCGACCGAGGCGGCCGCACTTGGCGTCATCGCCGCGCTCGTTCTGGCCGCAACCAACCGCACGCTGTCCATTGAGATGCTGCGCCAGGCCATCGAAGGCACGATGCGCACCACCTCCATGATCATGCTGATCATCCTGGCGGCGGTGTTCCTGAACTTTGTCCTGTCGGTGATTGGCCTGACACAGGCGCTTGCGGATTTCGTGACGGGGCTCGGCATCACGCCGATGCAGACTATGCTGGTGATCATTCTGGTGCTGCTGATTGTGGGCTGCTTTATGGAAACGCTGTCCATGTTGCTGACCACCGCGCCGCTGATTGCGCCCATCGTCATCGCGCTGGGGTTTGATCCGGTCTGGTTCGGCATCCTGTTGATGGTTCTGCTCGAAACCGCGCTCATCACGCCGCCCATCGGCATCAACCTTTACGTCGTGCAAGGCGTGCGCGAACGGGGTGAATTGGTCGATGTGATGATCGGGGCCGCCCCATTCGTGGTGACAATGATCGGGATGATCGCGCTTTTGTTGGTCTTCCCCGATATCGCCCTCTGGCTTCCGGGCTTGTTCTACTAATCGTCCTGGGTCAAACCGGGCACCAAATACCGCGCGAGACAGACTCGCGCGCACAAGGAGATACTGACCATGTGGCAGTTTTGGATAGACCGTGGCGGCACCTTCACCGACGTGGTGGCGCGCAAGCCGGACGGCAGCTTTGAAACGCGCAAGTATCTGTCGGAAAATCCAGAACAATACAAAGACGCCGCTGTCTTTGGCATCCGCGATTTTCTTGGGCTGGGCGCTGATGATCCGATCCCCACAGGCGCGATCGAAGCCGTTAAAATGGGCACCACCGTCGCCACCAACGCGCTGCTTGAGCGCAAGGGTGACCGCACGCTGCTTTTGACCACGCAGGGCTTTGGCGATCTGTTGCGCATCGGCTATCAGGCGCGGCCTGCGCTCTTTGACCTGCACATCGTTCTGCCCGAACTGCTGTATGAACGCGTGGCCGAAGTGTCTGAACGGCTGGATGCCGAGGGCAATGTGATCACCCCGCTTGACGAAGACACCGCCCGCGCCGCCCTGCGCGCCGCCAAGGCCGATGGGATCGAAGGCGTCGCCATCGCCTTCATGCACGGCTATCTGAACCCCGCGCACGAAGCCCGCGTGGCCGAGATTGCCCGCGAAGAAGGCATGACCCAGATTTCCGTCAGCCACGAGGTGTCTCCGCTGATGAAACTGGTCAGCCGGGGCGACACCACCGTGGTCGATGCTTATCTGTCGCCGATCCTGCGCCGCTATGTAAACCAGGTGTCTGACCAGCTTGGCGGTGCCGATGGCGCGCAGCTGATGTTCATGCAATCAAACGGCGGTCTCACCAGCGCGCATACCTTCCAGGGCAAGGATGCGATCCTATCCGGCCCCGCTGGCGGCGTGGTGGGCATGGCCCGCACGGCAGAGCTTGCCGGGTTCGACAAGCTGATCGGTTTTGACATGGGCGGCACCTCTACGGATGTCTGCCACTTTGCTGGGCGCTATGAACGCAGCTTTGAAACCGAGGTTGCCGGCGTGCGGATGCGCGCGCCGATGATGCATATCCATACTGTGGCTGCGGGCGGCGGTTCGATCCTCTTTTACCGCGATGGCCGGATGCAGGTTGGCCCAGAAAGCGCAGGCGCCAACCCCGGCCCTGCCTGTTACCGCCGTGGCGGCCCGCTGACCGTGACCGATTGCAACGTGATGCTGGGCAAACTGCAGCCTCATCACTTCCCCGCCATGTTCGGCCCCAACGCCGATCAACCGCTCGATGTGGAGGCCGTGCGCACCAAGTTTCGGGAGATGGCGCAGAACATGGCCGCCGAGACGGGCGAACCCGCCCAAACGCCCGAAGCTTTGGCCGATGGTTTCCTCAAAATCGCCGTGCAAAACATGGCCAACGCCATCAAAAAGATCTCGGTCCAGCGCGGCTATGACGTCACCCAATACGCGCTCCAGTGTTTCGGCGGCGCGGGCGGGCAACACGCCTGCCTTGTGGCGGATGTGCTGGGGATGGAAACCGTCTTTGTGCATCCTTTCGCGGGCGTGCTCTCGGCCTATGGCATGGGCCTTGCCGACATCCGCAACCTGCGCGAACGCCAGTTTGAGCGGCCATTGACCGCCGTGACAGAGGCCGAGGACGTGCTCGCCAGCATGGCACAAGAGGCGACCGCCAATGTCATCGCCCAAGGCGTAGACGCGGCCGACATCCGCATCGAACGCCGCGCGCATCTGCGGCTCAGCGGCTCGCATCAGGCGCTCGAAGTGGGCTTTGGCACCACTGATGAGCTTTTGGCCAATTTCGATACAGCCCACCGCGCCCGCTATGGCTTTTCCGCCGAAGGCCGTGAGGTGATCTTTGAGGCGCTCGCCGTTGAGGCGATCGGCGGCGCTGCGGATGTGGCGGATGTCACCCGCGCCGAAACCACCGATCCTGCGCACCCCATCGACCATGTGGACACGGTGATGGAGGGCACCGCCTGTTCCGCGCCGGTCTATGACCGTGACGTGATGCATCCGGGCCAAACCGTGACCGGCCCCGCCATCATCCGCGAAAGCACCGGCACCAACATCGTGGAACCGGGCTGGAGCGCCACCATCAACGCCTATGATCACCTGATCCTGACCCGCACCACCCCGCTGGAGCGCAACGAGGCTCTGGGCACCAAGGCCGATCCGGTCATGCTTGAGGTCTTCAACAACCTCTTCATGTCCATTGCTGAACAGATGGGCGCCACGCTCGCCAACACGGCCTATTCGGTCAACATCAAGGAACGGCTCGATTTTTCCTGCGCGCTCTTTGACAGCGCCGGCGGCCTTGTCGCCAATGCGCCGCATGTGCCGGTGCATCTGGGCTCCATGTCGGATTCCATCCGCACCGTGATCCGCCTGAACCCGGATATGAAACCGGGCGACGTTTTCGCACTGAACGCGCCGTTCAATGGCGGCACGCATTTGCCCGACATCACCGTGATCACCCCCGTTTTTGACGACGCGGGCAAAAAGGCACTGTTCTATGTGGCCTCACGCGGGCATCACGCCGATATCGGCGGCAAAACCCCCGGCTCCGCCCCGCCTGACAGCTCTGTCATCGAAGAAGAAGGCGTGCTGATCGACAATTTCAAACTGATCGACGGCGGCACCTTCCGCGAGGCAGCGACGCGCGAATTGCTGACATCCGGCAAATACCCCGTGCGCAATATCGAAGAAAACCTGGCCGATCTCGCCGCCCAAGTGGCCGCGAATGAGACCGGGATGCGCGAGGTCAAAAAGATGATCGCGCAATTCGGGCTGGATGTGGTGATGGCCTATATGGGCCACGTGCAGGACAACGCCGCCGAATGTGTGCGCCGTGTGATTTCGGCGCTCAAAGACGGCGCGTGTGAATATCCGCTGGATACAGGCGAGGTGATCAAGGTCACCGTGCGCGTGGATCACGCCAATCAAACGGCGGATATTGATTTCACCGGCACATCCCCGCGCCACGCCAACAATTACAACGCGCCTTTGGCGGTCTGTCATGCTGTGGTGCTTTATGTGTTCCGCACGCTTGTGGGCGCGGCCATCCCCTTGAACGAAGGCTGTTTTCGTCCGCTCAACATCATCGCCCCGCGTGGGTCGATGATCAACGCCGAATATCCGGCGGCGGTGATCGCAGGCAACACCGAGGTCAGCCAACTGATGTGCAACGCATTGATGAATGCCATCGGCGCGATGGCCGGATCGCAAGCGACGATGAACAATTTCGTCTGGGGCAATGAGCGCATTCAGAATTATGAAACCATCTGCGGCGGCACTGGCGCTGGTCCGGGCTTTGACGGCTGTTCAACCGTGCAAACTC
This sequence comes from Paracoccaceae bacterium, assembly GCA_013214665.1. Taxonomy (GTDB): domain Bacteria; phylum Pseudomonadota; class Alphaproteobacteria; order Rhodobacterales; family Rhodobacteraceae. Next base: position 18,557 of record JABSSA010000385.1, read on the forward strand.
ATATGACCAACACCCGCAGCACCGACCCGGAGATCCTGGAAACGCGCTTCCCCGTACGGCTCGAAGAAATGTCGATCCGGCGCGGCTCGGGCGGCGCGGGCCGTTGGCACGGCGGCGATGGCCTGACCCGGCGCTTGCGGTTCCTCGAAGAGATGACGGTCACGACGCTCTGTTCGCACCGTACGATCCAACCCTACGGGCTGGAAGGCGGCGCACCGGGCGAAGTGGGTCGCGAATGGATCGAACGGGCAGATGGCAGCGTGACGGCCCATGCGGGCAACGATCAAAACCAGGTTCTGCC
>JABSSA010000386.1 GCA_013214665.1 Paracoccaceae bacterium
TATTCCTATGGTGGGGGGGAGCTTTTGACAGAGACATCCGTCAAAAGCTCCCCCCCACCATAGGAATAGGCCACATTTTCAAGCTCGATCACGCCTGCCCCTCGCTTCTTGGGCCTGTTGTGCCCGAGCACCAGGCGACTTGCAATGCGGCGCGCGGAGCTTTGCCAATGCAGATTGCACTTTTCTGAATTCAGACCACCCCATATGGTTGGCGAAAAGTTAACGAGCGATGTGATGCGTCTGATCTGCCCAAACTGTGATGCACAATACGAAGTGCCTGACGAGGTTATTCCTGCCGAAGGCCGCGATGTGCAGTGTTCCAATTGCGGAAAGACCTGGTTTCAAGAGCATCCAGATGCGCTGCAAGCCGCGGCGCAAGCGGCACCCGACCACGCAGACGATGACGACACAGGCGAAGAAGTTGCGCCAACGCCACCACCTGATCCCTCGGCGGCTGACGATGACCCGACCGGATCAATCTATGATGAAGTTTCAGCCCCGAACCGGCGGAACATGTCGCCAGATGTGGCCGACATTTTGCGCGAAGAGGCGGAACAAGAAGCACAGGCGCGCGCCAAGGAGCGCGAAGCGCTGGAAAGCCAGCCGGACCTGGGCCTGCAGGATCCGGTTGAAGACGAAGCAGACCGCCGTGCGCGCCAAGCGCGCGACCGGATGGCCCGTATGCGCGGCGAAGAGCCTGACCCGGAAGAGGATCGCACCGAAGAAGTGGCCAGCGCTGTCGCGGCCACGGTGGCCGGGTCGCGCCGGGATCTTTTGCCCGATATTGACGAAATCAATTCCACCCTGCGGTCCGGCAACGAACGCCCGGGGCGGGCCGAAAATCGCGCCGCACAAGAGCAACCTGCAAAGGCGCGCGGCAATCGCGGCTTCCGGCTTGGGTTTGTGGTCAGCCTGTTGATCGCCTGTCTGGCCGTGGTCGTCTATTCCAATGGGCCGCAAATTTCTGAGCGCTTCCCGCAGGCCGATCCTTATGTGAACAGCTTTATCGCATCCGCCGACAATGCACGGGCATCCCTCGATGCGCAGTTCCAGTCGCTGATGATCTGGATCAATGATCAGACAAGCGACAGCGGTGAGTGATCAGAACCGATCCAACAGGCGCTTGAGGTAATCCAGCTCAACATCGGGCCGTTCCCCTTCGCCGGATCGGCGGCGGATCTCGTCCAAAAGTTCGCGTGCGCGGCGGTACACGTCATCGCCCTGCAACAGCGACTCGTCGGTACCGATATCGCCATTGGCACCCGGCATACGCCCAAGTGGATCGCGGTTTTCGGCCATACGATCCGCCTCTGACATGCCCTGACCCTGGCCTTGCTGCTGTTGCTGCTGCTGGGCCATTTGTTCGCCCAGGGCACGCATCCCTTCGCGCAAGGCCTCCATCGCCTGTGACTGATTGTCGATGGCATCGGAAAAATCACGCTGCCGCAAAGAGTCTTCGGCATTGTCCATTGCGCGCCCGGCGCGGTCGAGCGCATCGCGCGCGGCATCACCTTCGGGTGTGCCAGCACCGGGCAGATTGCGCTGCTGGCGACCCAACTCATCCCGCAAAGCGCGCTGTCGGTCCGCCAAGGAACCTTCCAGACCACCGTCACCGCCTTCGCTGTTTTGCGATTGGTTGCCACCCTGACCGCCTTGCGACGGATTGCGGCTTTGCTCACCCGAGCCACCTTGGGAATGCTGTTGGCCCTCACCTTGGCCGCCATCACGCCCCTGATTTTGCTGGCTCTCTCCCGCCTGAGCGTCTGGATTGAACTGCTCTTGCAGATCGCGGAACGCTTCGTCCGACAAGCCTTGCTGGTTGCGCAGTGTCTCCGCCAAA
>JABSSA010000387.1 GCA_013214665.1 Paracoccaceae bacterium
CATAGCCAGCATCATCGCATAGCTCTGAACAATGTAGAGCAAAGAAAGCACCCATTGGATCATGTCAAATTCCTGAGCGTTGATTGCGCTGCACGCGCGGTGGCCACCAACGCCACTCCACCAGAGACCACAGGTACGATCAAGGGCAGGAGCCAACTGCCCCCCGAAAAGCCCAGATCCGTCAAAAGCCCAACGCCTGTCGCGCGGCTTGGCACAAGCGCCAACGCGGCAACAGCCAGAACCATCCCGACCAATCCCCCGGTCAGCGCGCGCAACGTAAAGCGCCGCACAAAGGCCAGCGCGATGTAATTGTCTGTCGCCCCCACCAGGCGCAACACGGCGATCACCTGCGCATTGGCGGCAAGGGCGGCCTGCGCCGCAAGTGTCACCATGGCAGCCAACGCGGCAAACACCACAACCGCCGCCGCCCAGCTGCCCCACCACAATCGCCCAGCGGCTTTGGCCAAGGGCGCGCGCCACCGGCCGTGATCATCAAGAACCGCCCCAGGCACCTCGCCACTTAGGCGCAGGCGCAGGCCGGTTGGATCAAAATCGGCCTCGGTGCTGAGTTCGATCATGCCTGGCACCGGCAGGGCCGACAAATCCAAACCATCGCCGAGCCAGGGGACCAAAAGGCCACTCATATCTTCATCAGACAGCGCGCGGAACGTCAAAATGCCGGGCGTTGTTTCCAACACCCGCAACGTCGCCGCGACCTGGGCGGCCTGCTGATCCTGCGGTGCGGTGATACGTATGGTGGCCGATCCGTCAAGCGCGCCGCTCCAGCGTTCTGCGAGCCGGGCGCTGGCGACAGAGACCGCAAGCGCACAGACCGCCAGAAAAGCCATTGCCGCAGCGGCAAAGACGGTCAGCCTTGCGGTGAAACCTGTTGGCGGCACGACCCTGTCCGCCTGGCTATCCCCGCGCAGCAAGGCACCGATCCCTGATCTAAGCACAATCGGGGTCACAAATCCGCCCCCGCCAATTGCACCCGCCGGTTCGAAATGCGCAGCACTCGGGATTGAACATGCGCCTTGGCCGCCCGGATCAACGCCAGATCATGCGTGGCCACCAGGATCGTCTTGCCCATGCGGTTCAGCTCGACCAACAGGGTCAAGAGCCTCTGCGACATCTCCCAGTCGATATTTCCGGTCGGCTCATCCGCCAAAATCACGTCGGGCGACATGATCACGGCACGGGCCAGCGCCGCGCGTTGCCGTTCGCCTCCCGACAATTCCGGTGGCAGCGCTTTCGCACGATTGGTCAAGCCGACCCATCCCAGTAAATCGGTCAGATCATTTTTCGCCTCTGCCGTATCACGCTTGGACACGGTGAGCGGCAGGGCCACATTTTCGATCAAAGGCAGATGGTCCAGAAACTGAACATCTTGATGCACAACACCCACCTTGCGGCGCATCTGCGCAATATCATCGCGGTTCATCGTCCGCACATCGGAGCCAAAGATACGGGTATACCCCGCTGTCGGCAGCAGGGCCCCATAGCATAATTTGAGCAAAGTGGTTTTCCCGGACCCCGACGGCCCAGTGAGAAAATAGAACGACCCGGGCGCGAATTTGACAGAGACATCCGTCAAAAGCTCC
>JABSSA010000388.1 GCA_013214665.1 Paracoccaceae bacterium
CGCCGAACAGCTTGCAGCGTTTATTGGTGCAACAGCCAAAGGGTGGGGTTGGGTCCATGCCAATCCATCTGAAGCGGTGGAAGTCATGGTTGGTGCTGTTGACGGGCTTGACCTGGGCTGGGAACAGAAAACCATCGATCTGGTGCTGAAGCTGAGCTTTGATGATGATACTGCGCGGGATGGATGGGGCACCTTTGACCCGGCCAGCTTGGAAGCGCAATTGGCGCTCTATGATCAGATCGGCCAGTATGCCAACGGTCGTCCAAGCCTGGAAGATGTGCACACCACGGCCATCCTTGAGATGACGGCGGATGCGCGCCCCAAACTTGGTGCACCAGCCTGATGAGTTCACACGCAACAGCGGTTGACGCGCGGGGGCTGCAAGTTGGGTATCGCAACGGGCGTGACGCAGTCACGATCCTGAGCGATGTCGATCTGACGGTGCCCACGGGCGAATTTTTGACCATCCTCGGCCCTTCAGGCTGTGGAAAATCAACCCTGTTGCGAGTGATCGCCAATCTGCTTGACCCCTTGGGTGGGCAGATCAGTGTCCTGGGTGGCGCGCCGGAAGTGGCGCGCCGCTCTCGAAAGACCGGGTTTGTCTTTCAGGATGCAACCTTACTTCCCTGGCGGAGCGTGTTGCAAAACATCCGTTTGCCCGCCGTAGTGGGCGGTCATCAAGCGCAACCACTGTCAGACTCGCGTGTCGCGGAAATCATTGATTTGCTGGGCCTTTCCGGGCTCGAAGACCGATACCCGTCACAACTATCAGGCGGTCAAAGGCAACGCGTCGCAATCGCACGCGCACTGGTGGACGAGCCGGACATCCTTTTGATGGACGAGCCTTTCGGGGCCTTGGATGAAATTACCCGTGATCGGCTGAATGACGAGCTGTTGTCGATCTGGCGTGACACGGGAAAGACGATTTTGTTTGTCACCCATTCCATCGAAGAAGCGGTGTATCTGGGGCAAAGGATTATGGTGCTCGGGGCCAATCCGGGGCGGATATTGAACCTGCAAGATTTGCGCGCCATCAAAACAGAGACCAACGCCTGCAAACGCGAAGACCCCGCCATTGTCGCCGAAATCGCGGCACAGCGTGAACTATTGGCGCGTGCCTCATGAGGGGACGGAAAGTTCAAGATCAGCGCGCTGCGCAAGCAGTGAGTGAAACGGCTTTGACCATAAAGGCAGTGACGTGAGCAGAACCACGACCATTCTCGCGCCGATTTTTGGCGCAGTGTCCATTTTGGCCGCCTGGCAATTTCTGTTGCCGCTTTCGGGCGTGCCCGCTTATATCGCGCCAACTCCGACCAAGATCTTTTCTGTCTTTTTCACGCAGTCCGATTTGATCCTTTCGAACTTCGTGCCCACAGCTACCGAGGCTTTGGCGGGCTTCTTTTTCGGCAATCTGGCAGCGGTTTTCTTTGCAATATTATTTGCTTACGCAAAGTTCGTCCGAATGGCGTATTTCCCTGTTGTGCTGTTTTTCAACACGATCCCGATCTTGGCGTTGTCGCCAATCATCATCCTGATTTTCGGGTTGGGCATGACGCCAAAGATCATCATTGCGGCGATCATCTGCTTTTTCCCGACGCTGGTAAACATGCTGCGCGGCCTGCAATCTGCGACCGCAAACGAAGAAGAGTTGTTTCGCATGTTGTCGGCCACCCGGTTTGAAACCTTCTTGCGCCTGCATCTTCCAAGGTCGCTGCCGATGTTGTTTTCTTCGCTGCGAATTGCAACAGCCACTGCCGTGATCGGGGCCATTGTGGGTGAATGGATCGGAGCAGACAAAGGCCTTGGCGCGCTGATCATTCAGGCCACGTTCAACTACCAATCCGATAAGCTTTACGCCGCCATCGTTGCGTCATCGTCGCTGTCTATTGCGCTCTTCGCCATGGTGGCTTTGGCGGAGCGGTGGGTCATGCGCGGCTGGTCCAAGTAATCCACAGGGCAAAGACCCGGACCACTGTTTGACAGCGTACACCGGCGATGCACAAACTATGCACCGTTTATGCACCGCTTTGGCATATATGCGGTCAGGCGTTGCGGCGGTTCCAGCCAACAATGTTGAGGCAAGCAAAGAGGATCGCTGCCACACAGACGATCGAAGGTCCGGCAGGTGTGTCAAAGATATAGGCGCCGCGCAGCCCCGCGATGGCAGAAAACGCGCCGATCCCGGCGGCGATAAGCGCCATCGCCTCGGGTGTGCGGGCCAGCCCGCGCGCGGCGGCGGCGGGAATGATCAAAAGCGCGGCGATCAGCAGGACACCCACCACCTTGATGGCCACCGCGACCGTGATCGCCAAGGCCAGCGTCAGGATCATCTGTTCACGCTGGGGGTTGAGGCCGCTGGCAAAGGCCAGTTCTTCGCTAAGGGTGGCGGTCAATAGCGAAGACCATCGCCACGCGATCAAGGCCACTACCATAGCAGCACCCCCCCAGATCACGACCAGATCGGTGCGCGACACGGCCAGGATATCGCCAAAGAGATAGGCCATGAGGTCAATGCGGATGCCCGACAGGAATGAGACAGCCACCAATCCAAAGGCCAGCGCCGAATGGGCCAACACACCCAAGACAGTGTCGATGGCATAGCCACGACTGGTCAATTGAGACACGGCAAACGCCATGATCAAGGCGAACATCATTGTGCCTGAAAAAACCGAAATTTCCAAGGCCAGCGAAAAGGCAACCCCGAGGATCGCGGCATGAGCTGTCGCGTCACCGAAATAAGCCATGCGACGCCAGACCACGAAACAGCCCAGAGGCGCGGCTGCAAAGGCAACACCAATCCCGGCCAAGGTGGCGCGTGTCATAAAATCGTCGAGCATCAGTGGGTGGTTTCCTGGGCCTTGTCGGCTGCATCATGATCACCGTGATCGTGATGGTGGTGATCGTGTTCATGCCGGTAGAGCGCCAGCGCGCCACCAGTGCCCGCACCAAAGAGCGCGCGGTATTCCGGGGCAGAGGCCACCACAGCCGGGGTGCCTTCGCAACAGACATGTCCGTTGAGGCAAATCACGCGATCCGAGGCGCTCATCACCACGTGCA
>JABSSA010000389.1 GCA_013214665.1 Paracoccaceae bacterium
GCCAAAGTGCGCCGATCCTTGCGTTTGCGCCCTTCGTAATCCCCCGAAACCACATCCACCCCAGCCTCGGTCAGCGCGCGGGTCAGTTCGGCCAAAAGCAGCGTTTTGCCCGAGCCTGCCTTGCCGGTCACGGCAAGGGTGGATTGCTTGCCATCGCGCGGCGGGGTCAGCAAGTTGTCGGTGATATTCACCCCGGCGGCGGCCAACATATCGGCCACCTGATCAAAGGCATCTGCCTGATCCTCGGAGAGTACGGGGGAAAGAGCGCTCATGCCCCAACTCTATCGGGTTTCGGCGGGCACTTGAATCCCCAATGCGGCGCGTTTGGGCGCGATGATCAGAAACCCTTGCGCCTTTGCGTGCATGAGGATCAGACCACGATCAACCCACGGCTCAGAGCGCGCGCGACGGCGTGTGTGGTGTTGACCGCCCCCAGCTTGAACCGCGCACTTTCGATATAGACCCGCAGTGTATGTTCCGAAATCGACAAGGTGCTGGCCACCTGCGCGCGGCTGTAGCCGATGGCTAAAAAGGTCATCGCATCCACTTCACGTGGCGACAGCGCGCGGGACTGCGCAGGCAGGCGCGCAGGCTCAAGCTCTTGCGCTTTTTCGTTAAAGCAATGCGCCGCCAGGATCATTTCCCGCCGATGCGCTTCGGTGAACAGGGCCCATTCTTTGTCGCGACAATCATGGTTGGCGGTATACAGCGCAAACTGCCCATTGGGCCCACGCACCGGGATCGAATAACCCTGTCGCCCAACCCCATAGGCAATGGCCTCTTTGCGAAACTGTTGCGCCGCTTTGGCCGACCAATCCAATTGCTTCCAATCGACAGGGTGAAATCGCTGAAAACATCCGGCAACGACCGGATCGAGCCGCAGATAATCCTTGTCCCGGTACCGGTCGCGCCAGGCGTCATCATAAGTGCCGCAATCATATGGCTCTCCGGCGCTGTCGACCCAGCGATAGGCGATATGCGTGATGCCAAAGTAATCGCGCAAGTCCGCCGACGCGGTTTGCAGCACCGATAGATCGTCAGCCTGATCCAGATATTCTAATATCCTCTCCAGAGGATGGGTGGGCGGGGTGAGCAATGCGGCCATCAGCGGGCTTACCTTTTAATGCAGATAGTTCCGCCATCGCGATGATCGCCGTATCATCCAGCTGCTCTGCCAGAGTCGACAGACCGTTTGACCGCGCGAACGTCTTCAGATCGGCAAGAACATCCAAGATCCATTCACTATGCATTGATCTCACCTTCAGATGATTAATGAAGCATTAACTCAACCATAACATGAATTTGGACTTAGAGAAATTCGCCGAAAACGATTCCCCCAAAATAGGGAGGCGCGGATTTGTAAGCTGTTGATAATGCGTCTTTCGAACACAAAAAAGCAAACGGCCCCGAACCACTTGTGCGATTCGAGGCCGTAAATTTTAGTTTACACTTTGTTATGAGCTGCGCGCGTCCAGAACATCTTCGAGTGTGCGCAGGCCGGTTTTCGGGCTTTGCACCAGCACTGACATGTTGCCCGGCTTATGTTCGTTGCGCATCATCTTCATATGCGCTTCGGGCAGATCGGCCCAATCAAACACTTCGGACATACACGGATCAAGGCGGCGCTCCACCATCAGCTGGTTGGCGGCCGAAGCCTGCTTTAGGTGGGCAAAGTGCGAGCCCTGCAAACGCTTTTGGTGCATCCACATGTAGCGCACATCGAACGTCAGGTTATAGCCGGTGGTGCCGGCGCAGATCACAACCATGCCGCCCTTTTTCACCACAAAGGTCGACACGGGGAACGTGCTTTCGCCCGGGTGTTCAAACACCATGTCGACGTTCACGCCTTTGCCGGTGATGTCCCAGATTGCCTTGCCGAATTTGCGGGCCTCTTTGAACCACTCATTGTATTCCGGCGTGTTCACCGTGGGCAGCTGGCCCCAGCAGTTGAAATCCTTGCGGTTCAGAACGCCCTTGGCGCCCAGATCCATCACAAAGTCACGCTTGCTTTCATCCGAGATCACGCCAATCGCATTTGCGCCCGCCGTATTGATCAACTGAATCGCATACGAGCCCAGACCGCCCGACGCGCCCCAGACCAGAACGTTCTGACCGGGCTTCAGATCATGTGGCTCGTGGCCAAATAGCATCCGATATGCGGTGGCCAGTGTCAGCGTGTAACATGCGCTTTCTTCCCAGCTCAGGTGCTTGGGGCGCGGCATCAACTGTTGCGCCTGAACGGCTGTGAACTGCGCAAAAGAGCCGTCCGGCGTCTCGTAACCCCAAATCCGCTGGCTTGGGGAATACATCGGGTCGCCGCCGTTGCAATGTTCGTCGTCGCCATCGTCCTGGTTGCAGTGGATCACGACCTCATCACCCACTTTCCAGCGCTTGACCTTGTCACCCACGGCCCACACGATGCCGGACGCATCGGAGCCTGCGATGTGATACGGCTGCTTGTGGCCGTCAAACGGGCTGATCGGTGTGCCAAGCGCGGCCCAGACACCGTTATAGTTCACACCAGCCGCCATCACGAGCACCAGAACATCGTGGCTGTCGAGCTGAGGGACATCCACAACCTCTTGCAGCATCGCCGTGTCCGGCTGTCCATGCCGCTCTTTGCGGATCGCCCAAGCATACATCTGCTTTGGCACGTAACCGAGCGGTGGGATTTCACCCATTTCATACAGGTCTTTTTCGGGAGCGTCGTAGGGCGCGATGCCTGAATCGAGTGCCATGTGAACCTCCTGGCGCGAAATGATTGCTGCGCCGCAGAATCAACGACGCGTCACGGACGAATATGGCTCGCCACGAAATAAAGCAACCCTCGAAAGCCCAAATTTGTAATTTTATGACTTTGCGCGTGCAGCAATGAGCACAGGCGCCTGCCCTTCGATCGCATGGGCCACGGTATTTGCATAAAACGCCATCACATCATGTTCTTCGGAGCGCGCAGACCAGCCCTGTGTGCCCTCCTCTATCATGTGACGTTGTGCCATTTGGTTAATGGCGCCGGCCAAAATCTTGTCTGGATCACCCGAAATCGCTCCGGCGCTGTTCATCTTGGTCAAAAGAGCCTTGCCCGCCTCAATCGCCTCCGCTTGCGTCAAAGGCGCTTGTGCGTTCAGAAATACGGTCGCCATCAACGGCACACCCAAAACGGGCATGTTGTCTTTGATCCGTGCCATCAAATCGTTGGCCAACCCGTCCAGATCCGGGCGCGTCTTGTAGCCTGACATCAAAACTGGGCTGCCAAACACCACCGCCGCCGTGCCGAAACCGGTGTAGCGCCCACGCAGTTTCAGCCAGATCTTCTCCAGAATGAAGGAAGCGATCACGCTGATCTTGGCCCCAAACCGCCGGTCACCGCGTTTGTGTGCCGCGATCAGCACGCGATCTTCCAGCACGCGGTCGTAGTTAATTGCCACAGGTACAAAGGCAATATCGCGGCCGTCCGGCTCCCATGCGTCAAGTATATAGGCCAAAATGCCCATCTTTGGCGGCATCAATTGGCCATCCAGGCTAAGCCCGCCTTCGGGAAACACGGCTTGGGTCACACCCCCCTTGGTCGCCAATTGCACATAGCGCGCCAACACTTTGCGATAGAGCGCGTTGCGCGATTTGCGACGGATAAAATATGCGCCCATGGATTTGATCAACCGCGACAAGGGCCACACCCGCGCCCATTCGCCCACAGCATAGCTTAACGCCGAAGCCTGTGCCGCCAGATAGGTGACAAGCACATAATCTGTGTTGGAGCGGTGGTTCATCACAAACACAACCGTCGCATCCGGCGAAATCGGCTCCAGCACCTTTTCGTTGCTGGGCGGCGTTTTCACGTCATACAGCAATGTGCCCAACCACCGCGCAATGCGAATGCCCAGCCCGAAATAAGTGAACGCGGAAAACGACGGCACAATCTCGCGGGCGTAGCGTTGCGCATCCTGAAAGGCGACATTTTCCGGCACACCTTCGGCCTTGGCGTGCTCCGCGATGGCCTGGCTGACCTCTGGATCATAGCTCAGCCGCTGGATCATGTCGTAGCGCCGAGCTAGTTTGAACGGCTCAATTGGGCGGGTCAGGCGCGTGTTGAGACGGGCGACGGCACGCTCCAGCCTGCGCCGGAAAAACCACCGGACCGAAGGAAACAGGAAGTGAGACGCAAATGTCACCGCCGCAAAGAGCAAAATTAATATAAACGCCCAAATCGGCAGGGTGATCGTTCCAGTCATCCCGCGACCTTATAGAGAAACCTCTTTCGGTCCAATTGTTTAGAATCTGTCAAAGAGTGTGAGGCATTGACGATTTCGGCGCATGTGCCGCAACGCAGCATGTTGACATCGACCGAATAGTTCAAATACGAACCCCTTAGCGAAATTTTATTGCGCACCCGATAGAGGAGCTTGCCATGACCACCCGTGACAAAGACCGCCCCTGGTTGATCCGTACCTATGCCGGCCATTCCACGGCCAAGGCATCCAACGCGCTCTATCGCGGCAACCTTGCCAAAGGGCAAACCGGGCTGTCGGTGGCCTTCGATCTGCCGACGCAGACGGGATATGACAGCGACCATGTCCTGGCGCGCGGCGAAGTGGGCAAGGTTGGCGTGCCGGTCTGCCATCTGGGCGACATGCGAGTGTTGTTTGATGACATCCCGCTGGAGCAAATGAACACGTCGATGACGATCAACGCCACGGCCCCTTGGCTATTGGCGCTTTACATCGCGGTGGCCGAGGAACAGGGCGCAGATGTGACCAAGCTGCAAGGCACGGTGCAAAATGATCTGATCAAGGAATACCTGTCGCGCGGCACCTATATCTGCCCACCAAAACCGTCGCTCAAGATGATCGCGGATGTTGCGGAGTATTGTTATTCCAACGTGCCGAAATGGAACCCGATGAATGTCTGTTCCTATCACCTGCAAGAGGCAGGCGCGACGCCGGAACAGGAATTGGCCTTTGCTTTGGGCACGGCGCAGGCGGTTTTGGATGAATTGAAACCGCGCGTACCCGCCGAAGATTTCCCCGCGCTCGTGGGCCGCATTTCATTCTTTGTGAATGCCGGCATCCGGTTTGTCACCGAAATGTGCAAGATGCGCGCTTTTGTGGATCTCTGGGATGAGATTTGCCGCGACCGTTACGGCGTGGAAGACGCCAAATTCCGCCGCTTCCGCTATGGGGTGCAGGTTAATTCACTGGGCCTGACGGAGCAGCAGCCGGAAAACAACGTTTACCGTATTCTGATTGAAATGCTGGCCGTGACCCTCTCCCAAAAAGCGCGTGCGCGTGCGGTGCAATTGCCCGCCTGGAACGAAGCGCTTGGATTGCCGCGCCCTTGGGATCAACAATGGTCGATGCGGATGCAGCAGATTATGGCCTTTGAAACCGATCTGTTGGAATTTGACGATCTCTTTGACGGCAACCCCGCGGTGGATGCCAAGGTGGAAGAGCTGAAAAACGGCGCGCGCCACGAATTGGCCAATCTTGACAGCATGGGCGGCGCGATGGGCGCTATTGACTATATGAAAGCGCAATTGGTGCAATCGAATGCCGAACGCCTGAACCGGATTGAAAATGGCGAAACGGTGGTTGTGGGCGTCAACAAATACGAAAAAGGGGAACCGTCGCCGTTGATGACCGGAGATGGCGGCATCATGGTCGTCGACCCGGCTGTGGAGCAAGACCAGATCGACCGGCTAAACACCTGGAAAGACGAGCGGAACGCCGAAGCGGTTGAGGCCGCATTGGCCGCGCTGCGTGAGGCCGCCGCCAAAGGCGAAAATATCATGCCAGCCTCAATTGCGGCGGCCAAAGCGGGGGTCACCACCGGCGAATGGGCGGCGCAAATGCGCAAAGCCTATGGCGAATACCGCGGCCCAACAGGCGTTTCGGCAAACCGCTCCAATATGACCGAGGGATTGGATGATTTGCGTGATGCGGTTGACGCGGTCAGCCAAAAGCTGGGGCGGCGTTTGCATGTGCTTGTTGGAAAACCGGGATTGGACGGACATTCGAATGGCGCCGAACAAATTGCCGTACGCGCCCGCGATTGCGGAATGAGCATCACTTATGATGGCATTCGCCTGACGCCAGAAGACATCGTTGCCTCTGCGTTAAAAGACGACACACATATTGTGGGCCTCTCAATTCTGTCTGGCAGCCATATACCTCTGGTTGAAGACGTTTTGATCCGAATGAAAAATGCCGGCCTTGGCCACGTGCCTGTAATTGTTGGCGGGATCATCCCAGACGAGGACGCAGATAAACTACGCGCAATGGGTGTTGCCCGAGTCTACACACCAAAGGACTTCGCACTTAATTCCATCATGAGCGACATAGTTGAATTGGCTGATCCAAAAGCCGTCGCAGCTCAGTAATTCTCCCATTTACCAAATCTTAACGATTGCCGTGCCCCTCTTGCGCGGCAATTTTTTTTATTTTTAATGCCGACATAATTGACAAGCTTGGGAGAGCAAAATGAGTGTCAACCTAGAAACACTGTCCCGTGAGGAATTGCTTCAATTGCAAATCGACGTGGTGCAGGCTTTGAAAGATCTTGAAGTTCGCCAGCGGGAAGAAGCGCGCGAAGCCGCTGAAAACGCAGCGAAAAAGTTTGGCTTTACGCTGGCTGAGCTGACTGGGCAAAAGCGTGGCAAGGGCAAAGGCAGCAAGCCTGGCAACCCTGCCAAATACGCGAATCCAGACAATGCGGATGAGACATGGTCAGGCCGTGGACGTCAGCCAGCTTGGTACAAAGCTGCACTTGAAACGGGAAAAACACCAGAGGAATTGGCGATCTAACGCCAATTCCTCTCACAATTGTTCACGCGTGCGTTGAACTTTGTAAAGAGCGCTCTTTTTCACTAATGAAAATGGCGCTCTTTTCGTTTAATACTACGAAACTACAAACACTACTCAGGATAGAAAATGACCATCCACATCGGAGCAGAACCAGGCCAAATTGCGGACACCGTCTTGATGCCCGGGGACCCGTATCGCGCGAAATGGGCCGCTGAGACATTCCTAACCGACGTCACTCTTGTGAACGAAGTGCGCGGGATGTTGGGCTTTACCGGAACGTGGAATGGCCACCGCGTGACCATTCAAGGGTCCGGCATGGGGATGCCGTCCCTCTCGATTTACGCGAACGAGCTGATCAAGGATTTTGATGCCAAAACTCTGATCCGCATCGGATCGTGCGGCGGTATGCAGCCCCATGTGGGCATCCGCGATGTGATCATCGCGATGACCGCCAGCACCATCAATTCGCCGTCCTCCGGAATTTTCAAAGAGTTCAACTTTGCCCCGTCCGCGGATTACGGCCTGCTGGCAAATGCCGTCGCCGCAGCCGCGGAAAAGGACGCCACTTGCCACGTCGGCGGTATTTATTCTTCCGACGTCTTTTACGCCGAACGCCCCGACTTGGACGAACAGATGGTACGTCACGGCATCCTTGGCGTCGAAATGGAAGCGGCGGAACTCTACACTTTGGCGGCTCGCTACGGCCGTCGAGCCTTGGCCATCCTCACGGTGTCAGACCACCTGCAAACAGGCGAAGCGCTGCCCAGCGAAGACCGCGAACGCAGCTTTGGCGACATGGTCGAAATCGCGTTGCAGGCGGCGTTTACAGAGTCCCGCCCTTGATCTGAATACGAGGCAGCGTATCGGTGCCTCTCCTGTTGGGCGGGCGCGTTTACTAGCTGTCGCGCCCATGCGTTCGGTCATAGCCGTTGCGAGGCGGCTCTGACCAGCCTTCGGGCGGCACCGCCCCATAGACATCCACCTGCAGCGGATAACAGGCGGCGACATCGCTGGAATGCTCCGCGCTGCAATCCCCACCGGGGCAGGCGCTGAGCGCGCCCAAGAGATCAATCTCCGCGAAAAACTCCAGATAATCACCAGGCCGTACGGGGCTGGCTTTCATGAAATACTGGCCCGTGTCGCGGGTGAACCCGGTGCACATGAACACGTTGAGCACATCATGCACATGCACCTCCGCCTCGTGCAGCGGCAATCCGGTGGCGTCGGCCATGGCGCGGGTCAGGTTGGAATGGCAGCAATGGTGGTACTGCGACTGCGACAACAGGTAATGCGTGTAGGGATCACAGCGCGTGCCGATCACGTCATGCACCGACCCGCCAAAAGCATCCATCCCGTACCAGTCTAGCGTGTCTTCGATGATCGTGGCCATCGGCCGCAAATGCGGAAAGCTCGACCACATCCTTTCCCCCGTGGTCAGATGCGTGCCGTGCAGCGCGCGGGTTTTGCCGGAATAAAACCGCTCTGACAGATCGTGCGCATTCCACAGATTCAGATCCCCGACCTGCGGCCCGTCCACGCTGGTGATCCGAAAATACCCGCCCGCAGGCACATGAAACGTCGCGGCCTCACGCGGTGGGGCAATCACCGTTTCCAGATGCGGCGCCTTTGCGCGCGCCGTGCGGATTGCTGGCAAGTCAACGGTCGGCAGCGTTTCGTTCGGATAGCAAATCACCGGCTGAATATCGCGCCGGGCTTGTGCGTCTTGGGGCGGGGTTGGGCGGGGTGATGTTGTCATGCCCCTTCCCTATCAGTCCACGATGTTGGCTGCACCTGTTCGTGTGTCCACCAACCACCTTGTGACCTGGGTTGGGCAGCATCTTGGGTCATTCGGACCCTGCATCATCGTTTGGATGGCAATTTCGCCGGGCAAGAAGCGTGCATCCTCTGGCGAAAGTCCAAAGATCTCGACCGGAGCAACATAGGTCCATCCCGCATCCGTGCGGCGAAACAACCCGACATTAAGGTGAATGGCGTTCCCACCCTCCCGGTTGCCGTAATAGTGAAAACCCAATCCAACCGTCGCGACATTGGGATCAACATGATCCACAAAGAGCGTCGCCGCGCCCTCATCAGCGCGAATGTCCAAGGCTTGCGCCATCAGCGGATCGATAAAGCTCCAATCCTGCGCCATCGCTGGCAAAGACGCCAACGACATCGCAAGACCTATGAGAGCGTGTTTGATCAAACCGTGCGGTCGACCATCATCTTTTTGATGTTGGCAATCGCCTCTGCCGGGTTCAGGCCCTTGGGGCAAGTCTTGGCGCAGTTCATGATGGTATGGCAGCGATAGAGCTTGAACGGATCTTCCAGATCGTCCAACCGCTCGCCCGTGGCTTCATCACGGCTGTCGATGATCCAGCGGTAGGCATGCAGCAACGCGGCTGGCCCAAGATACCGATCACCATTCCACCAGTAAGACGGGCAAGAGGTCGAGCATGAGGCGCACATGACGCATTCATAAAGCCCGTCCAGCTTTTTGCGGTCTTCGATGGATTGCTTCCACTCTTTCGCGGGGCGGTTTGTTTTGGTTTCCAGCCACGGCATGATGGAGGCGTGCTGCGCATAGAAATGGGTGAGGTCGGGGATCAAATCCTTGATCACCGGCATATGCGGCAGCGGGTAAATCTTCACCTCGCCTTTGATCTCATCCATGCCATAGATACAGGCCAGCGTATTGATCCCGTCGATGTTCATCGCGCAGGAGCCGCAGATGCCTTCGCGGCAGGACCGGCGGAAGGTCAGCGTTGGATCAATCTCGTTCTTGATCTTGATCAGCGCGTCCAAAATCATCGGGCCGCAGGTGTCCATATCAACCCAATAGGTATCGACCCGCGGGTTTTCTCCGTCATCCGGAGACCAGCGATAGATCGAAAACTTCCGCAAATTCGTGGCACCTTCGGGCTTTGGCCACGCCTTGCCCTTACGCATACGAGAGTTCTTTGGAAGAGTGAGCTGAACCATGGCTTTTTCCGCTTCGCAGTTGGCTATAGCGTTTTCGATTTACACTGATACATCGTGTATCACGTAACGCGTTGAAATCTCTGATTTCAGGCAGCGTTGCGTGATTCAGGTCTATCAAAAACTGCTTCAATCAATTTATATCAGCGAAAATACGACCTGCCCACCTGTCTGAGTGCGGCAAAAGCGGTCAATTACACAATTTTCACAACTTGTGATCACAAAAAATGCGCCCGAAGCACAAAACTCCGGGCGCATGGGCTTATCCGACGGCGCGCAGACCGTTGTCGGCCTCTTCCGCGCAAGTAAAGCTTTGAATTTCCCGGATCACATGGACCGGTGTGTTCTTGGTGAAGCTTTCCCAGATCGTCTCGTGATCTTCCTCGGTTGGGCTGATTTCCTTAAGGAAACCGTGATCACGCCGAACCGACCAGGATTTCACACCCTGTTCGAACAACCACTTGGCATAGCGCACATCCACGAATTTCTGACTGTCCAGCATGTACTCCAGCGGCGCGACGTTTTTTCCCAACGCCATCATCGAATTGGTCGCAAGCTGGTGCACTTCGGTGGTGGCGGTCAAACGCTTTTGAAACTGGAAAATGCGGCGCTCCAGACGCCCCTGTACAATCGACGGCTTGTAAGTCGAGCCGTGATAGCCAAAGGCGTTGCCGTCCATCCCGATCTGTCGCGCGATCTTGACCATGCGGCGCACATAACGCGGGTGATATTTCACATCGTCATCGACGAAAAACACCACATCATCATCCGCCGGGCGGGTGACAAACTTGCCGACGTCTTTGTGGTCCTGATCCGGGATGATCGCTTCGATTTTGTCGTTCTCGGCGATCCAGCCGGGCACGCTTCCGTATTCGTTCAGACACAGAAACACCCGATCCACCTGCGGCAGGATCGAGGGCAACATCTGGCGCAACATCTCTTCGCGGGGCGGGTATGACGCAAGATGAGCCCGGATCATGACGCCACCTCGTAAAGGTAGAACGATGCAAAGGATTTGTCCTTTGGATCAATGTCTTCGGGGTCGCTGGCATAGGGATGCTCTGGCGTCTCGATCAAGGTTGCCTGTGGCAGGTTTTCAGTGATCCACTTGGTGAAATGCCGGTGGCGCACATGGGATGCCTTGTGCTGTTCATCGTGATTGCTGGCATAGATCAACACATAGCGGCGGCTTTTGGCGAATAACTCGCGCACATAGCCTTCAAACACCTCGTCTTCCACAAGGTGATAGATCACATCCAGCGACATGGTCAGGTCATAGGTCGTTTCGGGATCTTGCCCCGACACGTAAAACGCCCATCCGGGCCGGTCCGAAAACTGGGCTGCACCGCGGTCAACTGCCAATTCCGAGACGTCCGTTGCGACGTAATTCGGAAAGTCAAAAAGGGAGGATTGGTTGCCGTCGCCAAACCCCATTTCATAGACGGTGTCGATAGACCGATCTTCCACCAGATCGTTGATGTAATCGGCCTTGTACCCGGCCAACCGTCCATAGGATCCGGCCCCGGAATTGCCTCCGCGTTTGTAGCGCTTTTGCCAATAGTGCGCCGAACTAAAGTCTTTGGGCATATGTCTCGCCTCTGTTTACTGCCTCAAAATGCAAACATTGCGGGAACTTTTTAAACGCAGGCCAGAGACCAAGACGCAGCTCTCCGGCGCAGGGCCGGGTAAGGCTGCGATGTGTCAAAGCCTGTATAGCCGCGCAGAAAACCAGCCAATTCTTGGGGGCGGTCTGCACGAAACACTGCGGCGCTTTTGCGCTCTTGGGCAGAGGGTTAAAGCCAAGTTAAAATTTTGCAACAGATTTCGCAGGGTGGCGATGACCATGCCCACGGGCGAGTCAAAACCGCAACAGACCTCAGAACATCCGGCGCAGGCTCGTACGCGCGCGCCGCCCCCCCTTAAACGAACAACACCCGCTCAATGGCGGGTGCTGCTGTCTCAAATCCATCCCAAACGGGAGGGCAGGTGTATCAATACACCCGCGCTTTCGGCGCAATCTTTTTCAGATCGATGCCGCCGTCGTTGTGGCTGGTCAATGGCTGCAAGATCACGCCGCGATAGCCCAGCGATGCCTGATTGCCTTCGAACCAGACAAGGCTGTGCTTGCGCCATGTCTCGTCATCGCGATCCGGGTAATCTTCATGCGCATGTGCGCCCCGGCTTTCCTTCCGCGCTGCCGCCGCTGTGACCGTGGCAACCGCGTTCGGGATCAGGTTGGTCAGCTCAAGCGTTTCCATCAGGTCAGAGTTCCAAACCATCGACGTGTCTGTCACCTGCACGTCAGAGATTTTGGCCGCAACGTCATCCATCTTGACCTTGCCCTGCGCCAATGTTTCGTCGGTGCGGAAGACGGCCGCATCGGCCTGCATCGTCTTCTGCATCTCAAGGCGCAGCTCGGCCGTAGGCACGTGGCCCTTGGCATAGCGCAGCCCGTCAAAACGGCTCAGCGCGCCTTCGATGGCGCGGTTGGATGGCGTTGGAATGGGCGCGTCTGCATCCACAACTTCTGCCGCCCGGATCGCCGCCGCACGGCCAAAGACCACGAGATCAATCAAGGAGTTAGAGCCAAGACGGTTCGCCCCATGCACCGAGGCACACCCCGCCTCACCCACGGCCATCAGGCCGGGCGCGACGCGGTTCGGGTCTGTCTTGGTCGGTGCGAGCACTTCACCCCAATAATTCGTCGGAATGCCGCCCATGTTGTAATGCACAGTTGGCAGAACCGGGATCGGCTCTTTGGTCAGGTCAACGCCTGCAAAGATGCGCGCGCTTTCCGAAATGCCCGGCAGACGTTCGGCCAGCGTTTCCGGCGGCAGGTGGTTGAGGTGCAGGTGGATGTGATCCCCATCCGGCCCCACGCCGCGCCCTTCGCGGATTTCCAGTGTCATACAGCGGCTCACCACGTCGCGGCTAGCGAGGTCTTTGTAGGTGGGCGCATAGCGCTCCATAAACCGTTCGCCTTCGGAGTTGGTCAGGTATCCACCTTCGCCCCGCGCGCCTTCGGTGATCAGACAGCCGGAGCCATAGATGCCGGTTGGGTGGAATTGTACGAATTCCATGTCCTGCAGAGGCAGGCCCATACGGGCTGTCATGCCGCCGCCGTCACCGGTGCAGGTATGCGCCGATGTGGCCGAGAAATAGGCGCGGCCATAGCCGCCCGTCGCCAGAACCACCATCTTGGCGGCAAAGACGTGAATGGTGCCATCGTCCAGCTTCCAGCAGACAACGCCCTGGCATTCGCCATCATCGCTCATCAACAGATCAATGGCGAAGTATTCGATGTAGAATTCAGCGTTGTTCTTCAGCGACTGACCATAAAGCGTGTGCAGGATCGCGTGACCCGTCCGGTCTGCGGCGGCACAGGTCCGCTGCACCGGGGGGCCTTCACCGAATTCGGTGGTGTGGCCGCCAAAGGGGCGCTGATAGATCTTGCCTTCTTCGGTCCGCGAGAATGGCACGCCGTAATGTTCCAGCTCGTAAACCGCCTTGGGCGCTTCGCGGGCGAGGTATTCCATCGCGTCCGTATCGCCCAGCCAGTCCGACCCTTTCACGGTGTCGTACATGTGCCACTGCCAATTGTCGGGGCCCATGTTGCTCAGCGATGCGGCAATACCGCCTTGCGCCGCCACGGTATGTGACCGGGTTGGGAACACTTTGGAAATACAGGCAGTTTTCAACCCCTGTTCCGCCATGCCCAGCGTGGCGCGCAATCCAGCGCCGCCCGCTCCGACAACCACGACGTCATATTCATGCGTCTCGTAGTCGTATGCAGCCATATCAGGCCTCCTCTGTCAGTGCGCTTACCCGCGCTCCAGATTTATTACAGTGCCATCCGCGCAATGGCGAAAACGCCGACAAACATCAGCGTGTATCCAAATGCTTTGGTTGCGATCAGTGTCAACTTACCAGCAAGCCCATGCACATAGTCTTCAATGGCAACCAGCGCCTCTTGCATGACGTGCCACACGATCACGAGCAGCGCGAGCGCCATGATAATTGCGGGTACAGGGCGGCTAAAGAACGCCAGCACCTCGTCATGTGTGCCACCCAGCGCGAAGCCAAACAGGAACACAAACAGCGGCACCAGCGGCACCAAAAGGATCGACGAGATCATCATTTGCCAATGGTGGTGCGTGCCCTCGCGGCCCGATCCCAAACCAGTTACGCGCTTGCGGTCTGTCAGATAGCTCAACTTACGTCTCCTCAGACAATCGCAGCAGTGAAAATGGTCAGCACGGTGGCGAGGCCAAACATGCCGATCGCCATCTTTTCAGAGACAGGTACCTGCACGAAATAGCCGAAATCCCACAGAACGTGCCGCAACCGGCCCAGCATGTGATAGTAGACCGCCCAAAGCGCTGCGAACAGGATCAAATCCCCCAGAACGCTGCGCAGCAGCCCATCGACAACGGCGAAAGCCGCCGGCGAACTTGCCGCTGCCAACAACCAAGCAACGATCAACAAAGCCGCGCCCAAGGTCGCAATCCCCGTGATCCGCACCATGATCGACGAAATGGACGTCAATTGCGGCCGGTAAATCATAATATGGGGGGATAGCGGGCGATTGCCCCTGTTGACGTCTGCCATCGGTCGGCTCCTCAGCACTGTGTTGTGCATGTTATGCATGTGTTTTTGATCAATGTCACGATGAGGCACCCGTGGTTTTTTGGCGCATTCGCACTTTATTTCACGTTGTGATCACACGTTATTCCGTTGTGATCACAACAATCTTCATCGAAGCTGTGAAACCTGCCGAGTCGTTTCGCGCTGCAACTTTCGCTTGATTTGCTCGGGGTAATCTTCAAATCCATTCGCCGTCACCACAAACGCGCCGTCACCCCAGATCACATTTTCAAAGAAATACGCGGTTAGATCCTGTTCGTCGGTTTCAATGGCCAAGGCATTCACAGTCACCCCCGCCCGCCGCAACGCATCGCGTTGATCTAGTGGGGCCACACCTTCGTTCGACACGCCATCGCCCGACACATCCACAACCTTGCGGCGGCACTGCGGCACGGCGTCAAAGGTATCCAATGAGGCAATCAACGCCTCGCCGATGGCGGTGGAGTAGTTCCGCCAGATGCGCGGATCATCCCCGATGCGGTTTGAAAGGGCGATCACATCGTCAAAGCTGCCAATTTCGGTCCACGGGATCGTCTGGCGCTGCCGTGATGCGCCGGTCCATTGCACCAGCGTCACCTGCGCCTGTTGGTGCACAAGCGCCTCCATCACGATCCCGTCTTGCAGGGCAGCGGCCAGCCCCTCCATCTGGATGCGGTATTCCCGTGGATCGACAGAGCCCGAGACATCCACAGCCAAAACCAAAGCCAGACCACAGGCGCGCGCAGGCAGCGCGGCCAGCCCCAGCAACACAGCAAAGGCGATTGAGCGTAACATATCCGCGATCTGATCAGATTGGCCGCCGATTACCAGCGCTTTTGCACAGGCCCTGCACACATTCGGGTGACAGGCTTGTCACATTTGCCGCGCAACACCACCGCACGCAGGCTTTGTGAGCCGTTAACCGATCCGGCGCTAAAACCCTGCGCGTACGTACATGACCAGCGCTTCAAGGCGACCGCGTAACACCCGGTGTTTTGAAACTGCAGTGACCGATCAAATCAGGCTCTCGAAAAGAGGCCTGCGCCGCCAATATCCAAAGCTGGCCCGAAGTGGCGCCACTTCTCCTGAAAGACCCTGACCCCGCTCCTCACGTCGAGGCTGCGGGCGATGGGCGTTAGCCCACCACCTCTGGCGTCAGGTAAATCAGTGTCGGCCCTTTGGCCGCAAACGCCCCAGTCAGCGCCGGGCCAATCTCGCTCAGCGACTTCGGCGCCACGGCCCCCGCCCCAAATGCCCGCGCCACAGCCACGAAATCCGGGTTCCGCGCCACCACGGCATTGGGCGCGATCTGGCCACGCACCATGCTTTCCTCAATCTCTTTCAGCTTGCCATTGTCCCACAGCACAATCGGCAAAGGCAGTTCCAGCTCCACCGCCACACCCAGCTCGGGCAACGTGTAGTGAAAACCGTAGTCGCCGATCAGCACCATCGTCTTGCCCATTCCGCGCCGCGCCACGGCACCGCCAATCCCGGCGGGTGTCGCATAGCCCAGCGTGCCAAAGCCGGTGGGATGATGCCACATGTTCGGGGCGCCCATATCCCAGACCTCTTTGGCCACATAGGCGATTTGGGTCATGTCGGAATAGATCATCGCATCATCCGGCGTGGCGGCGCGCAATGCATCGCACACGGCCACGATACCGGGCCGCTCCGCGTCCACCTCGGCGCGCCATCGCGCACGGGTTTCGGTCAAGGCCTTGCCATCCCAGGTAGAGACCTGCGGCGTCACCTCTTCTGCCAAGGTCTCCAGAAACGCGTTCGCATCCGCAAGAATGGGCAAATCGGCGCGCTGCGCATCGGCCAGCACCTCGGGATCCGTGTCCACACGCACCAGAGGCGCCGCATGCCCCAGGGTGTGACGCCACAAATCGACTTCGGCCAGTTCCGTCCCCACAGCGATGACCAGATCAGCCTCGGCAATCACATCTGCGCTGCCGGGACGTGCAAGCGGCGCGCCTAGAAACAGTGGCGTTTCTGCCGTGACCACGCCGCGACCGGCGTAAGTCGTCATCGAAGCAGCACCGGTGTTGGCAAGCAATTTTGCCGCGGCCTCTGCGGCATGACGTGCGCCACCACCAAAAATAAAGAGCGGCCGGCGCGCGCCCTTTAATGCGGTCACGACCCGCCGTACTCCACCAGCGCCGTGAGTTACCACAGGTTCAGTCAAAGGCGCAGGCGGAGGCGGGGCCACCGCCTCCAACAGATGAATAGGCACTGTGATATGGCGCGGGCGGCTGGCACCTGCTGCAAATTCGGCAAAGGCCCGGTCGATCAACTCATAAGCCGCCGCGACACTCAAGGCTGTTTCGGACCACGCGCACACCGTCTCCGCCGCCGCACGCTGATCTTTCATCTGGTGCAACTGACCGCGTCGCGCCACCGTTTCATCCAAACAAGATGAGATCACCAGCATCGGCACCCGATCCGAATAGGCCTGCCCCATCGGCGTCATGATATTGGTCAGCCCCGGCCCTGTGATCACATAGGCCACCCCCGGCTTGCCCGTTGCCCGCGCATAGCCATCCGCCATGAACCCGGCCCCCTGTTCGTGGCGCGCCAGAACATGGGTGATCCCGGCCTCTTCGATACCGCGATACATTTCCTGGTTATGCACGCCGGGAATGCCAAAGATCACATCCACCCCACGTGCTTTCAGCATGTGGGAGATCTGCACGCCCAAAGGTCTGTCCATATTTATGCTCTCCAAAATCGAACAGTCAGGATGGCATAGACCGCCATCACCTCAAGCCGCCCCACCAACATCGCAAAGGCCAAAAGCCATTTGGCAGTGTCGTTGAGCGGCGCAAAATTACCCGTCGGCCCGATCACATCCCCCAGTCCCGGGCCGATATTGCCCAGCGCGGCCGCAGCCCCCGAAATGGAGGTGGTGAAATCAAGCCCGGTCATCGCAAGGCCCACAGCCACAAGGCCCAGCGTGACGATGAAAAAGACGAAAAAGGACATGACCGAATTCAACACATCAGGGGCCACTGCACGCCCGGCAAAGCGGGGAATAAACACCCCATGCGGCGATCGGATGCGCTGCAACTGGGTGCGGATCGATGAAAAGAGCAACTGATAGCGAAAGATCTTGATCGAACACGAGGTTGACCCCGCGCAGCCGCCGATCAGCCCGATAAAGAACATCATCGCCACCGCAAAGCTGCCCCAGGTCATGTAATCTGCGCTGGCATAACCCGTTCCGGTCATAATCGAGACCGCATTAAACAGCGCTTTTCGGATGGCCGGTTCGGTAAAGCTGCCATCCCGGATCACGGTCTGTGATGCCAAAAGGCACACGATCACCAGCGCTGTGGCGAAAAAAACGTGGATCTGCCTGTCTTCCAGCAATGGCCGCGCCGTGCCTGCCGTCAGCTGCACAAAGCGCACAAACGGCAATGCGGCCAGCATCATGAAGGCGGTGCCCACGTATTCCGCCGCCGGATCAAAGGCGGCAAAAGAGGCGTCGTAATTTGCGAACCCGCCTGTCGCGATGGTCGTCATCGCGTGTACCGTAGCGTCAAATGGGCTGAGCCCTGCGAGGTAGTAACAGATGGCGCATACTGCCGTCAGGCTCAGGTAAATTCCCGAGATGCGGCTGGCGATTTCGCCCGCGCGCGGCAGGATTTTCCCAAAGGTGTCAAAGGCTTCAGTGCGGAAAATCTGCATCCCGCCCACGCGTAGTTCGGGCAGGAATACCATCGCCACAACGATGATCCCGATCCCGCCCAACCATTGCAAAATCCCGCGCCACAACAAGAACCCTTGCGGCATGGCATCCAACCCGCTGAACACGGTCGACCCCGTGGTGGTCAGGCCTGACATCGCTTCAAAAAAGGCGTCCACATAGCGGGCCTCCGGCGCGCCCAGCACAAACGGCAACGCGCCGAAAATGGGCAGAGCAAACCAGACGCCAGTGGTGATCAGAAAGGTCTGTTGAATGCTGAGTTTCTGGCCTGCGGTGTTGGCACAGCTTAATGCCACCGTGCCGCCCACAAAAATCGTCATCAGCGCGCTTTCGGCAAAGGCCCACCAATTGGGGTCGCCCTGCGCATAGTCGAACGCTGTGGGTATCAACATCGAGACACCCAAAACGGCAACCAAGAGGCCGATAACATATCCCACGGGGCGCGCATCAAACATCGCGCAAGGCTTGTCGCTGCATCCGGGATTAGTCAAGTGCGATAGGTCTGTCGGCCCGCTCAAAGACTTGCTAGAGACAGGGCATGGCCGATCAAACTCCCGCTTCCCCCGATCAAATCGAAGGCGCGCCACATCCGCGCGAAACACCACAGGTGTTTGGGCAAACCGCGAGCGAAGCGGCATTTCTTGAGGCTTTTGCCACCGACCGGATGCATCACGCCTGGCTTTTGACGGGCCCCAAGGGCATCGGCAAAGCCACACTGGCCTGGCGCATGGCGCGGTTCCTGTTGGCCACGCCGGATGTGGCCGAAGACGATATGTTTGGCGCGCCCTCGCTGCCCGAAACGCTGGATATTTCGCCCGAACATCCCGTGGCGCGGCGTTTGATGGCCGGGTCTGATCCCGGCCTTGTGTCGGTCACGCGCAGTGTGAATGACAGCACCGGCCGGATGCGCAACGATATCGTGGTGGATGACATTCGCCGCCTCAACGGCTTTTTCCAGATGTCTGCGGCCGAAGGTGGGCGGCGCGTGGTGATCGTTGATTCCGCCGACGAAATGAACGTGAACGCGGCCAACGCGCTGTTGAAAATGCTCGAAGAGCCGCCCGAGCGCGCCATTCTGCTGTTGATCTCGCACCAGCCGATGCGGCTCTTGCCCACCATCCGCTCGCGCTGCCGCACCTTGCGTTTGTCGCCACTGGGGCCTGAAGACATGGCAAGCGCGCTGGCGCAGGCCGGGGTCGAACCTGCCAACGCCGATGGGTTGACCGCGCTGGCGGGCGGGTCTGTGGGCGAGGCGATCCGGCTGACCTTGCTGGACGGACTTAAGATCTATGCCGAGGTGATCGGCTTGCTGGCCAGCCTGCCCAATCTGGATCGGGCGCGCAGTCTGGCTTTGGCTGAGGCGGCGGCGCAGCGTGGGGCCGAAGACAAGCTCGACCTGCTCTTTTCGCTGATCGAAACCGCGCTGGCCCGGCTGGCGCGCACCGGGGCCACGGGCCACACGCCCGTGCCCGAAGCGGTACCAGGCGAGGGTGAGATACTTGCGCGCCTGTCCGGGCACCCCCGCGCCGCACGGGCCTGGGCCGAAACCGCGCAAAGCGCCTTGGCGCGGGTGCGCCACGGGCGCGCCGTTAATCTTGACCCTGCCGCGCTGGTCCTAGATACGCTGTTTAAGCTTCAAGAAACGGCAGCCTAATTCCTGATGACCGGCCCTACCCCAGAAATCACCGACAGCCATTGCCACCTCGATTTCCCCGATTTCGAGGGGCAGCTTGATGAGGTGATCGCACGCGCCGCCCAAGCGGGCGTGACCCGCATGGTCACCATCTGCACCCGGCTTCGGCTTGAGCCGCAGGTGCGCGCGCTGGCCGAAGCCCATGATCAGGTATTTTACGCCGCAGGCACCCACCCGATGAGCGTGGCGGACGAGCCTATGGCCACGGTGGATGAGCTGATCGCGCTGGCGCAGCACCCGAAGTTTGTGGGCATTGGCGAAACCGGGCTGGATTATCACTACACCGCAGACACCGTCGCCGCCCAACAAGAAAGCCTGCGCATTCACATTGCCGCGGCACGCGACACCGGCTTGCCGCTGATCATCCACGCCCGCGCGGCGGATGAGGATATGGCACGTATCCTGCGGGAAGAGCACGCAAACGGCGCGTATGCCTGCGTGATGCATTGCTTTTCCTCCAGCGCAGAACTAGGCCGCGCCGCGCTGGACCTGGGGTTTTATCTGTCGATGTCCGGCATCGCAGCCTTCCCCAAATCACAAGAGCTGCGCGATATCTTTGCCAGCGCCCCGCTCGACCGGATTTTGGTCGAAACCGACAGCCCATACCTCGCCCCGCCGCCCCATCGCGGCAAGCGCAACGAACCCGCCTATACCGCGCATACGGCCAAGGTCGGGGCGGAGGTGTTTGGCCTCGACTATGCCGAATTTGCCGCCGCCACACAGCGCAATTTTGACCGTCTCTTTGCCAAAGCCGCCTTGCAGGCCGAAGCCGCATGAGCACGCTGGTCATCACTATCCTGGGCTGCGGCTCATCAGGGGGCGTGCCGCGCCTTGGCGGCCATTGGGGTGCGTGTGACCCCGACAATCCCAAAAACACCCGGCGGCGCTGTTCCATCTTGGTCGAACGCGAGGGAGCCGAGGGCACCACTAGCGTTTTGATCGACACATCCCCCGATCTGCGCACGCAGCTTTTGGATGCAGGCGTTGGGCGGCTGGATGGGGTGATCTATACCCACAGCCACGCGGACCATGTGCACGGCATTGATGATCTGCGCATGATCGTCTTTAACATGCGCAAACGCCTGCCCGTCTGGGCCGATGGCGATACGCAAAACGCACTGTTGTCGCGCTTTGGCTATGCGTTTGTGCAACCGCCAAACTCGCCCTACCCCCCGATCCTCGATATTCAGACCATTGACGGCGACGTGACCGTAGAAGGCGCCGGCGGGCCGATTACCTTTACGCCTTTTGAGGTCAACCACGGCTCTATCGACGCGCTGGGGTTCCGCATTGGCGATGTGGCTTATCTGCCTGATGTCGCCAAGATCCCCGATGAGGCCTGGTCGCATCTCAAGGATCTCGACTGCTGGATCGTTGATGCGCTGCGCCGCGATCCGCATCCGACCCATTCGCATCTCGCACAAACGCTGGAGTGGATCGCGCAAGTGGCCCCAAAACAGGCGGTGCTGACCAATATGCACATCGACCTGGATTATCAGACGTTGCGCGACGAGACCCCCGATCATATCGAACCCGCCTTTGACGGGATGCGCCTGCGCTTTGATCTTCCCTCATGAGATCGCGGAGGCATAGCGGCCCGTGATCCAAACCCTACTTGACGTCATCCTGCCGGTCTTTCTGGTGATCGGCTTTGGCTACGTGGCGGTATGGCGCGGCCTCTTTCCGGTGTCAGGCGTCGATGGGGTGATGAAATTCGCCCAGAACTTTGCGGTGCCATGCCTGTTGTTTGTGGCGCTGGCGCGGCTTGATCTGTCGTCGACCTTTGATTGGCGCTTGCTGGTACCGTTCTATGCCGGGGCGGCGATCTGTTTTGTCTTGGGCGTTGTCGGCGCGCGTGTCTTTTTTGGCCGCGACATGGAAGACGCCATTGCCATCGGGTTTTGTTGTCTCTTTTCCAATTCCGTTCTTTTGGGCCTGCCCATTATGGAGCGCGCCTATGGTGCGGATGCGATGGCGGGCAATTATGCCATCGTCGCCATGCACGCGCCCTTTTGCTACGGCCTCGGCATCGCCACGATGGAAGTGGTGCGCGCACAGGGCGCGTCGGGGATCGACATGGTGCGTTCGGTCACGCGGGCGATGTTTCGCAACGCGCTGGTGTTGGCCATCCTGGCGGGGGCGTTTGTCAACCTCTCTGGCCTGCCGCTGCCTGGGTTCTTGTGGGACGGTCTGGACCTGATCGTGCGCGCCGCCCTGCCCGCGGCCCTTTTTGCGCTTGGCGGCGTGTTGATCCAGTACCGGCCAGAAGGGTCGATCCCCACCGTGCTGATGGTCTGTGCCATCGCCCTTGTGGTGCATCCCGCAATCGTTTGGGTGTTCGGCACTGCGGTGGGCACCGCGCCGGACCTCTTCCGCTCGGGCGTGTTAACGGCGGCGATGGCGCCGGGGTTCAACGCCTATATCTTTGCCAACATGTATGGCCGCGCGCGCCGGGTGGCCGCGACGACCGTTTTGATTGCGACGGGGCTGTCTATTTTCTCTGTTTGGGCTTGGTTGCTGGCGCTGGGATAGCGGGGCTCTGCCCCGGACCCCGGAGTATTTGAATCCAAAAGAAGGGCTACGTGCTGGGTTTGCGGCTGTTCAGCGCGCCGCCGAGCAGCACCAGCAAGGCTGTGATGTAGAGCCACATGAGCATTGCCATCACCGCGCCGATGGAGCCGTAGACACGGTTGTAGGTGTTGAAATTCGTCAGGTAGAGCGAAAAGCCGACGGAAGCCGCCATCCAGAAGAGCACCGCAAAGCCGGTGCCGGGCGACAGGAGCGGGGGTTTGGGGCCCGCGTGATTGGGGCCGATGCGGTAGACCAGCCCAAAGCCGGTGAGGAGAACGGTCAGCGCGATGGCCCACCGCGCGATCTCGATCCCCAGCCCGGCGAGCGGGCCAAGCGGGATGAAGGCCAGCACCGCCGGGGCTACGACCACGCAAGCGATTGCCACAAGCGCCACACCGATCAGCGTTAATGTAAGCAGAAAGGCCGTGGCTGTATGGCGCAGCGCACCACGGTTGGGCGCACCGTAGATCGTGTTGAGCCCTTTGATCAAGGCCGAGACGCCGGCCTGCGCCGTGTAGAGCGCAAAGCCAAACGACACGAGCGACGCCCAGCGCAGCGCAAGGCCGTCGGCCTGCGCAAGGGCCAGTAGCTGGGTTTCGATGAGGGCGAAGATATCGGCCGGGATCAGCACTTTGAAATCTTCCGCCTGGGTCAGCACTTGGGCCGGATCACCGATCAGCCCCCAAAGCGCGATGGTCGCCGCAAGTGCGGGAAACACGGCGAGGATGGCGTAGAAGGCCACCCCGGCGGCGACGAGGCTGAGATTTTTCTCAGCCGTCAGCTGCATCAGGGCTTTGAGCGGGGTCAGCAGGGAAGACAGGCGAAGTGCGGCGGGCATGGCGTCTCTGTGCCATGGTAGGCCCGTTTGGCGCAACATGTCGTGCTTTTGGGGGTGTATGCCGCGCCAAATGCTCGACATATGCGCGGTCTTTGGGCATTATGCGCCAGAGAAAGCCGAGCAGGACAGGCACGCATGGGGTTTATTTGGCGCTGGCTTTTCGCCTTTGCGCTTTTGGCGGTGACTTATAATCCGACGCCGTTCAACTACGTGCGTTGGGTGATGGAGTATGGCGCGATCAACCTGTCTATTGCGGTGCTTTTGGGTCTCTTGCTGACCATCGGATATATCATCTATCTGCGCGCGACTCTGCGGTCGATCGGGGGCTTTGGGATGTTCCTGATCCTGGCTGTGGTCGCTGCCGGGCTTTGGGTGCTTTATGATCTGGGGATGCTGTCGCTGACCAATACGGATGTGAACACCTGGCTGGGCATTGTGGCGCTGAGCGTGGTGTTGGGCGTGGGGCTGAACTGGAGCCATGTGCGCCGTCGCCTTTCGGGTCAGGCGGATATGGACGACGTGGAAGAGTAAGGCCTTGGGGCCTTACCTCAAGGCGTCCAGCTCAGGAAATTGCCGATCATCTGTAAGCCTGCCGCGTGACTTTTTTCCGGGTGGAATTGCATCCCCAGCATGGTGTCGCGCCCGACAACAGCCGTGACATCGCCCGCGTAATCCACATGGGCGAGACGCTCGGCCGCGCTGAACGTTTTCATGTGGTAGCTGTGGACGAAATAGGCGTGCGTGCCGCTGGTCAGCCCTTGGAACACCGGATGCGCGCTGTCGATGACCAGATCATTCCAGCCCATATGCGGCACTTTGAGCGCGGGATTATCAGGCGTGATGGCCACCACTTCGCCGTCGATCCAGCCCAGGCCTTTGGTTTCGCGATATTCGTGGCCCAGGCGCGCCATCAACTGCATCCCGACACATATGCCCAGAAACGGGCGCGCTTTGACTTCAACCGCCTCGCGCAGCGCGTCGAGCACGCCGCCGGCCCCGGCCAGCGCTTGCATGCAGGCCGGAAACGCGCCATCGCCCGGCAGCACGATGCGGTCGGCGCGTGCGACGTCTTCGGCCTTGTCAGAGACCAGCACTTCGCCTGCATCCGTCTCGCGGGCCATGCGCTCAAACGCTTTGGCGGCAGAGTGGAGATTGCCGCTGTCGTAATCAATCAGAACGGTCAGCATCGCGCTCAGAGCGCCCCCTTGGTCGACGGGATCGCATCAGCTTTGCGTGGATCGACCTCTAGCGCTTCGCGTAACGCCCGCGCGACGGATTTGAAGGCGGCTTCGGCAATGTGGTGGCTGTTGAGCCCGTGCAGTTGATCGACATGCAGCGTGATGCCGCCATGGGTGCTGAACGCCTGAAAGAACTCGCGCACCAGCTCTGTGTCAAAGGTGCCGATCTTGGCGGTGGGCAGATCGACGTTCCAGACCAGATAGGGCCGGGCAGACAGATCCAGCGCGCAGCGCACCAAAGCATCGTCCATCGGCAAGAGGCACGATCCATAGCGCTTGATCCCGCGCTTGTCGCCCAGCGCTTGCGCCAGTGCTTGCCCCAAAGCGATCCCGGTGTCTTCGACCGTGTGGTGGTCATCGATATGCAGATCGCCCGTCGCCCGAACCGTCATGTCGATAAACGCGTGCCGGGCCAGTTGGTCCAGCATGTGATCGAAAAAACCAACGCCGGTCTGGTTGTCATAGCTGCCTGATCCGTCGAGGTTCAGCTCGACCGAAATGTCTGTTTCAGACGTGGTACGGGTGATCGTTGCGGTCCGCATCTTGCGCTCCTTGAGGCTGTGCCAGCGCTCTATAGGCTGCGCACCGCGCCACGCCAAGGGCAGCGCGCCTGACGGGGATTGCGCGCGGAGGCTGTTTCGTGCCAGTCACAATGCGCAAAGCAGGAGCCCGCTCATGAGCACATGTGTCTTTATTCAAATCCGCTGCAAACCCGGCACCACATACCGCGTTGCCGAAGAGATTGCCCTGCGCGAGCTGCATTCAGAGCTTTATTCGACGAGCGGTGATTTTGATCTTTTGATGAAGGTCTATATCCCCGGCGGTGAAGATGTGGGCAAATATATCAACGATCGGCTGTTGGATATCGACGGGATCGAACGGTCGCTGACCACAATGACCTACAAGGTTTTCTGACGACGGGCTGGCGAGGGCCAGTGTGCGATTCGCCTTTGCACGCGGTTGCAGGCCAAACCTTGGGTAAGCGGGGCGATTTGGCCGAAAATTGGGATCACGTTTAAGACATTCAAGCATATTCTGACTGGAAATATCGGGAATGCCATTGTGATACTTCAAATATCTTATAGATATACTCTGATTTAGGCGGGATATCCCTGCTTGTCGAAATGCAGGATGTCGTACCCCAATGCACCCATTGCGCA
>JABSSA010000039.1 GCA_013214665.1 Paracoccaceae bacterium
ATAGACGGCGGCGACGGTCGCAACCGCCAGCAACGCGCACGCCGCGCCCAGTTGAATGCGGATCTGCACGGCGCTGGCGCGGGCCCATGCGCGGGGGCGCGCCGAGGCCAACAGCGGCAGGCGCGCAACGGTCCAAAGCGCCTGTGCCCCGGCAAGGGCTGTGCCCGCGAAGGTGATTGCCAGCGCCGAGAGCGCCCATACCGGATCAAAGGTCAAACTGCCCGCAACGTCCGCCCCGTAAAGCCCGCGCAATGTGCCTGCGACACCCGGCAAAAGGGCGGCGGCGATGGCATACCCCAGAACCAACCCCAAAGCTCCGGCGATCAGCGCGAAAAGCGCAAGCTCTGCCGCCAGCAGACGCACCAAAAGGCCCAGCGGTACCCCCATCGCACGCAGCGTGCGAAAGGTGGGACGGCGTTGTTCAAACGCAAGCCCGATGGCGGATTGCACGATGAACAGGCCCACCGCAAAGGACAGCAAGCCAAAGGCCGTCAGGTTCAGATGAAAGCTGTCGGTCAGCTGGGCGATATCTGTGCCATCCTCCGGCGTCACGCGTGAGAGTGAGGTCAGATCTTGCAACGGCGGCAGGCCATTTGCCTGATCCGGGTGCAAGATCAGATAAGATAGCGCGTCTTGATCCAACAGGTGTTGCGCCGTGCGGATATCGGTCAAAGCGGTGCCCATGGGCAAATCCGCGGCGAGCTGAACGGGCGGCAGGCCCGACAGGCCCGAGACATCCGTTTCCGGCGCGATCAGCAAAAGACCGGGCGCGGTCAGGAAGGTTGCCAGATCAAATGTGCCATCGGCAAAGGAAGACAGGCCAGGCCGGGGCGGGCTGGACAGGGGATCGATGCCGATCACAAGCAGATCGGGGCCAATCCGCCCTTCGATCACCGGCGACACATTCCACCCGGCACGGCGCAGGGCGGTGAAATCGGACACCCGTACCTCTGGTCCGGTCAGCCGGTCATAGCTGGTTTGACCAAGCGTGTTTGCAGCCGCCGCATAGCTTTTGCGCGCCTCGGTATTGATCGCCTGCACGCCGGACCACAACGCCGTGGCCAGCGCCAAGCCTAGCGCAAGTGTGACCGCCTGCACCGGATGCCGGCGCCAATGCGAGACAAGCGCAAGAAGCGTGGCGCGTCTCATGCCAGCTGCCCTTTGCGCAGATGAATACGGCGGTCCAACTGATCGGCAATGGCGGGCGAATGTGTCACCAGCAACAGACCCGCGCCGGTGGTGGACACCAGGTCAAGAAGCAACGCCAAGACATGCTGTGCCGTGTCTTCATCCAGATTACCGGTGGGTTCATCTGCCAAAACAAGCTGTGGTTTGTGCGCCAGGGCACGCCCAATGGCGACCCGCTGCTGCTGTCCACCAGACAGCTCTTCCGGAAACCGCGCCAAAAGATCGCTGATACCAAGGCGCGCGGCGATTTCGGTGATCCAGGCCAGGTCATGGCGTTGCGCCAGTCGCGCCTGAAAAGACAGGTTTTGTGCCACGGTCAGCGACGGGATCAGGTTGAGCTGTTGAAACACCACCGACACATCCCGCCGCCGCAACGCGGCGCGCGCGGCCTCGCTCAGCCCTGTGATGGCGCGACCCTCAAGCCGGATCTCACCTGCATCGGCCTGATCCAGGCATCCGACACAATGCAAAAGCGTGCTTTTGCCCGATCCGCTTTCCCCCGTCAGCGCCACGCTTTCTCCGGCGGCGATCTGCAACGACACACCGCGCAAAACCGGCAACGGCCCTTCGGCGGTCGCATAGCTTTTGTGCAGGTCAGTGACGGAAAGAAGGGGGTGTTCAGACATGGGGTTTGATCTAGCAGGGTTAAGAGGCGGGTACAGGGGCAGGCACGCACGGCGCACAGAAAAATTGTCGCGTGGCTTGACGTTCCTGCGGCGAGACGCCTTATCTGACCAAAGGAGTCACCGGATATCCATGTCTGAAACCATCACATTGTCGTTGTCGGGTCTGACCTGCGCATCTTGCGCGGTGCGGGCAAGTGACGCCGTGCAAAAGGTGCCGGGCGTCCGCGAAGCGTCGGTCAATTATGCGACGGGTGCTGCGACGCTTGAGATGGACACGGCTGGCTTGCCTGCGGTCCTCACCGCTTTGCAACGCGCGGGATACCCGGCGCAAACCCAGACAGTTGAGCTGCAGGTGCAAGACATGTCCTGTGCGTCTTGCGTGGGTCGAGTGGAGGCCGCGTTGCGGGCTGTATCGGGTGTTGAAACGGCGACGGCCAACCTCGCGCAGAGCACGGCAACCGTCGAGATGGCCCAGGGCGGCACGTCAGAAGATGCCTTGTGCCGCGCGCTGGCGCTGGCGGGGTATGCAGCCGAGGTGCTGCGGGCCGATGACGCGACCGACGCGCAGGATCTACATACCGCTGAGGCCGCGCGTCTGGCGCGCCACACCTGGCTTGCGGGGCTTCTGGCGTTGCCGGTGGTGATCCTGGAAATGGGCGGGCATATGATCCCGGCCTGGCACCATATGGTTATGTCCACCTTCGGGCAAACCGGTGGCTGGGCGATACAGGCGGCGTTGACCACGCTGATCCTGATGGGGCCAGGCCGTGCCTTTTTCGCGCGCGGCGTGCCAGCGTTGCTGCGCGGCGCTCCGGATATGAACAGCCTTGTCGCGCTGGGCACCGGTGCAGCGTATGGATTTTCGATGGTCGCCCTTCTGGCACCTGCCGCGTTGCCTGTCGCGGCACGGGGCGTTTATTTCGAGGCCGCAGCGGTGATTGTGGCGCTGATCCTCTTGGGCCGCACGTTCGAAGCCCGCGCCAAGGGGCGCACAGGTGCCGCCATCCGCGCGCTGGCAGAGCTGCGGCCTGACACTGCAACACGCCTGACAGACACAGGTGCCGAAGAAGATGTACGGGTGAGCGCGCTGACCGTGGACGATCTGGTGCGCATCAAGCCGGGCGGTGCGTTGCCCGTCGACGGGATTGTGACCCACGGCGAAAGCCTGGTGAACGAAAGCATGATCACGGGCGAACCTCTGCCGGTTGCAAAAGCGCCGGGCGACGTGGTGGCCGCAGGCACGATCAACGGCACCGGTGCGCTGGATGTCCGTGCAACCCGTGTCGGCGCGCACACGACGCTGGGCCAGATCATGCGTATGGTCA
The DNA here is from genome assembly GCA_013214665.1 of Paracoccaceae bacterium. Classification (GTDB taxonomy): domain Bacteria; phylum Pseudomonadota; class Alphaproteobacteria; order Rhodobacterales; family Rhodobacteraceae. The sequence continues at coordinate 3,140 of JABSSA010000039.1, forward strand.
AAGAGGCACAGGCCTCTAAATTGCCGGTGCAGGCTTTGGTGGACCGGGTCACGCTGTGGTTTGTGCCTGCCGTGCTCGCCATCGCGGCGACGACGCTGGTGACTTGGCTCATCCTGGGCGCGCCCGAGATCGCGCTGGTGGCGGCGGTCAGCGTTCTGATTATCGCCTGTCCGTGTGCGATGGGGTTGGCCACGCCCACCTCTATCATGGTGGCCACGGGCCGCGCTGCAGAACAGGGGATGCTGTTCCGACAGGCTGCAGCCCTGCAAAACCTCGCAGAGATCGACGTGGTCGCCTTTGACAAAACCGGCACACTGACCGAAGGCGCTCCGGTGCTGCAAAGCAGTGCTGTGGCCGACGGTTTTGAAGAGGCGGATGTGCTGCGCGCCGTCGCAGCGGTGGAAGCCCGCTCCGAACACCCGCTCGCTTCGGCGATCTGCGCAGCTTTCGATGGCACCCTGCCACCGGTGCAGAATTTCGAAACGGTAACCGGCAAAGGGGCCGTGGGCAATGTCGAAGGCCGGCAAGTTCTGGTGGGCTCGGCGGCGTTCCTACAAGACCATGACGTGACGGCGACACCCTTTGCCGATCGGGCATCCCGCGCTGCAGGTGACGGACAAACGGTGATCTACGCCGCGTTTGACGGCGTGCTGGCTGCCATGTTCGCGGTGGCCGACCGTGTCAAACCAGAAAGCCACAGCGCGGTTGCAGCGTTGAAAGCGCAAGGCGTCGAGGTTGTGATGCTCAGCGGCGACGCCAGGGCCACGGCTGATGCGGTTGGCAAAAGCCTCGGCATCGATCGTGTGATGGCGGGGCTCTCGCCAACGGGCAAAGTCGCCACGCTGGATCAGCTCAAAGCCGAAGGGTACCGCGTGGCCTTTGTCGGCGACGGGATCAACGATGCCCCCGCACTGGCCGCTGCGGATGTGGGGCTGGCCGTGGGATCAGGAACCGATGTGGCAATCGAAGCGGCGCATGTCGTTTTGGCCACCGGCGACATGACCACCGTCCCGCGCTCAATAACCGTGGCGCGGGCTACGCTGCGCAACATCCGCCAAAACCTCGGTTGGGCCTTCGGCTACAACGTGCTGTTGATCCCCGTGGCAGCCGGTGCCGCCTATCCTTTAGGCGGCTGGCTTTTGTCACCAGTCCTCGCCGCTGCCGCCATGGCGCTCTCTTCGGTTTTCGTGGTCACCAACGCCTTGCGCTTGCGCCGCCTGTGAGACTCGCCAGCACCTTAAACTAGACAAGGCGCGCCTTGGCTGCGCGCCCGCAGTTTTGAGTATTTTTATCCAAAAGAAGTAGGAGGTGGTGCTTCTTTTGGATCTCAAATACTCTGGGTGAATGCGCCGCAGGCGCAGAGGGCGAAGCCCTGATCGTCTATAGCAGAAAGCTGCCCGCGCCTTCGTGCTTGAGAAGGGCGACTTTGGTCTCCACACCACCCTGACCTGAAAACCCGGTGAGCCTGCCGCCGGACCCCATCACGCGGTGGCAGGGGATGATCACGGGAATGGGGTTGGCGCCGCAGGCTTGCCCAACGGCTTGCGCAGGCGCGTTGAGCGCTTTGGCGATGTCGCCGTAGGTGCAGGTGTCGCCGAAGGGGATGGCGCGCATTGCGTCACAGACGTCGCGCTGGAATTGGGAGCCGTTGACATGCAGGGGGACAGAGAAGGTGTGTAAACGTCCGTCTGCATAGGCGGCCAGCTCTTCAGCGGCTTGATCCAGCAACGCGCTGGCGTCTTCAGCGGGGGCCGTGCCCCAGGTGACGCGGGTGATGGCGTTGTTGTCTTCGGTGAGGCGTAAGGTGCCAAACGGGGTGGGGAGTGTGCGGGTGAGCATGAGGCCCAGACTGCGCATAATGCCTGGCGGCATCAATCCGAAAGTTGCGCTTAGGCCCGGCGGGGCGCGGTTGGAATGGCGTAGTGGGCGAGATAGGCCAGACCGAGCAACGCCGCGGCGATTAAGGCCCAGCCCAGCGGGTTGTCTTCGCCCAAAAGCCGCGTGCTCATGATCCGGCCCGGCACCAGCGTGAACGTGCCGGCAAGCCCCATTGCTCCGAACCAAACTTCGCACATTCTGCGCCTGTGGCCGGCAACGTCACCGGTGCGGATTTGCCAAATCGCGGCGGCCAGCCCTGCGAGCGTCACGATGCTGAGCAGGTGGATCGGCCCGAAGAACCCCAGAAACGACATGAAGCTTTCAATGAACAGACCCGAGACAGAGAGGCCAACCATCGCTGTGATCCAGACATAGCCCACTGTTTTATGCAGCCGGTCGCGGCGTTTGCGAAAGAGCGCGATGGGGCCAAGAAGCAGGGCCGGGATGGCGCATATCACGTGGATGTTAATAGCCAGAGAAGCCTCGGGCAGAAGGAACAGGGTCACAGCGCACCTCTGATGATTGGCAAGAGCCAGAAAGCATCCTAGATATGACCAGTGCACTGCGCACACCCCAGAGCAGATACGCAAAAGGCGAAGAGACCTCGTGAAAACCAGGCCCCCGCAATTTACGATGCGCCAAGTGCGATCTCATTTCGCTGAACCGATCACATGGATCACCATGTTCGGGCTCGCGGTGATTCTCACGTTGATGGGTCCGTTTGGAACGGGAGACGCCATTGGGGTGGCACAACGGGCGCTGTATTGGGGGGCCATGGTGGTCGCGACGTATTTGACCGGAGCGTCGTCACATGCGTTTTGTAGCTGGATCATGCCCGAGAAAGGGGCCTATTGGAAAGAGGTTCTGGCCTCGATGCTGGCCACTGGAGTGGCCGTCACCACGGTCGTCTTGTCTGTCAATGCTGTGGTTTTCATGAACGTATCGCCAGGGCCCGAGCTTTACTGGTTTGCTGCGTCGGTTTGTGTGACTGCGTTCGTGGTATCGCTGATGCTGTCGTTTTTCTTTTGGAATTTTGCAGGGCGCGCACCTGTTGAGGTTGCGCCACCTGCCATTCTGAAGCGGGTGCCGATCGAAAGCCGGGGGCGCTTGATCGCGTTATCCGTCGAAGACCATTACGTTCGGGTTCACACCAGTGCCGGAGAGGCAATGGTGTTGATGCGCCTCAGCGATGCAATGAACGAAACCAAGGGTACGCGTGGTATGCAAGTGCATCGCTCCCATTGGGTGAGCCTGGACGAGGTCGCCTCAGCACGGCGGACCGGGGATCGGGCGGTGTTGACCATGACCTCGGGCGAAGAGGTGCCGGTCAGCCGGACCTATGTGCCCGCGTTGCGTGAGGTGGGTGTGCTGACCTGACTTTGGCACTTTGTGACCGCGGCTGGGGGCGGCTGCCCCCAGACCCCCGCGAGTATTTGGATCCAAAAGAAAGTGTGCCGTCGGCCTGAAGGGCGGCGGCTGCTGGGGCTTGAGTTGTTTGGCTTTGGAACGGGGCGGCCCCGGTTTGTCCGGGGCGCGCGCGTGTTTATTCCAGAGCTTCGGCGCAGCGGCCGCAGACGTTGGCGAAGCGGTATTTTCCGACATCGGGCAGTACTTTCCAGCAGCGCTGGCATTTTTGACCTTCGGCTTTGGCAAAGCTCACCGCGATATCCGAAATATCAGCCATCGCGAATGCGCCGTCTGGTGCGGCCTCAGCTGAGACTGAGATGTCGGAGGTGATGCAGATATCGGCGAAGGCGACCGTGCCCAGCACCTCTGCCGTATCGGCGCTCACATGCACCACAGGGGCGGCTTCGAGCGAGGCCCCGATCACCTTGTTGGTGCGCTCCACCTCCAGAGCCCCCGTCACGACGCGACGCACCTGGCGGATGGTGGCCCATTTGGCCGCCAGCGCCTCATCGCGCCATGTGGCGGGCGTGTCCGGGAAATCGACGAGGTGGACGGAGCTGTCTTCGCCCGGGTTCCGTTCGAGCCAGACCTCTTCCATGGTGAAGACGAGGATCGGCGCGAGCCAGGTTGTCAGGCGCTGGAACAGGATATCGAGCACGGTGCGCGCGGCGCGGCGGCGTGGTGTGTCGCCATCGCAATAAAGCGCGTCTTTGCGGATATCGAAGTAGAAGGCCGACAGATCCACCGTTGCGAAGTTGAAGATCGACGAGAACACGCCCTGGAAATCAAAGGCGCGGTAGCCTGTGCGCACGACCTCATCCAATTCGGCCAGGCGGTGCAGCACCCAGCGTTCCAGCTCCGGCATATCGGCGGCGTCGACCCGGTCGCTTTCGGTGAAATCGTTCAGCGAGCCCAGCATGAAGCGCATGGTGTTGCGCAAACGGCGATAGCTGTCTGCGGTGCCTTTCAGGATCTCGGCCCCGATCCGCTGGTCTGCGGTGTAATCGGTTTGGGCCACCCAGAGGCGCAGGATGTCTGCGCCGTATTGGTTGATGATCTCTTGGGGCGCGATGATGTTGCCCAGGGATTTGGACATCTTCATGCCCTTTTCATCCAGCGTAAAGCCGTGGGTCACCACGTTGCGATAAGGCGCGCGGCCATTGGTGCCGACCGATTGCAGCAGCGAGGAATGGAACCAGCCGCGGTGCTGGTCGGTGCCTTCCATATAGACATCGGCGATGGCGTCATCGGTGCCATCTTCGCGGTCGCGCAGGGTGAAGGCATGGGTGGAGCCGGAATCAAACCAGACATCCAGAATGTCCATCACCTGATCATAGTCGTCCGCGTTCACGATGCCGCCCAGGAAACGCTCTTTCGCCCCGTCGGCATACCAGGCATCCGCGCCTTCGGCCTCAAACGCCTCAACGATGCGCGCGTTGACGTCGGCGTTGCGCAGCAGGAAATCCGGATCCGTGGGCAGCACACCTTTCCTGGTAAAGCAGGTGAGCGGCACACCCCAGGCGCGCTGGCGTGAGAGCACCCAGTCGGGGCGGGCTTCCATCATGGAATGCAGACGGTTGCGGCCCGATTGCGGGGTCCAGTTCACCTTGTCGATCTCGCTCAGCGCGCGGGCACGGATGGTGAAAGTGTCATCACCGATCTGCATCTCTTTGTCGATCGCGGCAAACCATTGCGGCGTGTTGCGATAGATCACCGGCGCTTTGGAGCGCCAGGAATGCGGGTAGGAGTGCTTGATCTTGCCGCGTGCGAGCAGCCCGCCCACTTCGGCCAGCTTGTCGATCACCACCTTGTTGGCGGTGCCTTCACCGCCTTTGCGGCTGAGGATGTAATTGCCGCCAAAGAAGGGCAGATCATCGCGGAAGCGGCCATCGTCCATCACGTTGTAGGTGATGACCTGTTGCAGCATCCCGAGATCGCGGTAGAGCTCGTATTCCTCCATCCCGTGGGACGGCGCGCAGTGGACAAAGCCGGTGCCTTCTTCGTCGCTGACGAAATCAGCGGCGCGGAAATCGCGCAGGTCATCCCATTCGCCGTTGGACCCGTCTTGGCCATGCAGCGGGTGGGCGAGAGAGACGCCTTCGAATTCGGCGGTATCGACATCGCGCACACGGGTCCACATGTCGTCTTCGAGACGGGCGCGGCCCAGCACGTCGGCGGCCATTTTGTCAGCCAGGATGTACTGTTCGCCTACCTTGGCCCAGCATTCTTGGGGCGCGCCGGTGATCTCGTAGAGGCCGTAGGAAACGTCCTGTCCATAAACCACCGCTTTGTTGGAGGGCATGGTCCAAGGGGTTGTTGTCCAGATCACCACATAAGCGCCGGCGAGGTCGGTTTCGCCGTGGGCCTGGAACTTCACCCAGATGGTGAAGCTGTCTTTGTCGTGGTATTCCACCTCGGCCTCGGCCAATGCCGTCTGTTCCATCGGTGACCACATCACCGGTTTGGAGCCTTGGTAGAGCGTGCCGTTCATCAGGAACTTCATGAATTCTTCGGCGATCACGCGCTCTGCGTGGAAATCCATTGTGAGGTACGGCTTATCCCACGATCCGGTCACGCCCAAACGCTTGAATTCTTCGCGCTGGATGCCGACCCAGTGATCGGCAAAGCGGCGGCATTCGGCGCGGAAATCGTTGATCGGCACGTCGTCTTTGTTTTTGCCCTTCTTGCGATATTCTTCCTCGATCTTCCATTCGATGGGCAGACCGTGACAATCCCAGCCGGGGATATAGCGGCTGTCGTGGCCCATCATCTGGTGCGAGCGCACGATGATATCCTTGATCGTCTTGTTCAGCGCGTGGCCGATATGCAGGTTGCCGTTGGCATAAGGCGGTCCGTCGTGCAGGCAAAAGACCTCGCGCGAGGTGGTTTCGCGCAGGCGGTCATAAACGCCGATGCGCGCCCAGCGTTCCAGCCAGGCAGGTTCGCGCTTGGGCAGGCCCGCGCGCATGGGGAAATCGGTTTTGGGCAGGTTCAGCGTATCTTTGTAATCGGGTGTGTCGGCGCACATGGCTTGCGTCCTTGGCAGGAATGGCTGGGAATGGTTTGGATCGGTCGGTGCGCCTGTCGCATACACCTTGGCCCGGCGTCTCTCTGGTTCAGAGCGCCGGGGATATAATTCGAATAATGACAGCGTGGATCTGTGTCATGGCGGCCTTATAGGCCTGTGGGCATGGTGCCACAAGGCCCCGTTCCCCGGCTCCGCGTGCATCGGGAATTTGACGTGATTTTCCCGAAAAGCCGAATGAACTCAATTGTGCGCTTAAACCCTTGTTTACACCTGCGGCCTACCTCCTGTCTTCGGGGGTTCAGACTTGGGCAGGACTATGAATAAAGACAGGCAAATCGCCACAGCTGCGGTCGGGGAAGAGGTGTTTGACAAGGTCAAAGAGCTTGAAACCTTTATCGCCTTTGCGGCTCATGATCTGCGCTCTCCCATTGGGCAGATGCAGGCTTTGGTGGATCTGATCGCGGATGACTTCGTGGATATGGGCGACGGCAAACTGCAATTGCTGGAACATCTCAGCGAAGTGGCGGCCAGTTCTTATCAAGTGCTGACCGATGTGATGGATTACGCGGAA
>JABSSA010000390.1 GCA_013214665.1 Paracoccaceae bacterium
CGCTCTCGTCTTTAACGGTTGCGGCACAGATCATCTGCTCCCCAGTCACGCCAAGAACCTTGATGACGTCAAACACGCCTACCTTGAACAAGTGGAGGCTATCCAACAAGTCGGGGGCCGTCTGATCTTGATGGCCAGTAGGGCTTTGGCTCGTGTGGCCCGTAGCCCCGAGGATTACCTTTCGGTTTATCGCGACGTTCTCGCTGCTTGCGATGCCCCGGTCATCTTGCATTGGCTTGGAGATATGTTTGACCCGGCTTTAGCGGGCTACTGGGGCGCGTCCAAATTCGAAGACACGCTTGAAACAGCGTTGGCAGTGATCGAAGAGAACGTTTCCAAGGTGGACGGCATCAAGATCTCGCTTCTCAATAAAGACAAAGAGATCATGATGCGCCGCCGTCTACCCGAAGGCGTGAAAATGTACACCGGTGATGACTTCAATTACCCGGAACTAATTGCCGGTGATGAACAAGGGTATAGCCACGCGCTATTGGGAATTTTTGATCCACTGGCGGTCTCTGTTGGTAAAGCCATTGGCCAGCTTGGAGAAGGCGATCTTACCGGGTTTCACGCGACGCTGGATCCAACCGTGCCATTGGCGCGGCTGATCTTCCGGGCGCCCACGCAATACTACAAAACCGGGGTGGTGTTCCTCGCGTGGCTCAACGGCCATCAAGACCACTTCGTGATGCTTGGCGGCGCGCAATCCATGCGTCCTCTCCCATACTTCACTGAGGTGTTCAAATTGGCCGATCAAAACGGCCTTCTGGCAGACCCGGACCTTGCCGCGTCCCGTATGAAGACCTTTCTTGGGGTCTACGGCGTTGCGTGACTTTTCTAACGATCTTTCTGCACTGGCTCTGAACACAGCAACATTGGGTCACAATCTGGATGGCCACGGTGCTGGCTGGTCCCCGGAACGGGTGATCGATGCCTGCGCCGCGCGGGGATATGGTGGGATTGTTTTTTGGCGCCGTGAACTGGGGGGGCGTGCCCAAGAGATTGGAAATCGCGTTCGAGCGGCGGGGATGGAGGTCGTTGGGCTTTGCCGAACGCCCTATATTACCGGCTCAGACGCTCCGGATACACTTGACGAGGCTCGCGCCAGCGTTGACATGGCGGCCGCTCTTGGAACCCAGGTCCTGACCATTGTCACTGGCGGGACAGAGCCGGAGACGAAGGGCGTCTTGGAAAGCCAGAAAATCTTGGCTGAGCGGGTTGCCACACTGGCCGACTATGCCGCGCAGGCCGACGTGAACCTGGCGCTTGAGCCGTTGAACCCGATGTTCGGGGGCAACCGCAGTTGCATCTTCACTGTCCGAGATGCCTTGAATGTCTGCAACGCGATTGATGCTGAGAATGTCGGCATCGCCGTGGATGTTTACCATGTCTGGTGGGACGGTGATCTTGCGGCCAGCTTGGTCGAGGCGGAAGGACGTATTCTTGGTTATCACCTTTGTGATTGGCTGGAGAATACCGGCGACATGCTGCTGGATCGGGGAATGATGGGCGACGGTGTCGCTGATCTCAAAGCAATCCGAACAGCTGTTGAGGCGGCGGGCTTTGATGGTGCCTGCGAGGTGGAGATATTCTCAGGACGCAATTGGTGGCAGCGGAACCCAGACGAAGTTCTGGACACAATCGCTAAGCGCTTTCGGAGCGTTTGTTAATGCGCGTTATCGAGGCGATTGAAGAACTTGGCGAACGGAAGACGGTGCGCGATTGATCTCGCAAAGAAGCGCTTTGGCCATAGTTTGACCCGCTTCTTTGATGTCTTCGAAAATTGTTTCGATCCGAGGACGATGAAGATCAAACACTCGACTGGTTTGCTTGGCGACCATATCAATGTCTACCCCTAGCTTGAGCCCTGCATCCTCAATTGCAGCAAGACCAGCCATGGCGGCAATCTCGCCTGCCATAATGAATCCATCCGGTCGCTTAGGGCAGGACAAAAGCGACAGTAGCCTTTGGTGGACCATCGTTGCCGGGGAGTTCAAATCGAAATCGGTAGGCAAGATGCCGGTTGCGCCGAGTTGATCTATCGTCGACTGAAACCCATCCCGCATATGCCGGGCAAAGGTATAATTGGGCGACGGAGGGACGATCAAAATGCGCTGTCGTCCCAACGCGTGTAACTGCTCAACAGCTTTTTGCGCGAATGCCGCATTGTCGTAATCATACCAGGCATGTCCGCCAACGTCGGTACGCCCATGGGTTACGAATGGAAAATCGGCTTCGAGCAAATAACGTACGCGGGCGTCTTGCGGCTCGGTTCTGGCAAAGGCGATGCCGTCGGCCAGCCTGTTGCGCACGATATTCTGGATAGGGGCCAATGGGTCTTCGCCAAGCTGATATTGGGTTAGGTTCAGGTGGTAGCGGGTGGCGCGCACTACATCTGCAAATCCCGAAATCATTGACCCGGAAAAATCAAGAAGTTCGCCATGTGGATCGAGGACCAAGGCGATGACATTGGTTCGCCCTGTCCGCAAGCGCTGCGCGGCACGGTCCGGGACATACCCAATCGCGGCGGCGGCTTCTGCAATTTTGGATCGAGTTCTCTCGGCTATTTGCGGATCATCAGCCAATGCTCGGCTGACCGTAGTCACGGCATAGCCAGTTTTTTCGGCTACATCTTTTTGCGTAGGTTTCGAACCGGTCTTCAACATTTCAGCATTCCATCGCCGCTGTGATTCGGCGCATTTAACTTACCTTGCGAGCGTCAGATTAGGCTGACGTCTTAATATTAGTCACTTGGCTGTCTCTTAAGGCAACAAAGACCCCATTGACATCTACCATATTTGTAACGTTATAAATTAGTAACCCATCAGTTACTTGCTGGGTCAATAGGGAGGACCGAAAATGATGATGAAGACTTTGAAGGCGTCCGTCGCAGGACTCGCACTGTGCGCAGCGCCAGCTTTCGCGGAGGACGTTGAAGTTCTCCACTGGTGGACTTCGGGTGGTGAAGCGGCTGCCTTAAACGTGCTTAAGCAAGACCTCGAAGGCCAGGGTATTGGCTGGATGGATATGCCCGTCGCAGGGGGCGGTGGTGAGCAAGCGATGACTGTGCTGCGTGCTCGCGTCACGGCGGGCGATGCGCCTACGGCTGTTCAGATGCTCGGCTTCGATATCCTCGACTGGGGAAACCAAGGCGCGCTCGCCAACCTTAACGCTGTGGCTGCTCAAGAAGGCTGGGACGCAGTTGTGCCAGCGGCGCTGCAGGAATTTGCCAAGGTCGACGGCAAGTGGGTATCGGCCCCTGTGAACGTGCATTCAACCAACTGGGTTTGGGCCAACAAATCCGTGCTGGATGCAAATGGCATTGCAGTACCCACCACGTGGGAAGAGTTTACCGCAGCCGTTGAAACGCTCAGCGCTGCTGGCGTGACGCCGATCGCCCATGGTGGTCAAGCGTGGCAGGAAGCTACAGTGTTTGACGCGGTCGCCATGTCCGCAGGCGGACCGGATTTTTACAAGTCCGCGTTCATCGATCTTGACGCAGAGGCACTTGGTTCGGACACCATGAAAGAAGCGTTCGATCGCATGGCTTTCATCCGCGCCAACGTGGATGACAACTTCTCTGGTCGCGACTGGAATCTCGCAACTGCGATGGTCATCAATGGCGAAGCAGGCTTCCAAATGATGGGTGACTGGGCAAAAGGTGAATTCCTCAACGCTGGTAAAGTGCCAGGCCAGGATTTCCTCTGTTTCCGCTTCCCAGGCACAGTGGAACAAGTCACGTTCAATGCGGACCAGTTCGCGATGTTTGACCAGGGTGGCACCGTGTCGGATCAGCAGGCTGCGCTGGCCTCTTCGATCCTGTCACCGTCCTTCCAGTCGGCCTTTAATGTCGTCAAAGGTTCTGTGCCTGCGCGAACTGATGTCAGCGACGCAGATTTTGATGACTGCGGCAAGCAGGGGATGAAAGATCTGGCTGCAGCAGCGTCTTCGGGCAATCTGTTCGGTTCTATGGCGCATGGCCATGCCAATCCGGCGGCGGTGAAGAACGCAATGTATGACGTCATCACTGCGCATTTCAACGGCGAGTACGACAGCGCAACGGCAGTCGAAGAGCTGGTTAGCGCGGTCGAGATCGCTCAGTAAGTCAGGTTGGGGCGGCCCTGTGCCGCCCCGCTTTAAAGGGAGGGCCGGACATGGCAACACGCGCCGAAATCGATATGCGGACGCGCCTGCAAAACTGGCTCCCGAAGCTGGTCTTGTCGCCCTCACTGGGGATGATTTTTGTCTTCGTGTACGGCTTCATACTATTTACCGTCTACGTCTCTTTTACCGATAGTCGCATCCTGCCTTTTGTCGACAAAAACGGGCAGACGACCTACGAGCTGATCGGTTTTACTAACTACGAGAAGCTCTTCAAACTATCCCACTGGGACATCGCTGTTTGGAACATGGCTGTCTTTGCGGGGCTTTACATCATTATTTGCACGCTGATCGGTTTGCTGCTTGCCATTCTGCTCGATCAAAAAATCCGCGGCGAAGGCCTCATCCGACCAATCTTTCTTTATCCCATGGCGTTGAGTTTCATTGTCACGGGCACCGCATGGAAGTGGATGCTGGACCCTGGCATCGGGTTTGAGAACATCATGCAAAGCTGGGGCTGGGTCAGTTTTTCATTTGACTGGATCAAGAATCGCGATTTTGCGCTTTATACTGTTGTCCTGGCGGCAGTCTGGCAATCCTCAGGCTTCACGATGGCGATGTTTCTCGCTGGCTTGCGCGGTATCGATACTGAGATTCTAAAAGCCGCTCAAATGGACGGCGCGTCGAACTGGAATCTTTATCGCCGGATTATCATCCCGCAGCTGCGCCCGGCCTTCTTGTCGGCCTTTGTGATTCTCGCGCATCTGGCCATAAAAACCTTTGATCTTGTCATTGCGATGACCGGGGGCGGGCCTGGCCGCGCGACCGAATTACCCGCGACCTTCATGTATTCCTACACATTTAGTCGAAATCAGATGGGAATTGGAGCCGCCTCCGCTGTGATTATGCTGATGACAATCGCAGCCATCATGATCCCGTACCTGTATTCCGAATTGAAGGAGCGCAAACAATGAGCGTCGCCTCTCAAGACAGCGGCATGCGGCAGGGACGGGTGGCAAGGGTTTTCATTTACCTTGTACTTCTGCTCTTTGGCCTCTTCTATCTGCTTCCTCTCTATGTGATGGGGGTGAACTCCTTCAAACCTCTGTCCGAGATAACAGGCGGTGGGATGATGGCACTGCCAGAGGTCTGGACGGTTGAACCATGGCTGAAAGCATGGTCCACCGCCCAAATCGGGGTCGAGCCGACGGGTCTGCGCCCGTATTTCTGGAACTCGATATCAATGGTGGTGCCTGCCGTCGCGATATCGACTGTGCTGGGTGCCTTGAATGGCTACGTGTTGACCAAGTGGCGGTTTCGAGGGGATACGATCCTGTTCGGTTTGATGCTCTTCGCTTGTTTCATTCCGTTCCAAATCGTTTTGATCCCGATGGCAGCTGTTCTGGGAACCTTGGGCCTTGCAGGCACCACTGCGGGACTGGTCCTTGTCCACCTTGTCTACGGTATCGGGTTCTCAACACTCTACTTCCGCAACTACTACGCAGTCTTCCCTACGGAATTGGTGCGAGCCGCACAGATCGATGGAGCCGGGTTTTTCCGCATATTCTGGCGGATCCTATTGCCGTCATCAGGGCCGATTTCGGTGGTCTGCATCATCTGGCAATTCACCAATATCTGGAACGATTTCCTCTTTGGAGCCTCGTTCGCCTCGGGCGGTGGCGCGCCAATGACTGTTGCCCTCAACAACCTTGTGCAAAGCTCCACCGGGGTCAAAGAATACAACGTGCATTTTGCCGGTGCGATCCTGGCCGCACTTCCGACCCTTCTCGTTTACATCGTCGCAGGCCGGTACTTTGTGCGCGGTTTGATGGCTGGCTCAGTCAAAGGATAGACCATGGGCTTTCTCGATATCGACAACGCAACCAAATCCTATGGCGCCGTTGAGGTTCTTCACAAAGTAGACATCTCTGTTGAAGAAGGAGAGTTCCTTGTCCTTGTTGGGCCGTCTGGCTGCGGCAAGTCCACACTTTTGAATATGATTGCGGGACTCGAAGAGATCACGAGTGGGGAGATCCGGATCAAGGATCAGGTGATGAACGGGGTGCATCCGTCCAAGCGCAATATCGCGATGGTTTTCCAATCCTACGCGCTCTACCCGAACATGACCGTGCGCGGGAACATATCTTTTGGTATGGAAATGCATGGCATTCCCAAAGCAGAACGCGACCGCAAGATTGGCGAAGTGGCCGAATTGTTGCAGATCATACCACTGCTAGATCGCAAGCCGGGACAGCTCTCAGGAGGGCAACGCCAGCGCGTGGCCATGGGGCGCGCGCTGACCCGGGACCCGGACGTGTTTCTTTTCGACGAGCCGCTCTCCAACCTCGACGCCAAACTGCGCGTCGACATGCGCACAGAGATCAAGAAGCTGCACCAGAATCTTGGTACAACCATCGTCTACGTCACCCATGAGCAGATCGAAGCGATGACGCTTTCGACCCGCATCGCCGTAATGAATGGCGGGTACGTTCAGCAACTGGGCACACCAAAAGACATCTACGACACGCCCGCGAACCTTTTTGTGGCTACGTTTATGGGGTCTCCATCCATGAACTTGCTAGAGGTTGAAATAGAGACCGCCGAGACCGGCCTGCGCGTATCAACCACAAATGCGCAAGGCGCGCCTTTGCACCTGACGCTAGATAATCCTAGCGACGCGCTTCGCCAATTTGCGGGGCGAAAGGCAGTTTTGGGCTTGCGCCCCGAAGCGCTTACTGACGCGGAAGGCGTCGACCAGCGCTCTGTTCATATAGAGCGGTTTGAGAACACCGTTTCCGTTGTGGAACCCGCCGGGTCGGATACGTTCGTCACAACCGTTTTAGGCGGCAAGGATTGCATCGCGCGGATGCGCTCGGACACCCCTGTCAGCGCCGGGGCACCGGTGACCTTTGCAGCCAATATGGAGAAGGTCGTGTTCTTCGACCCTGTCAGCGAAGCCCGCATCCCGTAGCGCGATGCCTGCCGGGTATGACTTCATAATCGTCGGAGGCGGGTCCTCGGGTTGTGTTTTGGCTGCGAGGCTGTCCGAAAACCCAGATGTGCGGGTCTGTCTTCTGGAAGCTGGCGGCCGCGATTGGCACCCGTTCTACAAAATCCCTGCCGGTTTCGCCAAAATGACCAAAGGGATCGGATCCTGGGGCTGGCAAACCGTCCCGCAACGCCACATGCAAAACCGGGTGTTCAACTTCACTCAAGCTAGGGTCATCGGAGGCGGTTCCA
>JABSSA010000391.1 GCA_013214665.1 Paracoccaceae bacterium
TATTACGAGCTGGGTTGGGGCGGGTTCTGGTTTTGGGATCCGGTTGAAAACGCCAGCTTTATGCCGTGGCTCTTGGCTGTGGCGTTGTTGCATTCCGCCATCGTTGTGGAAAAGCGCGAGAGCCTGAAAGCCTGGACCATCCTGTTGGCAATTCTTGCTTTTGGCTTTTCGCTGATCGGCACCTTTATCGTGCGGTCCGGCTTGCTGACGTCCGTACACGCATTTGCAAATGACCCTGAACGCGGGGCTGTGATCCTGTTGATCCTGGCTGTGTTTGTCGGCGGTGCGCTGACGCTTTTTGCGTTCCGGGCGCACGCGATGGAGGCCAAAGGCATATTTGCGGTCGAAAGTCGCGAAAGTGCCTTGGTGGCCAACAACGTACTGCTGGCGGTGGCCTGTTTTGTGGTTTTCGTGGGCACGATCTGGCCTGTGGTGGCCGAAATGCTGTTTGACCGAAAGCTCAGCGTTGGGCCGCCGTTTTTTGACATGGCGTTCACACCCTTCATGATCGCCCTTGGTCTGATCCTGCCGGTTGGTGCGATGCTGCCATGGAAACGCGCACGGCTGGCAAAAGCGGTGCTGGTGTTGCGAGCCCCCTTCGTTCTGGCGCTCGCGATCACCGGGCTTGTCTGGGCGCTCCAAACGCGCTCAACGCTGCTGGGGCCTCTTGGGGCGTTTATGGGCGCGTGGCTGGTCTCTGGGGCTTTGGTTGATATCTGGTCCCGTACGGGGCGTTCGGGGTGGCGCAGGTTGTGGCGTTTGCCACGTGCCGATTGGGGTAAGACCGTGGCCCATGCGGGTCTTGGCGTTACCTTTGCCGGGATCGCCGGGTTGATCGCTTGGCAAACCGAAGACATCCGCGTCGCGCAAATCGGGCAGAGCTTTGATGTCGGGGGCTATTCTTTGACATTGAAAGAGGTCCGCGATGGCGAAGGGCCCAACTATCTGACAACCATGGCATTCATTGACCTGGCAAAAGATGGGCGTCACATTGCCGAGCTGCGTCCGGAAAAGCGGATTTATCCTGTGGCGCAGATGCCCACGACAGAGGCGGGAATTGACTACAATTTGCTGCGTGATGTCTATGTTGTGATTGGGGATCAACAAAGCGACGGTGGCTGGGCGGTGCGGACCTACATCAAACCTTTGACAAACTGGATCTGGATCGG
Organism: Paracoccaceae bacterium; assembly: GCA_013214665.1. GTDB lineage: Bacteria > Pseudomonadota > Alphaproteobacteria > Rhodobacterales > Rhodobacteraceae. The sequence goes on from JABSSA010000391.1 coordinate 1,170, forward strand.
ATGCGGGTTGATGGCATTGGGCGGGCTTCTCAGCCTCACCGACCGTCGTTTTCGCGTGGCCGCTGGTGCGCGTAAAGCCACCCCAGCGGCGGGGGTTGCAGCGGAATGATCCGGGCATTGCTTGTCGTTCTGGCGATGTGGTCGGCGTCTTCGGCCTGGGCGCTTGATCCGTCTGAGATGCTGGATGACCCCGCATTGGAAGCGCGGGCGCGCGCGTTGGACCATCAACTGCGGTGCGTGGTGTGCCAGTCTGAGACGGTGGCCTCGTCAAATGCGCAATGGGCTCTGGATGCCCGCGCTTTGGTGCGCGAACAAGTGGAAGCCGGACGCACGGATGCAGAGATCATGGCATTCTTTGTCACCCGCTATGGCGAATACGTCCTGATGGATCCGCCCAAATCGGGGTCCAGTCTGATCCTGTGGGCGGCCGGGCCAATCATGTTGTTGATCGCTGGCCTTTTGGGGTGGCGTTACATACGTGGCCGGGCAAGCCCGGCTGAGGTGTCTGGGCTGAGTGACGCGGAAAAGCAGCGGTTGAAAGACATCCTTGATGAATGATCTGACGTCGCGCCTTGTGTGCCGTGCAGCGCAAGAGGCCGACGGTGCAGATATTACCAGAATAGATACGGCTTGCCTTGAAACAGGCCATGCAACCTTTCGTGCAGACGTATATGATTGGGGATCCTTTCAGCGGTCTTACGGCGCCGGGGTTGCGCGCGTTGGCGTTTTGAACCGCCGGCTTGTGGCATGGTCAGGCATTTCTCGTGTCTCACAAAGGCAGGTTTACGCGGGCGTGGGTGAGACCAGCGTTTATGTGGACCCAGAGAAGCATGGACACGGGATAGGCGCCCAGATGATGCGCGATCTCATAGAACAGGCGGAATTGCAGGGGTTTTGGACCTTAACGGCGCAAATTTTCCCGGAAAATCAGGCCAGCATCGCGATCCATGAGCGGTGTGGCTTCAAAGTGATGGGGCGGCGCGAAAGACTGGGCAAGGCCACCTATGGCCCCTTGAAGGGGCAATGGCGTGACGTCATGTTTCTGGAA
>JABSSA010000392.1 GCA_013214665.1 Paracoccaceae bacterium
ATATTGTGGCCTGAGACGATGATGACATCATCGACCCGGCCGGTGATCCAGTAATAGCCATCCTCATCACGTCGACAGCCATCGCCAGTAAAGTAATAGCCCTTATAGTCGCTAAAATAGGTTTTCACGAACCGCGCATGGTCGCCGAAAACTGTTCGCATCTGACCGGGCCAACTGTCGCGAATGCAAAGTACACCCTCAACCACCATATCAGTCTGCTCTTCACCCGTTTGCGCATCGAGGATCACAGGATCGACCCCAAAGAAAGGCAACGTGCAAGAGCCCGGTTTGGTCGCAGTTGCCCCAGGCAGCGGAGTCATGAGATGCCCACCGGTTTCCGTCTGCCACCATGTGTCAACGATCGGGCATCTCCCGCCGCCGACCACGTTGTTGTACCAATGCCAGGCTTCTGGATTGATCGGTTCACCCACCGTGCCCAACACCTTGACGCTGCTTAGGTCATGACGATGAACCAGCTCATTCCCTTGGGCCATCAACGCGCGTATTGCTGTGGGGGCCGTGTAAAACTGATTGACCTTGTGTTTTTCACACACCGCCCAGAAACGGTCCGCTTCGGGATAGGTTGGCACCCCTTCGAACATCAACGTCGTCGCGCCGTTCGCAAGCGGGCCATACACAATGTAACTGTGGCCCGTCACCCACCCTACATCGGCGGTGCACCAATAGACATCGCCATCGTGGTAATCAAAGACCAACTCATGCGTCATCGCCGCATAAACCAGATACCCGCCCGTCGTGTGCACAACACCTTTAGGTGCCCCGGTCGAACCAGACGTGTATAGGATAAATAAAGGATCCTCTGCGCCCATAGGCTCTGGCGGGCAATCGGCGGAAGCGGCCTGCATAACAGCGCTATACCCAATGTCGCGCCCCGCCTTCATATGCACACCTGCACCGGTTCGCTCCACCACCAGCATCGGCACATCACCACAAATCAGCATCGCGTTGTCCGCGTTGGACTTCAGAGCCGTATTTCGCCCCCCACGCGGCGCTTCATCCGCGGTGATCACAAGCTTGGCCCCACAATTCTCAATCCGACTTGCCAAGGCCTCAGAAGAAAAGCCAGCAAAAACAATCGAATGAACCGCACCGATCCGCGCGCAGGCCAGCATGGCAAAGGCCGCTTCTGGGATCATCGGCAGATAGATGATGACGCGATCGCCTTTTTCAACGCCTTGGGATTTCAGCACATTCGCCAACCGACAGACTTTGTCATGCAAGTCAGCATACGTGATGTGCATATCCACACCCGGATCATCACTTTCCCAGATGATCGCTGTTTGATTTGCCCGCTCGGGCAAGTGGCGATCTATGCAATTTTCGCTGACGTTCAGAATGCCATCTTCGTACCATTTGATAGACACGTCGGGATGCGCAAAACTCACATTCTTGATGATCTTTGGCGCTGATATCCAATCCAGCCGCGCGGCTTGTTCGCCCCAAAATGCATCTGGGTCAGCCAGCGAAGCGGTATAGAGCTTTTGATATCTCTCCGCGTTCACATGAGCCGTGTCAGAAAACGCCTTGCTTGGAATGAACTTGCCTTGGGTCATGTGAGAAGGTCCTTAGTGTCAATCCCAGCGCCGTCGACCGCTCCAACCAAGCCGAGACACCATGAAAGAGTGTTGTGTGTCGGGTATCAAAAGCCGGCAGAAACTCAGGCAGACAGATCAAGCGCGTCAATTTCCGCAAAAATTTCGCCAAAGATCTTCTTGGCCTTGCCGCGCTGTTTGACAGCCTTGGCCGCCTCGAGATTGTCCAAAACGCCGGCACCACGAACCACAACCGCGCCGACCATCCCAGCAGAGACATGGGGTGTGCAGACATATCCGTATACGCCCGGCACGGTGAAGTTCACCTCGATGTCCTTGCCCAATGCGCCTTTCCAGGGCTCTGCGCCTTCTGGCATCATGCCATCCGCCGACGCAGAGTTATGCCCTCGGTCGGTCGCTTGAAACAGGACAGATTCACCAGCCTCAATGACCGCCAATCGAGGAAGAAAGATCTGGCGCTGTTTTCTGTCTTCGGGATGTTTATTCAACATCTGCACGACAAACGGTGTATTCGCGCGCGCCACATACGGCGTTGCTAAAATGGCCGCGCTTGACGCGATAAAGGTGCGACGAGAGAACAACATTAATCTTCCTTTCTCCTCCGTTTCCCCTCGAAAATCTTTGCTGTCCACACGCCTGAGAACGCATCGCGGCGCTGGATCGAAAAACCTTTCGTAGGGTCGACAGTTTTTAGAAATTGGAAATCACTGTGTCGATGCGGCTTTGGTCGATACGTCTTTAGTCTTAGTTTGACAGGTTCCGAGGGGCGGCTTTGAGCCCAGCCGGCGGATTTTCGCGCTTTTGATGGACCTTGGATTTCACCCCGTGAAATAACGGGTACCAACGATTGCATCTCTTGAATGGCACTAGGAGAAAGATCTGAAAACCATACCTAATATGGGATTTTCTCATGAGACTATTTTCAGCAGCTGCACTCACCTTTTGCCTGACCACCGCTCTTTTTGCACACGAAAGTCCAACGCATGAGCATGCCGAGATTGTGCCGATCCCAGCCTATTCACAGCCTTACGGCCAAGCCTCAGCCGCAGCAGCGCTTGAAGCCGTTCAAGCGTTGCTTGCGACGTTTGATGAAGCCGGGCGCGCAGAATTCATGTTTGATTTGAACGGCCCAACACGCGCAGCTTGGTCAAACCTACCTGCGGGCATCGTTGATCGCACGGGCATCTCAATCGGAGATATGTCAGACGATCAGCGCGCATTGCTATTCGCGTTTCTGGCTTCATCTTTGGGCGAAGAGGGCTACGAGAGCGTCGCCGAAGTGATCGCCGCAGAAACGTTTCTCAGCACTGATGGCCGCGCAGCGCGGCTCAAGTGGGCCCCCGAAAACTATTGGCTATCGATTTTTGGAACTCCCTCGGCCGATACTGCATGGGGCTGGCAGTTCGGCGGGCATCATCTGGGGCTAAACATCTCGATCGAAAATAATCGCGTTGAAACGATGTCGCCAAGCTTCATCGGCACAGAGCCCGCCGTCTTCACGATCAACGGCGTTGATTATGAAGCGGTCCGTGACATGCACCTCGCAGGATACGCGGTCTTCACCTCGCTGGACGCGGGCCAGCAAAGCGCGGCAGACGCAGGCAATGTGCCTGACGACGTGCTGACCGGCCCGGGCGCGGATGGCACTATCCCACCAACCATCGGACTCTCGGCGTCTCAGATGAGCCCAGCGCAACAAGAGCTCCTTTTGTCTGCGATTGCGGAATGGGTCACGGTTCAGCCCAATGAAAATGCCACGCCACGCATGGCCGAACTACGCGACGGTATCGCTGATCTGAGTTTTGCTTGGGTCGGCACCGATGAGGTCAACACGCCGACCTATATGCGTATTCAGGGGCCGACCCTCATCATCGAAATGCTTTCTACGGGCGGCAATGTCGGCGACAGCGCAGAGGGCGCGGGCCACTACCACACGATATACCGCAACCCGACAACAGAGTACGGGCGTTAAGGGTATTTTTGGCTTTTCCAAAAGCAATGGCCGCACGTTAAATGCGGCCGTTACGCTTTCAATGACACCTCTTTTAACCTCTGCGCAACGTGTCTAAAGCCTCAAAGCTGTGTGGTCAGAAAACACCCGAAACCTTGAACCAAGGCCTGCCACTAGTCCTATTCCAGCTTCACCGAAGCGCATCAACATGGGCGGAAATCGTATGCCGCAAGAGCTGCTCAGTCTCCCGATGCTCAATCATTGGCAATGTCGTTAGGCCCTGAGTGGTCGCCCAAAGCGCCTTTGCGGCCGTCGAAATCTCGGCGGTGCCCGTCGCGTTTGGCACGGCCTCTGCGAGTGATTTTTCCAACAAGCCGAATGCTTGAAACGCACTCTGTCTAAAATGTTCGTCCGATGCATGAATAAGGTCGAGACGGAACATAACCGCGGCGTACCCCGGGTCGGTTGTTCGCATTTTGAAATACGCCAGGCACATCGCCACAACGGCATCGTGCCGCGATGGCGCCGACAACGCCGCATCTTGCATCTGCGCCGCCAATCGCATGAACGCTCTCGTGGCAATCGCCGTCAAAAGCCCTTTAGTATTGCCAAAATGATGCGCCGGTGCCGCTACCGTCACTCCTGCACGCGCCGCCAATTTTCTCAGGCTAAAGCCTTCGATACCCACATCGGCCAGTAACCCGGCCCCTTCGTGAATCAACGCATCTGGCAAATTGCCATGGTGATACTTGTCTCGGGTTTGGTTGTTTTGGGACATGTCAGACATTGAATCATAGTTTATTGATTGACTCAATCTAAGCAGTGTTTAAATCTTATCTTAACAACGTTTAGATTCTGAGGTCTCCGATGAAACGGGCATTTCAAACCACGCTGGTATTGGTCGCCTTCATTCCATGTGTTCTTGGTGCAATGTCTCTCATCTACGGCGCCGAGCGACTGATGCCTTCGGAATTGATCAACGCCAACCTCGACGGACAGGTCCGGTTTTGGGGCATTCGATCTATGTTGCCGTTTTTTCTGACGCTGTGGATCGTGACCAACTTAGACAAAGCATACTCCGTTCTTGTCATCGTCATCGCCGCAACAGCAGCGGGCGCCCTCGCACGTTTGGGCGCCATCTATCAGTACGGCGCCCCCGACCCGGCTTTGCTGGGCATCATCGCTTTCGAGCTGGCTGTGTTGCTGTTTATCCCGTGGTACAATCGGCTTGATAAACAGGATCTTACATGAGGGGCGTTGTAATGGCTGGCTGACCGCAGCATACGCCAGATAACAGACGATTTCCCTGCAATCGAAATATCCCAACCGGCATCCCAAGTGCCGAGAACGAAGGTGTTCGTAATTCCCCGCTGTTCGTTGCTCTGCTCTTGACCACTTGGCACACCGCCCCGCACTCACCATGTTTAGGTGACAAAGCCAGCTGCCGACGGGACCCGCCACATGTCCATACAGCCTCAAAACCTATCCGCCGGATACGCGCTCGAGGTGCTCGATATACCGGGCGAAGTCCGCGCCATGCGTGGCGAAACCGTTCTCGCAAAAAGCCGCAACACCAGAGTGGCCTTCGAAACGCGCCTGCCGCCTGTCGTCTATTTCCCACCCGAAGACATTCGGGTTCCGTTAGGCGCGTTCACCGATCTCAGAACCTTTTGCCCGTTTAAGGGCACCGCCCGCTATCGCGACATCCTGTTGCCAAAAGAAACACTGTCGAACGCGACTTGGAGCTATGCCAACGCCTTGCCCGAAAGCCATCGAATAGAGGGCCTTCTCGCATTCTCGAGCGGTATTGCCGACCAGATCCTGACCGAAGCTGGTCCAATCGAACAGCCTAACTATTCCAACGTTTCGGGGCCTTTGATTGATTGGCTTCTACGAGAAGCCGCCTTCATCCAGACTCCCGAAGATCTCACCAAGGCGCTTGGTGAGAAACTGCGCGAACATGGCGTTCAAGTCAGCCGTATCAGCGTGCTCATCTGGTCGCTTCATCCGCTCATCGCAGGGAAAAACTACCTCTGGACCCTTGGCGCGAACGAAGTCGAAACCAGAACGCCGACCTATGAAATTCACGATCACCCAAGCTTCGTGAACTCCCCCTTGCGTCATGTGTCTGACGGTCTCGGCGGCATTCGGCAACGCCTCGGCTCTGATTACGCTGAAAACAGCTTTCCGATCATGGAAGACCTGCGCGCGCAAGGCGCCACCGACTACGTCGCCATGCCACTGCCTTTCTCGGATGGGCGCACCAATGTGCTCACTGTCACGGGCGACCACCCAAACGGCTTTTCCACTGCCAATCTCGGCCTCATTTTCGAACGCGTCTCGGTCATCTCGCGCTTTTTCGAGGTCTTCACACAACGCGAGAACGCCCAATCTCTTTTGGAAACCTATGTCGGCAAACGCACCGGCGCGCGCGTATTGGGAGGCGAAATTCGGCGCGGTGATGGCGATGAAATTGACGCCGCCATTATGTTCTGCGACCTGCGCCATTCGACCCGCCTGGAAGAGCAACTGTCCAAAGAAGCTTTTATGGACTTGCTCAACCACTTCTTTGAAACAAGCTCGACGGTCGTGCAGGATCACGGCGGTGAAATTCTCAAATTCATCGGTGACGCGGTTCTGGCCGTTTTCCCCGCCGGAGAAGACGCGGCCGCAGCATGCGCCAAAGCCCTCGCCTCAGCACGCGCAACCATGACCACCTTGCGCACACACGAGCATTGTGAGGGCGCGGCGGGAATTGCGTTTGGCCGCGTCACCTACGGGAATGTTGGCTCGCAAGAGCGTCTCGACTTCACCGTCATCGGTCAAGCCGCCAATATCGCTGCACGTTTGTGCGATGAGGGTAAAAACACCGGCCATGCGATTGTCGTCACGGATGAGGTTCTGGGCAACGATAGCAGCGCCGACGACCTAGGAGAGCTAAGTTTGCGCAATGTCTCGACCCCCGTGCATTGTCACGGAATTTGAAAAGGCAAGCCCCCGGTAGGAGCTGGACCATCGGATTTGGAGCAATGGGAACGGTCGCTAGGCGCAATGCAGAAGCGACGTTGCAACGTGGTTGGTAGTGGGATTGAGACAACCTCGACGCAAGGTTGCTGGTGCAACGAATGACCTTGTTCCTACGGCTCAGAGGCGGGCAAAGCGGAAAGTCTCCCCCATAGCTCGACGGACTTTATTGAAGAATAAGTCCGGCTTGAAAGACCGCGTTCGATCTGACCTGACGTGCTTAGTGCGCGCTCGAACGTTCCGACATCCAATTTGACACAAGCAATTCTATTTCAAACTTTTGCGCAATGGGCGCATATGACCGCAAGTCTGCTGTGATTGATTTCAAGCCGGGAAAAATGTTTAGCAACTCTTGGCGTTTCTCCCAGCCCATTGTCGTAAATGCTGTATCACCAAAGTAAAGCGACTCCGCCCACGTGCCATTCGCACTTATCATTTCATGGTCATCCAACAAAACGTGGAAATAACCAAAGTCAGATCTGTGCGCCACGCTGACGCCGATCATTCCCACAAGGTGTTTTGCGGGGATAAGAACCTGTTGTTCTCCAAAGAAAAAATC
>JABSSA010000393.1 GCA_013214665.1 Paracoccaceae bacterium
ACAGCGCAGGCAAAAATTGCCTTGGCACGGGCCACCGGCGTTGTAATTGCAACGGGTCTTGGTATCCTTGGCGTCGAACCGGCGGAAGAGCTGCGCTAAAACAAGCGGCCACCGTCACCTGAGCAGGTATGAAACTGAACCACGCCACCTCAAACGCGCGTGGGCAGCGAGGCAGATATGGCATATGCGCACGATGTGGGCGATTACGGGTATTCCGAGTATGAAGACGACGGCTATGATGCGCCGCAAGCATCTTCCAACAAGCTGATATCATTCACAAATGTGATTGGCGCTGTGTTGTCGATCGGCTTGATCATCGGCTTGTGCGTCTGGGGGTATCGGTTGGTCCAACGCGACGTGAGCGGCATTCCTGTGGTGCAGGCAGCAGCGGGTGAAATGCGGGTGCGCCCAACCGATCCCGGTGGTCAACTGGCCAGCAATCAGGGGCTTGCCGTGAATGCTGTGGCAGCGCAAGGCGAGGCGGAAAAGCCAGCCGAGACGCTTGTGCTGGCCCCGCCGCCGCCCGATTTGTCGGATCAGGATTTGCCCAAGCCCACGCCAAGTGCGGCTCCGGTGCAACAGCCCGAACCGCTGGACATCGCCAATGCGCTGGAAAGTGGCGAGCTGGAAACGCTTGTCGCACGTCTGACGGATGCGGCAGAGCCTTTGGAGCTGGTGGCAACCGATTTGTCCAAGCGGGTGACAGTGGAGCCATCAACGGAAGTCGCCGCTAAGGTGCAAACCACGGAAAAACCGCAAGTTGTTCCGGCGAGCTTGCCGGGGACGGCCTGGTCCAAGCGGCCAGCTTTGCGCCCTGCGGTGCAGGCTGTTGTCACGCCCGTTGTCGCTCCGGAGCCTGTTGAAACCGGCCCCACCGAACTGGCCGCAGCAGATATTCCTGCCGGCACGCGGTTGGTGCAGCTTGGCGCCTATGACAGCGCAGAGACGGCGCGCAAGGAATGGGATCGGTTCAAGGGGCGCTTTGGCGAATACATGACTGACAAGGATCGTGTGGTGCAGCGTGCCACAAGCGGCGGGCGGGTGTTTTACCGTCTGCGCGCCCATGGCTTTGCGGATCTGAGTGATGCGCGCCGGTTCTGTGCGGTGCTGGTGGCCGGAAAAGCCGATTGTATTCCGGTGGTTACACGATGACCCATTATGGGGCGGTGCTCCTCGATGCCGAGGGTTATCGCCTCACCCCAGATGAAAAAGCGCTGTTTCGCGAAATGGACCCGTTTGGGTTCATTCTGTTTGCGCGCAATATCGACACGCCGGATCAGGTGCGCGCCTTGTGCGCCGATTTCCGTGAGGCTGTGGGGCGCGAGGCTCTGATCACGGTGGATCAGGAAGGCGGACGGGTCCAGCGATTGCGCGCACCGCATTGGCGGGAATGGACGCCTGCGTTGGATTTTGTGCTAGCCGCGGGTGCCGAGGCGCCGCGCGCGATGTATTTGCGCAATCGTTTGATCGCGGCTGAGCTGTGCGATGTGGGGATTGACAGCAATTGCGCACCGCTTGGTGATCTGGCTACTGATGCGACCCATCCGTTTTTGCGCAACCGATGTTATGGTACGGACGTTGAAACGGTAGTGGCTTTGGCGCGCGCAACCGCGCAGGCGCATTTGGACGGGGGCGTTTTACCTATCGTCAAACATATGCCCGGCCACGGCCGTGCGACGGTGGACAGTCATGCCGTTCCGCCGCGCGTCGACACCGATTGGGAGACGTTGCGCGCCACGGATCTCGCGGTGTTCAAGGCGCTGAATGATCTGCCGTTGGGGATGACCGCGCATATTGAGATGACAGCGGTTGATGACCTTCCCGCCACGCTGTCGGCCAAGACGATGCAGATGATCCGTGACGAGATCGGCTTTGATGGGCTGATCATGACCGATGATACGGGCATGAAGGCGCTCGCTGGTACACAAGGAGAGATCGCAGCCCAAGCCATTGCGGCGGGCTGTGATGTGGTGTTGTGCTGCAACGCCACGCTGGATGATCGCCGCGCCGCCGCCGAAGCCGCAGGCCGCATGAGCGATGTGGCACAGGCCCGCGCTGATGCGGCGCTGCGCCTGCGGAAATCACCCGATGACGTTGACATCGCCGCCATAACCGCCGACCATGAGGCGCTTATGAGCGGGACGGGGCATGGCTGAAGAAGAGTTCGAAGAAGATACACTCAGCGTATCTGACCGCATGGCCGCAGAGGCGTTGATCATCGACGTTGACGGCTATGAAGGCCCGCTTGATCTGTTGCTTACGCTGTCGCGCACCCAGAAGGTGGATTTGCGCAAAATCTCGATCCTGCAACTGGCGCGGCAATATCTGGCGTTTGTGGAAAAGGCACGGGTGCTGCGGCTTGAACTGGCGGCCGATTATTTGGTGATGGCGGCTTGGCTTGCGTTCCTGAAATCACGCCTGTTGTTGCCGCCGGACCCGGAAGAAGAGGGGCCATCTGGCGAAGAGTTGGCGGCGCATTTGGCGTTCCAGCTGGAGCGATTGCAGGCGATGCGTGATGCGGCCGCCAAATTGATGGCGCGTGACAGGCTGGGCCGCGATGTGTTTGCCCGAGGCCAGTCCGAAGAGGTGGCGCGCGTGCGAAAGGTCACCTATTCGGCCACGTTGCTTGATCTGATGCAGGGCTATGCCCGCATCCGCACGCGTGACGAATTCCGCCCTTTTGTGATGGATCGGGACGCCGTTTATACGATGGAAAACGCGTTGGAGCGGATGCGCGGGCTTATCGGGTTTGCAGGTGAGTGGACGGATATCTCAAGCTATCTTCCGGATGGATGGTCGGATGATCCGGCCAAACGCCGCTCAGCCACAGCCGCGACATTTGCGGCGACGTTGGAATTGGTGAAAAACGGGCAGGTGGAAATTCGGCAAAGCGAGACATTCGCGCCGATCCAGTTGCGAAAACGCATTGAAGGTCACGATGGAAGCGCCTGAGGAACAAGAACAAAGCCTGTTTGAGGCCCCACCGCTGGCCGAACAGGAACGCATGGTCGAAGCAATCCTGTTTGCCAGTTCGGATCCCGTCAGTCTGCGCGAGTTGATAGGGCGGTTGCCGCACGGCTCTGACCCGAAGGCGGCGATTGAGCTGGTGCAAAAACGCTATGAAGGCCGGGGGGTTGTGTTGCGGAAAATCGGCGATGCCTGGGCCTTTCGCACGGCGGGGGATCTTGGGTTTCTCATGCAAAAAGAGACGGTTGAGACCCGCAAGCTGAGCCGTGCTGCGATCGAGACATTGGCCATCATTGCCTATCACCAGCCTGTCACCCGCGCCGAGATCGAAGAGATCCGTGGCGTGTCGGTTTCGCGCGGGACGGTGGATCAACTGATCGAACTTGAGTGGATCCGCTTTGGCCGCCGCAAGATGACACCGGGCCGCCCGGTCACGTATGTTGTCACGCCCAGTTTTCTGGATCACTTCGGGTTGGAAAGCGCACGCGACTTGCCGGGTCTGAAAGAATTGCGCGCAGCAGGGCTATTGGAGAACCGTCCGTTGCCAGGGGCGATGACGCTGGAAGACAGCGAAGAAGACGACGTGGTGGATAACGAAGATCAGACTGAACTTTTTGAGGATTGACCTCATATTCGCCACAATCTGCTCTATATTGTTTACGGAATAACTCACAATCGAGGCAGTGCAATGAACATGAATTCCATTCTGAACATGATCATGCGTCAGATCGTACGCAAGTTCGTGTCGCAGGGCGTGAACGCGGGCTTTAAGCAAGCGGGTAAGGTGATGGATCGCAGCCGGTCCAAAGGCCCGAAGCCTCAGGATCACGACCACGCGTAAGCGAAAATTTCAGGTGTGAACGCTTGTAAGCCGCTTTGTGCGGCTTTTGGCGTTTGTGCATGTCGGGCGTGACCAGTGATTGCCTGCCCCTTGGCGATTCAGTCGGGCATTTTGAAATGCTTGGACAGCTTTAGGCCTTGCCCCTGATAGTTTGACGCAATCCCAGCGCCGTAAAGGCGGGTCGGGGCAGAAGCCATTTTTTCATAGACCAAGCGCCCAACGATCTGCCCGTGTTCCAGAACAAATGGCGCTTCGTGGCAGCGCACCTCCAGCACGCCGCGCGCACCTGCACCGCCAGCGGCGGCATGGCCAAAGCCCGGATCGAAGAAGCCTGCGTAATGCACGCGGAATTCGCCCACCATCGCCAGATAGGGGGCCATTTCCGCCGCTGTATCGGGCGGGATATGCACGGCCTCGCGGCTGACAAGGATATAAAATGCACCGGGATCCAGGATGATCTGGCCGGTGTCTGTATGCACCTCTTCCCAGTATTCGGCAGGTGGGTAATGACCGATATTGTCGAGGTCGATCACCCCGGTATGCGGCTTGGCCCGATAACCCACCAGCGTGCCGGTTTGCGGTTTGAGATCAACAGAAAAGCCAAGCCCTTCGTCAATCACCGCCGGACCATCTACCAAAGGTGAGGTCTCGTGCAATTCGCGCAGCGCGTTGTCTGACAAAACGGCCTGACCGCGCCGAAAGCGGATCTGGTTTAGGCGCATCCCCGGTTTAACCAGCACGGAAAACGATCTTGGGCAAATCTCGGCGTATAGCGGCCCGGTATAGCCTGCGCTAACCCGATCAAATTCGACACCGCCGTCGCAGATCAGGCGCGTCAGCAAATCAAGCCGCCCGGTTGAGCTTTTGGCATTGGCGGCGGCAGAGATGTCTTGTGGTAACGCCAAGTGTTCCATCAGCGGTACGACATAAACACAGCCTTTTTCCAGAACTGCCCCGTCTGTGAGGTCAATCTGGTGCATTTCGAATTCGGGCAGCCGGTCAGCCACGCATTTGCCGTGGCCCGCAAGAAACGACGCACGCACGCGATAGGCGGTGGTGCCCAGCCGCAAATCAATGCTGGCGGGTTGCAGTTGTGCAGGGTCTATTTGAGGATCAGCGGCAATCGCCCCCGTGGTGCACAGATCATCGATTTCGTGGTCTGGCAGCACTCCGGTCATAGCAACACCGTTTTTTGAATTGCCGGGGTGAGGAAAGTTATGGTCGGGCTAGCAGGACTCGAACCTGCGACCTTCCGTCCCCCAGACGGACGCGCTACCAGGCTGCGCCATAGCCCGACTATTGCGGTGTCATACCTCATTGGGAACCGGGGGCAAGGGGGAATTGACACCAGTGGCCTAGTCCTTGCGCGCCTGACGGGCTCCAGCCATGCGATCCCGCACGGCTGACAGGTCTTTGACCAACGCGGCCACTTGGGATTTGTGCTCTGCCGGAACACTACGCAGACGCGAGATGTGAGACAAGAGCGATGGGCTGACGTCATCCAGCGTGTCTGGCTCATCCTCCACGTGCACAACGCGGGGCTTTGGGGCTTCCTGTTCTGCTGGAGGCTCGTCTGCCGCGGTGTCTTGCGCGGGCGGTGCCGAAGTTTCTGCC
>JABSSA010000394.1 GCA_013214665.1 Paracoccaceae bacterium
CTGGTTGGAGCATGATGGCGATGGCGCGTCTCAGATTGAGGCTGCGCTTCGGTGGCCCGAACAGGGGGTGGTTTTTCCCGGCTCGGCGCGCATTTGGCATGTGCGCGGAAAGCGCGAGGCGGCGGTGTTTTCCGGATGCGCCCAAGGGGATCTTGTGGTGACGCAGGCGGACCTGCCGCCGCAGCCTTGCGAAATTCTTGATGTCGAACTGCTGCGCACCACGGGGGCCATTGCGCTTTATGTCCATAAGGCAGGTGTAACGCGCATCACCGTGCGCGACGTTACGGGCGCACGGCTTTGGACGGGGGTGCCGCCCCCAAAGGCGCACAAATGGTGGCGGTTTAGCCCGAAAACCCGAACCGAGACGAAATTGCCCGCCAGACCGGCGTTATCACCCGCTCGCCCACAGGGATCAGGATGATGCCCAGTGCCAAGCCGAAAACACCGTCAATTGCCGCCGTGGTGATCCACTCACCTGCGGCCACGAACTGTGCGGGCAGGGCATGGCCCACCACATAGGCGATATCGTGGATGGTGTGACCCAGCCAGCCAAAGCCCATTTCTTTCAGCCCGTGCACAATGATTGAGCCGCCGACCCACAGCATCGCGGCCGTGCCGACGATGGTTAGAAGACGCATAAACCCGGGCATCACGCGCACGATACCGCGCCCCAGCGCCCGCAGGACGCCGATGGGGGAGCGTTCCGCCAGTGCCAGGCCAACATCATCGGCTTTCACGATGAGGGCGACAGATCCGTAAACGGCAATGGTGATCATAATCGCAACCGTGGCGAGGGTGGCCGCCTCAAACCAGAACGTGCTTTCCGGGATGGCGGCCAGCGAAATGGTCATGATCTCAGCAGAGAGGATGAAATCGGTCTTGATCGCGCCTTGCGCCTTTTTCTCTTCGAGATGGGCGGGGTCCAGCTCTTCGTCTTTTTTGTCGGCATAATCTTCGTGCCCATGCCCGCCCAGTCCCAGCGCATGGGCCACCTTCTCGGCCCCTTCAAAGCACAGATAGGCTCCGCCCAGCATCAAAAGCGGTGGGATGGCCCAAGGCGCAAAGGCTGACAAGAACAGGCCCACCGGCAACAGATAGACCAACTTGTTGATGAAAGACCCTTTGGCGATCCGCCAGATGATCGGCAATTCGCGATCTGCGGAAAAGCCGTGCACATATTTCGGGGTGACAGCGGCATCATCGATCACCGCGCCCGCGGCCTTGCTGCCAGCTTTTGCCGCTTGCGCCACCACGTCATCCAGGGACGTTGCCGCCACCTTTGCGATGCTGGCTACGTCATCCAGCAATGCCAATAAACCGCTCATGCCTGCCCCCGTGGTTGATTCGAATTTTGCTTACCATCTGACTAATCCACGTCAAACGGCCATGATTGTTAAACAAGCGGCAAAACTTTATCGCTAACAGTCCCTTTGCCCCCATTTCGCCAAATTTTAAAGGGGTTTATAAGGCGCGCGAGCAGTCCAAGAAGGAACGCAAAAATGTCGATCAAAGTGGGTATTAATGGTTTTGGCCGTATTGGCCGCTGTACTCTGAGCCACATTGCCGCCAGCGGGCGCAATGATATTGAGGTGGTTAAGATCAATGCCACCGGCCCAGTTGCAAGTGCTGCACATCTTCTGAAATACGATAGTGTGCATGGCCCATTTCCTGGCACCGTCGAAGTTGCCAACGACACAATCGATCTGGGCAAGGGCCCGATCCCGGTGATGTCGTCATACGATCTGAATGCCTTGGACTGGGAAGGATGCGATGTCGTCCTGGAATGTACGGGCCAGTTTAATGACGGCGAAAAAGCCAAAACCCATCTCGAACGCGGGGCAGGGCGTGTTTTGATCTCCGCGCCTGCCAAGAACGTCGACAAAACCGTTGTCTTCGGCGTGAACCACGAAACACTGGTGGCCGAAGATGTGATGGTCTCCAACGGCTCCTGTACCACAAACTGCTTGGCGCCATTGGCAAAGGTACTGAACGAAAGCGTGGGCATCGAACGGGGCATTATGACCACGATCCATTCCTACACCGGCGATCAGCCAACGCTCGATAAGCGTCACAGCGATTTTTACCGCGCCCGTGCGGCGGCGATGTCGATGATCCCCACCTCCACCGGGGCTGCGAAGGCGCTGGGTGAGGTGTTGCCGGAAATGGCCGGCAAGCTGGACGGCACCGCAATGCGCGTGCCCACGCCGAATGTATCAGCCGTTGATCTGACGTTTGAAGCCAGCCACGAAACCACCGTGGAAGAGGTGAACGCAGCTGTCGCCAAAGCCGCACAAGGTGAAATTGGCCGGGTTCTGGCCTATGACCCCGAGCTGAAAGTGTCGGTTGATTTCAACCACACGGAACATTCCTCCATCTTTGCGCCGGATCAGACCAAGGTTGTTGATGGCCGGATGGTGCGCGTACTGGCGTGGTACGACAACGAATGGGCGTTTTCCGTGCGCATGGCAGATGTCGCCGTGTCGTTGGGTCGCCTCTGATCTGATCCCAAGCACCTTGCGATGCAGACGGCGTGCTGGCACACTCGTGCCAGCACAATTTCGGGTATCCGTATGACCAATTTCGTAGCGCTGATGGTCGGCATTTTTATCGTGGCGGCAATCGTGATCGATATGGTACTTTTTGGTCCCGATCACATGATTTTCCTGTTGCGACGGATGGAAGAGCTTATCGAATGGCTGGCCTTTTGGCGTTAAGCCAAAGCGCCGAGCTTAAGGCCTTTTTCCAAAAACAGGTTTCCAAACTCTCGTGATCCCCCGCGAACCAGCGGAAACGCTTTTCAAAAGGCGTGTTCCTGCTTGTCTTGCCGTTCGTCCGCGCGAATGCCGGGATCGTTTGGTTGACTTCCGGGCCCATTCATGATGTTAGCGGTAACAGATTCATAATTTACCGCTGTTCAAGGAATTCGCGGCGAACCGAGGACCTCTCATCATGACCAAAATTGCGATAAACGGATTTGGCCGTATCGGCCGTTGCGTGCTGCGTGCGCTTTATGAAAGCGGGCGGGATGACCTTGAGGTCGTGGCGATCAACGATCTCGCGGCACCTGAATCATTGGCCCATGCGCTGGCCTTTGACAGCGTGCATGGTCGGTTCGCTCACCCGGTGACGGTGACCGATACGGGCCTTGATGCAGGGCGTGGGCCGATCCGCGTAACTGCTGAGCGCAACCCAGAAGATCTGGATTGGTCTGACGTGGATGTCGCGCTCGATTGCACCGGTATCTTCACAAACAACGAAGGAGCCGCCCGCCACTTGCAAGCTGGAGCGGGCAAGGTTTTGATCTCTGCACCTGCCAAAGGGTCGATGAAAACAATCGTCTTTGGGGTCAACCACGATCAGATCACCGCAGAAGACAAAGTGATTTCAAACGGCTCGTGCACGACCAATTGTTTGGCCCCGGTGGCCCATGTCTTGCACGAAGCGCTTGGGATCAAGCGCGGCACCATGACAACCGTGCACGCTTACACCAGCGGGCAGCCTGTTCATGACCGCGCGGACAAGGATTTTGCCCGGTCACGTGCCGGCACCCTTTCGATGATCCCCACATCAACTGGGGCGGCAAAGGCCATTGGTCTGGTTCTGCCGCATCTCGAAGGACGGCTTTTCGGCACCTCGATCCGTGTGCCAACGCCGAATGTCAGCTGCGTCGACCTGACGGTTGAGGTTGAGACTGCGACAGATATTGAAACCGTAAATGCTCTGTTCCGCGACCACGCAAATGGCGCGATGGCGGGCGTGCTGGCGGTCGAAGATCGCACTTTGGTGTCGATTGATTTCAACCATTGGCCGGCCAGTTCCACGGTATCCACGGGCGAGACGGCGGTTGTTGATGGCCACATGATCCGCATCCTGTCATGGTATGACAACGAATGGGGTTTCTCCAACCGGATGCTGGATGTCGCGCGCGTGATGGCGGGCTAACACACGCCAAGGCACCGGGTCTTTGAAAGGGCGGTGCCAAATGGCGCAGGTGATTTTTCTGCATGGCGCGTCAAGCAGCGGCAAGTCCACGCTGGCGCGCGCCTTGCAGTATGCGTCGGACATACCGTTTTGGCACATCTCGATAGACCATCTGCGCGATAGCGGCGTTGTGCCCGTGGCCCGGTTTTGGAACGGAGATTTCGAATGGAGGGATCACCGTCGGGCTTTTTTCGACGGATTTCATGCCTCTTTGCGCGCCTATGTTGAGGCGGGCAACAACTTGATCCTTGAACATATTCTGGAAGAGCCTCAGTGGCTTTCTCAGCTGCAAGATATATTCGCGGATCACAACGTCTGCTTTGTCGGGGTGCACTGTCCTTTGGAAGTGCTGGTGCGCCGCGAACGCACACGTGGAGATCGCCGAATAGGTAGCGCTGCAGAAGATTTTCACAATATTCACAAAGGCCTGCACTACGACATCGACGTACGGGGCACAGAGGATGTGGCCCTGAACGTTTCTCGCATATTGGAAGTTGTGCGCAGTGGGCGTCGGTCTTCCAGTTTTTCCTCAAGCTAAGCCGCGACAGATGACTGCGCTGCCAGCTGCATCCCTGCTTGTTCCTCCCTGCCAAACAGAATAGCCCCTGATGATATGGGAAGATGAGGGCGGTTGATGCTGCGGATCGCGGGCATTGTCTTTGTGGCGGTCACCTTGGTTGTGGCTGGCGACACTGCGGGCAAGCAGTTGCTGAAAACCAGCGACGTGCAGCCATTCACAATCGCTTGGGTCCGGTTTGCCTTGGCGGCGTTGGTTTTGCTGCCGCTGGCACGATTTACATCGGTGGATTGGCGTGTGTTCACCGACTGGCTGGCGATTGCCCGTGCGATGTGTATCGCGTGCGGCATCTGTTCAATCATGACGGCCTTGCGCACTGAGCCCATCGCCAATGTGTATGGTGCGTTTTTCATCGGGCCGATCGTGTCGTTTGTGTTGGCAGTAATCTTCCTGAAGGAACGGCCCAGCAGGTTGCGAGCCGCTTTGCTGTGCATCGGGTTTTTAGGGGTGTTGTTGGTGGTTAAGCCTGGTTTTGGCGGCGGCGCTGGCATGATTTTCGCACTGATTGCTGGGGTGTCTTACGGCGTTTATCTGGCCATGACCCGATCCGTCGCTGGTGTGCACCGCCCGGTTGTTCTGCTGGCATCGCAGCTTGTGATTGGTGCGATCTTGATCACCCCATTCGGATGGACCTTGCCCACGCCAGATTGGACTGTGCCCGTCTATGTGCTTTTGGCTGCAAGCGCCTTTGCCTCAGCCGCCGGGAACTACCTGTTGGTCATTGCGAACCAAAGGGCGGAGGCCAGCCTGATCGCGCCCTTGGTCTATCTGCAATTGATCTCTGCAACAGCGGCCAGTGTGATTGTTTTTGGCGATTGGCCGGATCAAGTGTCTTTGATCGGCATCGTTTTGATCGCGGCCTCCGGTCTGTTGACCGTGCTGGAGGCGCGTCCGGCGCAAGCTGCGCCGGACGGCAAGGTCAATAGAGGTGCTTAAGCGGGCAAGTAGATTTTGAACTTCTCGCGAATGGCCGCGTCTATCGCTGGATCAAGGCGTGCTGCGGCCCGTTGGGACAGGATATCCTCTTTGCGGGCAACTGCCTTTTCGATCAGATCTGGTTTGTCATTCTCGGCCCATTCCTTAGGCGATGTCCGATCCCCAAAGGTGGGATAGACGAAATCCGCCTGCATCCGGCTTAGGGTTTGATCTGTGCCCAGATAATGGCCCGTACCGCTTAGTACGACGTCGGCGATCTGATCCACTGCCAGGGTTTCATCCGTCACCTCGATGCCCCGCACGCAGCGCAGACATTGACCGATCAGATCATCACCCAGAATGAGCGACTCATGACAGAAGCCCAAAAGAGAGGCGTGCATGCCTGCGGCTTCGTAGACCATGTTCAGCCCGGACAATCCGGCCATCACGTTGGAATTCATCTGTTCCCAACCGGCCTGCATGTCAGGCATTTTGGAATCCGATGCGCCCGCAGCGGCCCCGCCAGGAATGTCATAGAAGCGGTGCATCTGGGCGCAACCAGCTGTCAAAAGCGCCTGTTCGCCCGAGCCGATTGACATCGCACCAGTCCGCAAATCAAGCCCGAATGGCCAGGTGCCGAACACCGCTGGATGCCCGGGCGAGACCGCATTGACATAGACCAGCCCGGCCAAGCACTCCGCCACGGCTTGCACGATGGCGCCCGCGACGGTGGAGGGGGCCGTGGCCCCGGCATACCCGCAGAGAGCAGCAGCACAGGCATACCGCCTTTGATGCATTCCTCCATCACCTCGCAGCTTTCGGTCGCGAATTTCATCGGGGGCACGACGAAACAGTTGGAATTGGACATGAAGGGCCGCGCGCGCCATGCCTCTTCGCCGCCCGCAATCATGTGCAGCATCTCAAGCGCCGGGGCCACATAGCTGGGGTCGGTAAACGACGTGCCGATGTGTTTGAATGTACCCGAGCAGCAGGCGTAGACGGTATTCAGGTCCATTTCCAGATTGTCTGTGATGTCGCGAGCCACCATCGGGCGCTGCAGGAAGTGTATGTTGTCCAGAACATCAGTGATCCGCGCCGCGTCGTGCAGATCTTGCAACGTGCTTTCGCGATAGTCGTTGCCCATGACATCCACCATGTGCACGGCTGCACCCGCGGTACCATAATGAACTCGGCTGCCAGAGAGCTCCATGTCGTACTTCGGATCGCGACCGAAGTAGGTAACGCTGCGGTTTGCCTTGGCCAATGTGTCTTCGACCAGCGCGCGGGGAAAGCGAATGCGCCCGTCGTCACCAAGGATGGCGCCCGCTCCGGTCAGATAGGCAACGCCGCTTTCCGGCGCATCGGCCAGGCCGATTTGTTCCAACGCATCGAGCGCGGCGCTGTGAATGCGAAGCACTTCTGCCTCGGACAGGGGGTTATATTGGCCGCCGGAAAGGCCCGGACGGATCGCGCGCAGGTGGTCGGGCAGGGCTGTGTTGCGCGCAGCACGTCGCGCCGCACGTCCGCCGCTGCGTGCTGGGGATTGGTCGTTCATAAGATCACCGTTTTTGGAATTTGAGGGAATGCGAAAGGCAACGGCCTATTGCGGACGTCCCCGCGCCGCACGCCCACGATCCGCCCCGATTGTGCGGCTGATCAATGCAATCTTGCTGCGGCTTTCCATCATCGTGTTTTCGTTCAACGGTTGTATTGATGCCTCATTAACGGCACCTGTGCCTAATTTCTCGCCTGTTTGCGACGTCTCGTGGTCTCAAATTTTGGTGATTTTCCGCCGTTAAGATATCCGCAACCTTTTTTCGCCGCAATAGACACTTAGGTTGATGTTAAGCGCTTCGAATAGGCGCGATTGGAAAGGTTCCAACATGACCCGATGGGCGACAGCAATGGGTGCAATCCTGATCTTCGCAAACGCCGCGTTTGCCGGTGACTTGGGCTCGTCCGTGGTTGAGCCGGTGGTCACGCAACCACCTGCATCGGGGATTTCCTTTGGCTCTGATTGGACCGGGCCCTATGCTGGTTTGCAATTGGGCCAGCTTGACGCAACCGCGTCAGATGGACTTAGCGGTGACGATCTGGCCCTTGGGGCGCATGCCGGGTATCGGTTTGATTTCGGCCGCGTGGTTATCGGTGGTGAGGTTGATTTCGACCGCGCAGGCACCAATCTTGGCGCCGGTCTGGAGTTGGACAGCATTCTGCGTGGCAAGGTGCAGGCCGGATTGGATTTTGGTTCGGCCTTTGCCTATGTGACCGGCGGGGTTGCTGAACTGGACAGTTCCATCGGGGATGACACGGGCGAGTTTTACGGCCTGGGTCTCAGCTATCGCCTATCTGACCGGTTCACGGTTGGCGGTGAGGTGTTGGAACACAATTTCAAACGCGTCGGCGGCGGCCCCACGGATGTGGATGCGACCACCGTCACAGTGCGCGGATCGTTGAACTTCTAAGCAGCCCGACTTTCTGCAAAGGCCACAAGCCGCGCGAGCGCTTTGGCAAATGCGTCGTCTTCGATGGTCATGGCCACGCGAATGTGGCCCGCCGCAGAATGTCCAAAACTTTCACCCGGCATCACCGCGATCATCGTCTCATCCAGCAAGGCATTGGCAAACTCCAGCCCAGTCATGCCAGTCGCGCGGATGTCGAGCATGATGTACATGGCACCCTGACTTGGAATAAGGCCGACAACATTCTGATTTTGCAGAATATCCTGCGCCATTGCCCGCCGGCGTTTAAAGGGGGCGGCGATCTCCGCTTCCATATCCGGGCCTTGCTGCAACGCAAACATGCTGGCGTCCTGCACAAAGCCGGGCACGCCATAGGTGGTGTGCGTGGCCAGATCGGTCAGATACCGAATGGCCTCTTCCGGCCCGATGATCCAGCCGCATCGTGAGCCCGTCATCGCGTGGCTTTTAGACATAGAGCCCACCACCAGCGTGCGCTCTGACATGCCGGGCAAGGCCCGCGGCGTGATGTGAGTACCTTCCCAGATTTGGGTGTCGTACACCTCGTCTGAGATCAGCCACAAATCATGGGCGATACAGACATCCGCGATGGTTTGCATTGTCTCTGCGCCATAGAGCACGCCGGTCGGGTTGTTGGGCGAATTGATCAACAAAGA
>JABSSA010000395.1 GCA_013214665.1 Paracoccaceae bacterium
AAGAGATGTCATTTTGCGGTGGGCTTGAATCGAGGTGTGTGCGGATGGCTTTGGTACCGTGCGCATAGGCAGATTTCAGGGCGAAATTCATCCGCGCGGCCACATCTTCGGCGCTCCAATGCGCGGTGCTGTCGGCGCGAACGGCGTCCAAAGCACCGGGAAAGGTGCCATCCCGGTTTGGGTTGCGCGGCCAGATATGACCTTTGTCGAGATGCGTATGCATGTCGGTAAAGGCTGGGAAAACGATTGCGCCCTTCAAATCGACAACCGTGCCACCCGACGCCGTGATGCGCCCCGCATCGATGGATATCGCCGTGGATGCAAGATCGTCAGGTGATCCGATCAACCAACCGGGCACCACAGTGTTTTCCAGCCGAACCGGCCCGTTTGGAAGTTTAACAAAGTCCATCAACCGTCTCTTTTCAAAGCGCTTTCATGCCATTTGCGCAAAAGCATGTGGCTGAGGAACGATAGCCCGGCAAAGATGACAACACCAGAGCCCGCAATCAGGATAAGTGCCGCGAACATGCGCGGGATATTGAGGCGATAGCCCGCTTCGAGAATACGGAAGGCAAGGCCAGAGCCGATGCCACCGGTTCCCGCGACGTATTCGGCCACCACGGCCCCGATCAAGCTTAGGCCACCTGCGATGCGCAAACCTCCCAGGAAATAGGGCAAGGCCGAGGGCAATTGTAGATATCGCAACCGTTGCCAGCGCGTAGCGCCGTAAATGCGGAAAAGATCGCGCAGGCCATGATCGGCAGAGTTCAGGCCAAGGGTGGTGTTTGACAGGATCGGAAAGAACGCCACCAGCCACGCACACAGCAACAGGCCCGCGAGACGGCTGTCGACATAAATAAAGATGAGCGGCGCGATCGAGACGATGGGCGTAACCTGAAGGATCACCGCGTAGGGATAAAACGACATCTCAACCCAGCGCGACTGGGTAAAGAGCACGGCCAGACCCACGCCGCCCAGAACCGCAACCGCCAACGCCATCAGCGTGATCTGAAGCGTGACGAGCAGCGCGTCAAAGAGGATTGGCCAATCCTTGATCAGGGTTTCAATCACCAAGCCCGGACCGGGCAGGATGTAATGCGGAATTTCGTTCAGAACGACAATCCGATCCCACGCGACCAGCATGATTACCATCACGATCACAGGAAGGGTCCATTTGCCGATCTTTTCAAATCGGGCCTGCCGCATCCGGGCCAGTTCGTCGGCGTCGGGCGCGTCTGGCGTGATGGGGGTGTTTTCGTCTGCCAGGCTCATGCCGCAAGCTCCATCGCTTCGTGTAGCGCATCGGAAGCCTCTCGGCAGAACGCAGCGTATTCGGGGGAGGTGCGGAATTCTTCGTCGCGCGGGTAGGGGGCATCGACGCGCAGCTCGCGGATCACGCGGCCCGGGCGGGCGGCCATGACGACGATGCGATCAGACAGGAAGACGGATTCAAAAACGGAATGGGTCACAAAGATCACGGTGCAACCGATCTTTTGCTTTAACTCCAGCAGATCATTGTTCAGCCTGAAGCGCGTGATTTCGTCGAGCGCGGCAAAGGGTTCGTCCATCAAAATCAGCTTGGGACGTGTGACCATCGCGCGGGCAATGGAGACACGCATTTTCATGCCGCCTGAAAGCTCGCGGGGATAGGCGTTTTGGAATTTCTCTAGGCCCACGAGTTTCAGCGCTTCTAGGACGTCATCTTGCACCGAATTGAAGCTCTTGCCGCGCAATCGATAGGGCAGCCAGACATTCTGTTTAACCGTGGCCCAGGGCATCAGCGTGGGCTCTTGAAAGACGACGCCGAGATCCTGTGTGCTGTGCGAGCCAGTCCACGTGATACGCCCGCGCGTCGGATGCAGCAGGTCGGCGATCATGCGTAGAGCGGTGGATTTACCGCAGCCTGATGGCCCCAAAAGCGATATGAAATCGCCCATATGCACATCAAGCGACAGGCCCTTTAACGCAACAACGCCGCCGTGAAACACCTTGTCGGCACCTTCGATGCGCAACAGGGGATCCGCAACAGCCTCAGAGAGATCTGGCATTCTTGGCAACTTTCGTTTTGGACCTGGCGCGCAACTGATCGCGCCAGTGTCCGTATTTCTGGCGAGGACGGATCACTTCAGATCCATGCCGACCTTCTTGTTGGCGAATTCTGTCGAAAAGGATGCCTTCCAGTCAATCCCATCTTCAATGACGCCGGCCTCGACCATTTTGCCATAGAAGTCTTCGACCTTGGCATCTGTCAGTGCGCCAATGCCCAGTTCGAGCGCATCGCCAGAATCCACGATGCCATTGTCTAGCATGGAGGCTTTGGCAAATTCGATCTTGTCTTGGGTCATATCAGGGTTGTCGGCCTTGATCATCTCGTCTGCGGCAGAGCTGTCGCCATAGAGATAGTTGTACCAACCGGTCAAAGACGCATCGACAAAGCACGACACCACTTCGGGCTTGTTCTTGATCGTGTCGGCCATGGTTTCGATGGTTGTGGCATAGGTAGAATAGCCGTTGTCAGCGATCAGAAATACATTGGGCTCAAACCCGGCTTCTTTCTTGACGGCGAATGGCTCGGACGACAGGTACCCTTGCATCCCTTTGCTTTTGTCCGCGATGAACGGTGCAGGGTTGAAAGTGTATGGCTGGCGCTGTTCGGCGGTAAAGCCGTGGGCCGCGATCATCCATTGGTAAAAGCTGGTAAAGCCGTTGTCGCCAATCAGCAGGGTCAGATCCTTAAGCTCTTCCCAGGTGTCCGCTTCGCCGGGGTGGGCCAGAATGACCTGCGGGTGTTTTTGGAAAATGGCGGCGACCGAAACAACCGGGATACCCTCTTTGACCGCGTTGAACGCCTGCAGCATGTCGCCGCCCATGTGGAAATCGATCCGTCCGGCCAGCATCAGCGCGCGGATGTTGACCTGTGGGCCGCCGCTGACAATCTCGACGTCCAGACCACATTCGGCATAGGTGCCATCGGCCACGGATTGATAAAACCCACCGTGTTCCGCTTGGGCCAGCCAATTTGTGCCAAAGACAACTTTGGTTGCGTGCCCATCGGCGTGGGCAAAGG
Organism: Paracoccaceae bacterium; assembly: GCA_013214665.1. GTDB lineage: Bacteria > Pseudomonadota > Alphaproteobacteria > Rhodobacterales > Rhodobacteraceae. The sequence continues at coordinate 3,068 of JABSSA010000395.1, forward strand.
TTGCGGCCAACAAACATCCGGCCGTTGCAATTGATTTATTTAGCATAAGTGCCTCCACAGTCTGATTGCGGCGATAATGATGTGGTCATGCGAATCTGGAAAAGACCGACTTAGAGACTGCCCTATATTTGCGGGTTTACGCTTATGGATTCAGCATCGCGCATAAGCCCGATGAAAAAAACGGCAGAAATTGAAGGTGTTTGACGGTGATCGGTCTTTACCCCTAGGTAAACTTCGGCCAGAACCTCGTGAATTGTATTCCACAAAAACGGATCGAACATGTCGAACCCTTGCATCATTTGCGTTGCCATCACCGGATCAGTGCCAACGAAGGCAGACAATCCGGCCGTGCCCATAG
>JABSSA010000396.1 GCA_013214665.1 Paracoccaceae bacterium
TCAGATCCATCAACATCTCGCGGTCGATCCGCACGCGCTGATCCTGAACATCCGCGCCGAATTTCTTCCAATCCGCCAAAGCAACCGGATCCCGGAATTCGATGCCGGTGGTTTCCAGAATGGTCATGGCAGCGTTGTGGATTTCCTGCACGCCCTCCGGTCCCAATAGATCAATGGGCCCAACCGCTCTGTGCAGTGTCGACAAATAGACAGGGGCTGGATTGGTGCGCGCAGACACACGCGCCGCGCGCCCGCCCGACCGCCCGCCACGGCGCGATTTAGACTGTTCTTCACTCATCGCTCGTCCCTTTCTCAAGCCCGCGCGCGGGCGCTGGTCGGATCGTAAGCGCAGGTGTCGATCACCTCACCATCGCGCAATTCGTTATGGATTTTGACCTGAAGTTTTGTGCCCGGCGCAGTCAGTTCCTGCGGCACCAGCGCCATCGCGATGTCGTGTTGGCTATGATACGAGAACCCGCCCGACGTCACCCGCCCAACAATTTCGCCATCCTTATACACCGCTTCAAACGCAATCACCGACGTGTCGCAAAACGGCAGCTTTAGCGTCACGAGCGTGTTGTAGTCGCCCGTATCGTGCTGTTTTAAAAGCGCCTCTTTGCCGATAAAGTCGCGCTCTCTTTCAACACCCTGCACCTTTTTTGTGAAGGCCACAAAACGATCCAACCCAGCTTCGAATGGAGTGAGGTCTTTGCAAATCTCACGATTGATCGCGCGATAGGACTTGTCCAACCGCATCGATTCCAGCGCCAAAGCACCGAAAGGCTTCACACCAGCTTTCAGCAACACATCAACGATATGACGGTTGTAGTTCACCGGATGATGCAGCTCCCATCCCAATTCACCTGTGTAGCTTACCCGCAAAAGACGCACGCCTTTGGCATAGCCCACTTCGCCCATTTGCGCTGACAACCACGGGAAGGCGTCATTGGACAGATCATTGTCGGTCAGCGCTTGCAGGATCTCGCGCGATTTCGGACCGGCCAGCGCGACGACACCCAATTGCTCCGAGATGTCTTCCATCACAACAGAGCCATCCTTTGGCAGGAGCTTGCTCAGTACGTCCCAGTTATAGACTTGGCCGTTGGGTGTGGAGACGAGGTAAAATGCGTCTTCTGCATCGCGCACGATGGTGTACTCCGCATCCATTCCACCCTTTGCATTCAGCATCAGTGACAATGTCATGCGGCCCACCTTGGGCAACTTGTTGGCCATCAACCCATCCAGCCACGCGGCCGCACCGGGGCCTTTCACCGTGAACTTGGTCATGGGCGATATTTCGATAAAGCCTGCCGCCTCACGCGTGGCCTTCACTTCGGCGGTGACATGATCCCAAGCATAGGTCTGCCGGAAACTGTGCACCGGGATCGCCTCTTCAGGTGAGGGTGCGAACCACTTGGGGAATTCATATCCGTTATAAAGCGTCCAAACGGCTCCTTGTGCGGTCAAGAGGTCGTAAGAACCGACCGTGCGCATGGGGCGCGCCGAATAGCGATCTTCGCCCGGGATATGCGCCTCCATATGGGTGCCCCAGGTTTCGCGCACCTTGTCCATCGTCCAGCGTTTGGAGGCGTAGTCTCCAAACCGGCGCGGATCGAGTTCCGACATGTCGATCGAAGGCTGTCCGTCCAGAATCCATTGCGCCAGCTGATTGCCAACAGTGCCCCCCCAAAGGATGCCGCCGGGCATACCTTCGGCCAGCCACAGATTGTCGTGCCCCGGTGCAGGGCCCGCCAAAGGCAGCTCGTCCGGTGTCATCTGGAATGGGCCACGGGTGTTGGCCTTGATCCCCACCTCGCCCAAGGTCGGCACACGTTCAATCGCACGCTCCCACTGGGTTTCGACTGCGTCAAAGTCTTCGGGCAGCAAATCGGCCCCAAATTCGGGCGGTACGCGGTCTTCGGCAAAAAGTTTGAGGTCTTTTTCAAACTCATAAGGTCCGAATTGAATGCCCCCCGTGTCTTCGCGCAAGTAAGCGCCATAGTCCTCGTCCCGCAGGATCGGGAACTCTGGCAAGCCTTCTTTCTTGCGTTCAACAAGCAACGGCACGGTTTCGGTTGTCCAATACTGGTGCACAATCGGAATGCACGGCAGATCCAGACCAACACGACGGGCGTTTTCGCGGGCGTAGTTTCCGGTTGCAAAGATCAAATGCTCGCAGGTGATCTCACCTTGATTGGTGGTCACCTTCCAATGCCCATTCGGAAGCTTTTCGTAACTCTGTGCTTCGGTGTTCTGATAGACGGTCGCGCCCGCGTCGCGCGCCAATTTGGCCATTGCTTGCGTTATGTCCGCCGGGTTCACGTAACCGTCTTCGGTGTGCAGAATGCCGCCCTGAATATTGGCATTCTGGTTCAACAGCGGATGCACTTCGGCGATCTCTTCTGGCGTCAACAATTTGCACGGAACACCAGCCGCTTCAGCCACCGAAAGATAGCTTTGGAATTCGTCCCAACGCTCAGGCGTGTTGGCAACGCGCAGCTGACCGACTTGACGCAGGCCAACGGATGTTCCCAGCTTTTTCTCAACCTCGGAATAGATGCGGATCGTCTCCAACGTCATTTTTGACACGTTGTGCGATCGAACAAATGTCACCAAGAGCCCTGCTGCGTGCCACGTGGAGCCCGCGGTTAACTGCGTCCGCTCCAGCATCACCGCGTCAGTGCAGCCATGTTCGGTCAGCCCATAAAGGATTGATGCGCCAACGCATCCCCCTCCGACAACAACGACCTTGGCATGTTCTTTCATAGGGCCTCTCCGATTCTGTGATCACTGTCATGCAACACTCCATCGCTAGACTGGGCAAACCGAACCCTTCAATTGCAAAAAATTTTATTTGAGATTAGTTCAATTTAATCAAAAGCGGGCATTGGCCCTCTTTCGTGTAGCGTCTGATGCTCCACACTCAAAAGGTATTTGACTGTGAACGGTTATTCACACTTGCCCACACGTGCGCTTATTGCCTTTGAAGCGGCCGCACGGCTCGACAGTTTCAAAGCCGCCGCGGTGGAGCTAAACGTCACGCCCGCCGCCGTGAGCCACCAGATCAAAATCCTCGAACAGGACCTGCGTTGCGCCCTGTTCCAAAGGATGCACCGGCGCGTGGAGCTCACAGAAAAAGGTGCCTACCTGCTTGTTGCGGTGCAAGGCGGATTGGACCAGCTGAGCCAAGCTGTGGATCAGCTGAAATCCCATCGAAGCCGCAATGCTGTGACCATCCATTCTACAACCGCGGTGAGTTCTTTGTGGCTCACCCCACGTCTGGCCGAATTCTGGAAATCAAACGCGGATATTTCGGTGTCGCAAATGGTCAGCGATACAGATCGCAATGTTTCTTCCAGCGACCTCAGCATTCACTATGGGGACATGTCTAAGGAAAAGGCGGCCTGTACCCGGTTGTTCAATGACAAGATCGCCGCACTTGCCAGCCCGGAATTCGCGGAAAAGCATCCGGTTAAGCGTGTCGCAGATCTGGCCAGTGTGCCTCTGATCCAATTGCGCATGGCGGAAAATCATTGGACCACGTGGGAGCAATGGGCGGAGATGCTGGGCTATTCAGGGCCGCTGAAAATGTCCCACTTTGTGAACAACTACGTCATTGCGCTGCAAGCCGCCCGTGATGGGATGGGAGCTGTTTTAGGGTGGGAAGGGTTGACGGCAGATCTGATTTCCAGCGGTAAGCTGGTTCGGCTATTGCCCGATGCGATGCCTTCGCCGCTGGATTTTTACGTCGCGCGTCACAACCACGATACGGGCCAAGTGGACCGCGTTATCAAATGGTTGGCGAAATCGATGTAGAGTGTGCAGGCGCGGCCCAAGCAGGCCCGCGCCCAGCAAAGGGTCAGTCTTTGCGGCCAATCAGTTTGCCGCGCAGCCAGCCCGAGAACCAATCCATAAACATGACCATCACAACGATGAGCACGATGTAATATGCGACCTCTTCCCAGTCCTTTTGGGTTTGGATCGCCTGCGTCAGCATCAGACCAATACCGCCACCAGTGATCGCGCCTATGATCGTGGCAGACCGTGTGTTGGATTCCAGGAAATACAAGATCTGCGCCAGCAACACAGGCACAACCTGTGGGATCACCCCAAAGCGGTACCGCTGCAACGGCTTGGCTCCTGTCGATGCGACACCTTCAATCTGTTTTTGGTCGACGTTTTCGAGCGCTTCGGAAAAGATCTTACCAAAGGTGCCGGTATCCGTGATCAGGATGGCAAGCGCGCCAGTAAGCGGGCCCGGACCAAACGCACGCGCAAGAACAACTGTCCAGATCAGGGCATCGACCCCACGCACGAAATCGAACAACCGGCGCGTTGTGGCACGCAATAGCATGAGAGGCGAAAACCGCTTGGCCGCCAGAAAGGCCAAAGGCAATGCGAGGATTGCGGCCCCCATCGTGCCCAGGAAGGCCATCAGGATTGTCTCACCAATCGCCCAGGCCACATCCTTGTGACGCCACATGGCATTGTTCCACCAATCTGATACAGCACCATTCAGATTGCTGCGCTCCGGGTCCAGTTGCTCACCAAACAGGATCGAGGCA
>JABSSA010000397.1 GCA_013214665.1 Paracoccaceae bacterium
ACATGAGTTGCGAGTTTTTGCAACCAGGACACAACGGCAGGATCATCAAAGCCCAATGGGTCGCCGCCCGCGACAACCAGCAACAGATCCAAATCAACAATGGCACCTATCGCATGCGTACGGGCCACCTCAGACAGACCCGAACTGCGACTGGTCGCCTCGTCGGCAAAGTGAACGATCGAATAAAGCTCCCGCCGTGACAGCAGATTCGCCGCGCGCAGTGGCTCAACCGTGCAGGCATAAGACATCAGCGGAAATCCCGGCAGCGGAACAACGCCAACACGAAAGACGGGCGGATCATGCGCGAAACTGTCCACCTGGTGCAATTTTTTGTCCGTATTTCGCATATGTCTGACGAGGCTTGCCGGGATAGCCTGCGATACTGAACCATATGAGTAAAAATGCAATGCGCTATTCCGCACTGAAAATCCTGAAGGAAGGCCTGACCGGTAACAAGGGCTGGAAACCGGTTTGGCGCGAACTAGACCCGAAACAGGAATATGATGTCGTGATCGTCGGTGGCGGCGGCCATGGGCTGGCCACGGCGTATTATCTGGCCAAGGAATACGGCATCACCAACGTGGCGGTGTTGGAAAAAGGCTGGATCGGGTCAGGCAATGTGGGGCGCAACACCACCATTATCCGCTCGAACTATTTGCTCGAAGGGAACCAGCCGTTTTACGAGCTGTCACTCAAGCTGTGGGAAGGGTTGGAGCAGGATTTCAACTACAACGCCATGGTCAGCCAGCGCGGCATTCTGAACCTGATCCATTCCGACGCCCAGCGCGATGCTTTCGCACGCCGCGGCAATGCGATGCGCTTATCTGGGGCCGATGCGGAGTTGCTGGATACGGACGGCATCCAAAAGATGTGCCCGTTTCTGGATTTCGACAACGCGCGCTTCCCTATCCAGGGCGCGCTTTGGCAACCGCGCGGCGGCACGGTGCGCCACGATGCGGTGGCCTGGGGCTATGCCCGCGGCGCAGACAGCCGTGGTGTGGATCTGATACAGAATTGCGAAGTCACCGGGTTTCATATCGAAAACGGGGTGTGCCGTGGGGTCGAAACCTCACGCGGGGCGATCAAAGCCAAAAAAGTGGCCGTATGCGTGGCGGGATCCTCGTCGCGCGTGATGGCCCAAGCCGGGATGCGGCTGCCCATCGAAAGCCACGTGCTGCAAGCCTTCGTCTCCGAAGGTTTGAAACCCGTCATTCCGGGCGTAATCACCTTTGGCGCGGGCCACTTTTACGTTAGCCAGTCTGACAAAGGTGGTCTCGTATTCGGTGGCGATATCGACGGCTACAATACCTATGCGCAACGCGGCAACCTGCCGGTTGTCGAAGACGTCTGCGAAGGCGGCATGGCGATCATGCCCATGATTGGCCGCGCGCGATTGCTGCGCATGTGGGGCGGCGTCATGGATATGTCGATGGACGGCTCCCCCTTTATCGACAAAACCCATATCGACGGGCTCTTTTTCAATGGGGGCTGGTGCTATGGCGGGTTCAAGGCCACGCCGGCATCCGGGTTCTGTTACGCCCATTTGCTCGCCCGAGACGAACCTCACCCCACCGCAACCGCGTATCGGCTCGACCGGTTCCTGTCGGGTGCGCAGATTGATGAAAAGGGCCAGGGCGCCCAACCGAATTTGCACTAGAGGCTCACATGATCATCAACCATCCGCTTCTTGGCCCCCGCGACGCTGCCGAATTCATCTACAAAGGCGATGTCAGCCTGATCGACCGCCCCAATGGCATGACGGCCTCCGACACAGAGATGCACGATTACGCCTATCTGCGCGACAACCCCGCCGGAGAACATCAAGAGCTCTGGTATCATGAACAAGGCGACCGTTCGTGGCTGGTGGTCACGCGCAACACGCTGACCCACGCCATCACCAAGGTTGAAATGGCCCGCGATGTGGCCCGCAGCAGAGGGCGGTCCAAATGACACAGCCATTTCGCATCTCCGACGGTCTGGTCGACCGCGCGCAGACCCTGAAGTTTCAGTGGAACGGCTCCTGGATGACGGGCTGCGCCGGTGACACGCTGGCCTCGGCACTTTTGGCAAACGGCGTGCGCATGGTGGGCCGTTCGTTCAAATATCACCGTCCACGGGGCATTTTTTCGGCCGGATCCGAAGAGCCGAACGCGCTGGTGCAACTGCGTAACGGGGCCGCGCAAGAGCCCAACACCCGCGCCACGACAGTTGAGTTGTTTGACCAACTGACGGCCACCAGCCAAAACCACCGCGGTTCCCT
>JABSSA010000398.1 GCA_013214665.1 Paracoccaceae bacterium
CAAGTGTCTTCAACACGTGCCCTTGTGCGTGTGACCACAAGACACGCTGTTTCTCGAAATTAGAACGGTCCCGCGCAATTCTGAAGGCCGAAACGGAAACCCATTCGCAGTTTCCGTGAAATCCTGCATTCACAAGCTCACAAATAGTGAAAGGCTGTGCCGGGTCAGCTGGTCGATCGTTTTTGAAACTTGGGTGCCAGGTCCAACTTGGCCGCGTGTTGGCGCAGCCAGGATTTCGTTTGCTCAAACGGCATTGGCCGGGCGATGCCAAAGCCTTGCACATGATCACAGCCCAATTGAGCAAGCAGGGCATGCTCCCCGGTTGTCTCAACACCTTCGGCCAGCGTCTGCACGCCCAATTGCTCCGCCATCGTCAAAATGGCAGCGATCATCTGTTGTTGGTCCGGGTCGCGGTCCGATTTCATGACAAAGCTGCGGTCTATTTTGGTCCGGTTTACCCGGAACCTTCGGATGGCCGAGAGTGAGGCATGTCCGGTGCCAAAATCATCAAGATCCAGCGTGCAGCCCAGATCGCGCAGTGTGTTGATGTTGCGCACGGCCATGTCATCCGGGCTGTCCGCCATGACCGTTTCCAAAATTTCGATGGCCAACCGCTCAGGTGGCAAAGAAAACCTGTCCAACTCCCAGGCAATCCGGTCAGGCAAGCCCGGCAACATCAATTCTTCGGCGCTGAAATTCACTCCGATCTGTGGCACATGATGCCCGGCTCGTTCCCAAACGGAGAGCGCGTTGAGCGATTGATTGATCATCGTTTCGCACAATTGGTTCATCAAGCCCGCGTCTTGCAATGCGTCCAGAAATGCGAGCGGCGGCAACACACCTTTCTCGGGATGATGCCAACGCGCTAACGCCTCAAATCCGCTGACCTTGCCAGTATGTGTCGACAATTGCGGTTGGAAATAAGGGACGATCTGCGCCTTTTGGATCGCGGTTGTCACCTCAGCGCGCAGGTTTGTACGCGCTATCCGAGCGGCTTGTAGTTCTTTCGAAAAAGAGCGGATCGCCCCGCCACCTTGTTTGCGTGCCTCTGACAAGGCCAGCTGGCTGCCATCAAGCCACGCTTTCGCCTCGGGGCTAGGCGCGCGGGACCATAAGCAAAACCCACAAGACAACGTCAGGTACAGCCTTGTGCCGTCAACAGTGACAGGTTCGTCCGCAATCTGCATGATCCGGCCCGCCATCTGTATGCCAGCCTCCAGGTCCACGCGCCGCCCGGGGCTGAGGCAGAGGGCAAAGGTGTCGTCCCAATAGCGCGACAGGATGTCATCATCACGCAACACAGATCGCAGGCGGGTGCCAACGGCGTCAAATATCCGATCCTGAACAGATGGCCCAAAACGGTCCACCATTTCAGAGGTATCTTCGACCGCGATCATGAAAAGCGCGCTTGTTTCCTGTTTTCGGGTCATCTCATCCGCGAGGTTTGCCACCGCGGCTTCAAACTCTTCGTCGTATAAGATACCAAAGGCCGCCTTGCGATTGGCGCGGCGGCTTTCCGTGGATCGCTTGGGAATCAGCAATCCCGCAAAAGGCAACACCACGGTCGATGCCAAAAGTGCCTTTTCCCCGCCCGCCAAATATGCTGCGAGAAATAGGATCGGCATGGATATCACCAGACCGCGCAACATCATCGTGCGGTTCTGCGGCAAAAACAGCCGAAACCTGGTCAAAACCAACAATTCGCGCATCAAGACACCTTTGCAACGGTACAAATAGGCGCCCAGAAAAAGCCGAACTGATGTCGGAGCCGTTAATTCCGCAGGTTTAGTTGATCTGCATTTTCATCAAATTTGTCGGGGTCGCGCATCAGCCCGGCAAAATCAAAGAGTTGCGGATCCAGAAGGTGCGAGGGTCGTGCATTCATCAAGGCGCGGAACATCACTTGCCGGCGGCCGGGGCTGTTGCGCTCCCATCCATCCAGAATCTGTTTGACCTGTTGGCGTTGCAGCCCATCCTGGCTGCCGCAGAGATCACAAGGAATGATGGGATAGGTCATCGCCTGCGCAAAACTCTCGCAATCGGCCTCAGCCACATGGGCGAGCGGGCGATAGACAAAAAGATCACCCTCTTCATTGACCAGTTTTGGCGGCATGGTCGCCAGGCGCCCGCCATGAAAGAGGTTCATGAAAAACGTCTCAAGGATATCGTCGCGATGGTGCCCAAGCACCACAGCGGAACATCCCTCTTCGCGCGCGATGCGGTAAAGGTGCCCGCGTCGAAGCCGCGAACACAACGCACAAAACGTGCGGCCCTGCGGGATTTTGTCGACCACGACCGAATAGGTATCTTGATACTCAATCCGGTGCGGCACCTGCATACGTTCCAGAAACTCTGGAAGGACGGTGGCGGGAAACCCCGGCTGACCCTGATCCAGATTGCAGGCGAGAATATCCACCGGCAGCAACCCGCGCCATTGCAGCTCGTGCAAAACGGCGAGCAACGTATAGCTGTCTTTGCCGCCCGACATACACACCAACCAGCGCGCGCCGGGTTCGATCATACCGTATTGGTCGATCGCCTCGCGCGTGTTGCGCACGATTCTCTTGCGCAGCTTTTTGAACTCCGTTGTCTTCGGAGCACCTTCGAAAAGCGGGTGGATATCGTCAGCATTGTCAAACATGCGCGCGTTTTAGGGCAAAGACCGGCCAACAGAAAGAGGTCATGCTTCTCATGTGGGCTTTGTTGTGTGAAACTTCCCGAATGCAGGGCATCCCTGCAAAGGGGGGACGCATGACCACATCGCATTTCTGCAAAAGCGCACGGCACACAACTCACTATCTTGCGGCAGGTCCAGAAGACGGGCCGGTGATGATCTTTGTGCATGGCTGGCCCGAGCTGGCCTATTCCTGGCGCAACCAACTGCCCTTCTTTGCCGCGCAAGGGTACCGCGTGGTGGCGCCAGATATGCGCGGCTATGGCCAGTCTTCGACTTATCCATCGGATGCGGATTTTCGTCTCGAAGAGACCGTGGCCGACATGTGCGAACTTCTGGAGCATTTGGGCGCAGACGAGGCGATCTGGGTTGGTCACGATTGGGGCGCGCCGGTCGTTTGGGCCATGGCGCAGCAGCATCCTGAAAAGTGCCGCGCGGTGGCATCGCTGTGCGTGCCCTACATCCCCGAGGGGCTGGAGTTGGAAGTGCTTAAAGGGTTGGTCAACCGCGACATCTATCCCGAAGCCGCGTTTCCCTATGGCCAATGGGAATACGTTCAGTATTACGCCGAGAATTTTGAGGGTGTCGTAGGGGCGTTTGACGCGGATGTGTCTGCTTCGGTGCGCGCGCTCTTTCGGGCAGGAGATCCCAAAGCCGTGGCGCAGCCTGCGCCCACCGCTTTCGTACGCAAAATGGGCGGCTGGTTCGGAGGCGGCCCTGCACCCAGCTTGCCGCGCGATGACCGCGTCATTTCTGCTGATGCTGAGGCGGTTTACACCGAAGCGCTGAGCAAGATGGGTTTCGGTGCGCCGGGGCGGTGGTACATGAACGGGCCCGCCAACATGGCCTTCGCTGAAACCGTTAAAGACAATTGGCAGCTCACCATGCCCACATTGTTCTTGCACGGCGCCTATGATGCCATCTGTGAAACGGTGAATTCAAAACTGGCAGATCCAATGCGCCACTGGTGCAGCAACCTGACCGAACAAACCTTGGAAACCGGGCATTGGATGGCGCAGGAAAAACCGGATGACGTGAATGCCGCGCTTTTAGCGTGGCTGGATGCGTCTGTGACCGCTAAGGCGTAAATCTGGGCGGGCCCTTCGCCGTGATGGCGATGCTGTAGTTTAGGATTTTCGGCGTTTCGGTTCGGGCACATTGTCGATGCCCGAGCTGCCCCAAGGATGGCACCGCATAATACGACGCGCGGCCAGCCAGCCGCCTTTAAGCCCGCCGTGCTTTTCCAACGCTTCAAGCGCATAGGCGGAACAGGTCGGGTGATAGCGGCAATTGTGCCCGACCCACGGTGAAAAGACCAAGCGATAGCCCTTCACCGGCAGGGCCAAAATCCAGGCGAGCGGGGTCATCGTGTCACCTGTGACAGGGCGGCGCGCAGATCATCTTGCAATGCTGCGAAGTCTCGCGATGCGGTGTTTTGTGCACGGCCAACCATGACGTAATCATATCCCGGCTGGCCTTCGTTGGCTAAGACAATCCTGGCCACTTCGCGCAAGCGGCGCTTGGCACGGTTGCGCGCCACGGCATTGCCCACCTTCTTTGAACAAGTGAACCCGATGCGCACCGGGCCTTGATCGCCTCGATTCCAGGCCTGCAGCACAAAACCGGGCATCGCCGCTCGCCGCCCGCGTGCAGCGCGCAGGAAATCAGCGCGGCTGCGCAAAATTTCAAGTCCGGGGACAGTCACCATAGCACACGCCAGAAACAGGAAAGCCCCGCACGCCATGTGATGTCACACGGACTTGCGGGGCTCACTAAGATCCCGAAAGGGAGCGCGTTACGCGCTGAGCGATTTCCGGCCACGTGCCCGACGGGCATTTAGGATTTTGCGTCCGGCCTTTGTGGCCATACGCGCCCGGAAACCGTGACGGCGCTTGCGCACCAGGTTCGAAGGTTGAAATGTCCGTTTCATCTCGGGTCGCTCCAAAAGTATTAAAACGCACCGGATTCGGCGCGCTTCGCGATTTGAGCTTGCCACCTACAGCCGCGCAGCGGGCAAGTCAAACCCGAGGGCGCAAAAAACATGACAAAGCTGCAACAAATCTTCGATCGCCTCGCCGGTTTGTTTCAGTGCCTTGCTATTTCGGCCCCTGCAACGCCAAACTGATCACCCACGATCACCGCCCCGTGAGGCCCCTTTCGGGCATGTTGGGAAATCGGCATCTAAGTGTAGACCGAAACCCAAAAGGCCAAATGAATGAGCGATATGTCCGCCCCGTCCAAGAATATTCTGGTTCGCAACCTGCCCGTGCTCGCAATTATCGCGGCTGCCATCATCGGCGCGATCACACTTAAGGACTATCTCAGTTTCGATGCCTTGGCGCAAAACCGTGATGTGTTGATCGGGTTCAGAGACCAAAACTATGCCATTACCGCGCTTCTTTTTGTGCTGGCCTATGTGCTGGTGGTGGCCTTTTCACTGCCCGGCGCCACGATCGCCACATTGACCGGCGGGTTTCTTTTTGGGCCGGTGTTCGGAACCATGTTTAACGTGACCGGCGCGACAACGGGCGCCACTCTGATCTTTCTGGCTGCGCGGTTCGGGTTTGGGGATGCGCTGGCGGCACGCATGGAAGCCTCTGACGGGGCGGTTAAAAAGATCAAAGATGGGATCGACGAAAACCAATGCTCGATGCTCTTTGTGATGCGCCTTGTGCCAGTTGTGCCGTTTTTCGTGGCCAACATCGTGCCCGCGCTCGTGAACGTACCGCTGCATCGCTATGTGATTTCCACCTTCCTGGGCATCATTCCTGGCGCGTTGGTGTACACCTCCGTTGGTTCAGGCCTCGGCACTGTATTCGAAAGCGGCGAAACCCCGAACCTTGGCATTATTTTTGAGCCGCACGTTCTGTTGCCCATCCTCGGGCTTGCAGCCCTCTCCCTTGTTCCGGTTATCATCAAAGCAGTAACAGGCAAGAAAGACACAGCCTAATGACAGAGATCAAAACAGATGTCCTGATCATCGGGGCCGGCTCCGGCGGATTGTCCGTCGCGGCAGGCGCGGTGCAGATGGGGGCCGATGTGACCATGTTGGAAGGTCACAAAATGGGCGGCGATTGTCTGAACTTTGGCTGCGTGCCCTCCAAGGCCCTGTTGGCCGCGGGTAAGGCGGCGATCCAGCCGGGGCAAACCGGAAAATTCGGTGTGTCACCTGCAACGCCAGAGGTAAATTATGCCGCAGCCAAGGATCACGTGCACGATGTGATCGCCCAAATCGAACCGGTCGACAGCCAAGAGAGGTTCGAAGGTCTGGGTGTGCGGGTGATCCGCGAATGGGGTGTGTTCAAAGACAAAGAGACCGTTCTGGCGGGGGAGTACACGATCAAAGCCCGCCGCGTCGTGATCGCGACCGGCTCCGGTCCCTTCGTGCCCCCCATCAGTGGCCTCGACACGGTGCCGTTCTACACAAACGAAAACATCTTTGATTTGCGCGAAAAACCGGATCACCTGCTGATCATCGGCGCCGGCCCAATCGGCATGGAGATGGCGCAGGCGCATCTGCGGTTGGGCTGCAAAGTCACCGTGATCGAAGGGTTCAAAGCCTTTGGGCGCGACGACCCCGAAGCCGCCGCCCTGGTGATCGAAAAGATGCGCGCCGAAGGGCTGAACCTGGCCGAAAACGCCAAAGTCTCGAACATCTCTGGCAGCGAAGGCGCGATCAAAGTCGAAACCGAAGATGGGCAAAGCTTTGAGGGCACGCATCTTTTGATGGCGGTTGGCCGCAAGACAAATATTGACAAGCTGAACCTTGAGGCGGCGGGCATTGAAACCACTCGCACCGGAATTCAGGTGGACGCGGGAATGCGCACGACCAACCGCAAGGTCTATGCCATCGGTGACGCCGCAGGTGGTCTGCAATTCACCCATGTCGCGGGCTACCACGCGGGTGTCATCATCCGATCCTTGCTGTTTGCTTTGCCCGCCAAGACGAAAACCGATCACATCCCCTGGGTCACCTACACACAACCCGAGTTGGCGCAGGTTGGACCGACAGAGGCGGAGGCGGTGAAAACCCACGGCGCTGCGGTTGAGGTGGCTCGGTTCGACTATCACCACAATGACCGCGCGATTGCCGAACGCAAAACTGACGGGTTCATCAAGGTGATGGTAGTTAAAGGTCGCCCCGTCGGTGTGACCATCGTCGGCGAACAGGCCGGTGAACTGATCAGCTTGTGGTCAATGGCCATCGCCAACCGCATGAAGATGTCACAAGTCGCGGCTATGGTCGCACCATACCCCACGATCAGTGAGGTCAACAAACGCGCCGCAGGGGCCTATTTTACACCGCGGCTTTTTGATAACCCAACGGTCAAACGGGTGGTCCGCCTCGTGCAGCGACTGATCCCGTAAGGTAACGAGGCCACATGCTCAACAGCCTAACCGGACGGTTCCTGATCCTGACCATCATCTTTGTGATGCTGGCCGAAATCCTGATCTTTGTGCCCTCCATTGCCCGTTTTCGCGAAGAGTTCCTGAAAAACAAATTGGAGCGCGCGCAAATCGCCTCGCTTGCGTTGTTGGCGGATGACATGCTCGAAACGGACCTCGAACAAGAGCTTTTGGAAAACGCGGGTGTCTTCAACGTTGTTTTGCGCCGTGACGAAGCGCGCCAACTCATGCTGTCCACCCCGATGCCACAGCCTGTCGAGGGCAATTTCGATCTGCGTGACAATGGCGCGATGGTGCTCATACGCGATGCCATCGCACGCCTTGCTGAGCCGGAAAACAAGGTCATTCGCGTGATCGGCGCGCCAACCCGCGAAGCCGGGCTGTTGATCGAAGTCACCATCGAAAGCGCGCCGCTGCGCATGGCCATGATCGACTATGGGCTGCGCATCTTGATCCTGTCGGCGGTGATTTCGATTGTGACAGCGCTTTTGCTGTTCCTTGCCGTGCGGGCCATTCTGGTCAAACCGATCAAGGGTGTTGTGGGATATATGCAGCGCTATGCCGCCGCGCCGGAAGACGCTCGCCGCATCATCAAACCGTCTGCTGGCGTCATCGAGCTGCGCGAAGCGGAAGAGGCGCTGCACACGTTGCAAACCGAATTGACCCAAGCCCTGCGCCAAAAAGAGCGCCTTGCGCAATTGGGTTCGGCCGTTTCCAAGATCAGCCACGACCTGCGTAACATCCTGACATCGGCGCAATTGTTCACGGACCGTATTGAGACCTCAGAGGATCCGCTTGTGCGGCGTATGGCGCCGAAATTGGTCAACTCGATCACTCGTGCGGTACATCTGTGCGAAAGTACGCTGGCGTTTGGAAAAGCCGAAGAGCCCAGCCCGACGCTGACGGTTTTCGAACTGAGTGATGTTGTCTCTGATGTGGTGGCAAGCGAACAATTGGCGGTTGGGGATCATGATCTGACGATCTCCGAAGATATCCCAGACACCATGATGGTCCGCGCCGACCCAGAGCAATTGTTCCGCGTCATTTCCAACCTTGTGCGCAACGCACGCCAAGCGATCATGGCCCACGGCGCGCCGGGGTCTGTCACGGTGGCCGCCCGCGACGAAGACGCAGGGTGGATCATCGACGTCACCGACACCGGCCCAGGACTGCCCGCCAAAGCACAGGAGCATCTCTTTACCCCGTTCCAAGGCGGTATGCGCCGCGGCGGTACCGGGTTGGGCCTTGCGATTGCCTCCGAACTGGTGCGCGGCCATGGCGGCCAGCTGGTTTTGGAGCGCTCGGATGCAGACGGCACGCTCTTTCGGATCACGCTCCCGAAGGGTGATACGTTGGTCTGACAAAGAAGTTGGCCAAGAGGCGCATTCTTCCTCTTGCCATTCCCCGCGCGCCCGTCTACATCCACGCTCCACGGACCGATAGCTCAGCTGGATAGAGTACTTGACTACGAATCAAGGGGTCGGGGGTTCGAATCCTCCTCGGTCCGCCACCTTGCCTTCGTAAGCTTCTGAAAGTGACCCTGTGTTGTGGATCGCTTTGCTGATCCGCTTGCCAGCATAATGCAGGCATAGCTCTCACCCTCCATACTCTATTGTTGGTTTGCCATTTCGCGATGTGGCTCACTTAGCCCCAGCTAAGGGCGCGAATGCCGCTGTCATCCGGTGAAGCGATGCCCCGGTCGGTTTCCCATATTCCCTCTGTACTCCGGGAGAGCCTAAAGGCCGCTGGCTTAATCCGATCGGCGCGCCTTTGCTGGTAAATCTATTTCTGGTTGTGCGGCATAACTGGACGGGTTAACAATTCACTGTATAGCTTTGGGAAACTCAAATTGGCGTATTTTGAAATAAACAGCGACACCGTGCTCGTTTCCCCATTTGTCGAATTGCCTGATGGTCCGACCGCTGATGCATGGACCTTCACAAAATCGGTCTCGTCCAGC
>JABSSA010000399.1 GCA_013214665.1 Paracoccaceae bacterium
CAACACCGTCGCGCGCAGCGGTCAGAGTGTGCTCCATCTTCATGGCTTCCAGAACGGCCAAGGCGTCACCTTGCTGCACCTCAGCGCCTTTGCTGGCAAAGACAGCTTTGACCAATCCCGGCATAGGCGCTTCCACGATGTTGCCATCGCCCGCCGCGCCGCTGGCCACGTTCAAAGGATCAGGAATGTTGTAAGCCACGCCAAAGGCATCAAAAACAGTGACCACATCCCCCGAAACGGCCACATCCGGCGCCACCACACCATCAATCCACCACGCCCCATCCCGCAGTTCGGCCAGGATGTGTGCATCTCCCACCGTCCAGCGCTGGCGCGTGGCGCTTTCTACGTTCACGGAGATGTCCAGATCTTCTTCGCCAAGCCGCAGCGGCACGGACCGTCGCAAGGGTTGCCAGAGCGCAAACCCCGAAAGCGGGTTGACCTGATCCACCCCAGCCACGGCCATCGCCGCGGCCACGGCATGGCGCGGTTGCGGCGTGGGTGCGTCCACCAACGCGTCAAGGTCACGGCCAATCAGGCCGGTGTCCACATCGCCCGCAGCAAAGCCCGGATGCGCCGCCAATGCGCCCAGAAAGGCCAGATTGCTCACCGTGCCGCCCACTTGCGTTTTGGCCAGCGCCGCAGAGAGTTTTTGCAGCGCGACCTCGCGGGTAGGGCCATGCACGATGACCTTGGCAATCATCGGATCATAAAACGGAGAGATGACATCGCCGGCCCGCACACCGCTGTCTGAGCGGGCCTCGGACGGGAAGCTCAGATGCGTGAGCCGCCCCGTGGCGGGCAGAAAGCCTTTCGGCACGTCTTCGGCGTAAAGTCGTGCCTCAAAGGAATGCCCCGAGATGGTTAGATCCTCTTGCGCGGCGGGCAACGGATCTCCAGAGGCGACCCGCAATTGCCATTCCACCAGATCCACCCCTGTGATCGCCTCGGTCACGGGGTGTTCGACCTGCAGGCGTGTGTTCATTTCCATGAAGTAAAAGCGATCCGGGCGCAGGCCCTCTGATGCATCCACGATGAATTCGATGGTGCCTGCGCCTTTGTATCCGATCGCCTCCGCCGCCTGAACCGCAGCCGCCCCCATGGCCGCGCGCATTTCAGGTGTCATGCCGGGGGCCGGTGCCTCTTCGATGACTTTCTGGTGCCGACGCTGCAACGAACAATCGCGCTCAAAGAGATGAACAGCCTTTGTACCATCGCCGAACACCTGCACCTCGATATGGCGCGGTTTGGCGACGAATTTTTCGACCAGCACAGCCTCATTGCCAAAGGCGGTCTTGGCCTCGCCACGTGCGCTGGCCAAGGCAGCAGCAAAGTCTTCGGGCGCATCCACCTGACGCATCCCTTTGCCACCACCGCCCGCGACTGCTTTGATCAGCACAGGATAGCCGATCTTGTCTGCCGCGTCGGCCAGATGCGCGTCATCCTGATTGTCGCCATGATAGCCCGGCACAACCGGCACATTTGCCTCTTCCATCAGGGCTTTGGCGGCGTCTTTGAGG
>JABSSA010000004.1 GCA_013214665.1 Paracoccaceae bacterium
GCCATCAAAACTGCGTCGCTTTGATCGGCCCCTTGGTATCCCGGAATGCACGGCACGCCCGCCTCGACCATATGCGCTTTGGCCACGCGCTTGTTGCCCATCAGGGCGATCGCCTCTGCGGACGGGCCTATAAAGGTGATCCCGGCCTCGGCACATGCGGCCGCAAAGTCCGCGTTTTCTGACAGGAATCCATAGCCCGGATGGATCGCATCCGCCCCGGTTGTACGTGCGGCATCCAGCAGGGCTTGCATGTTGAGGTAAGAGGCCCCGACCTGCGGTGGTCCGATGCACATCGCTTCATCCGCCAGCGCCACATGCGGCGCGTTGCTGTCAGCGGTGCTGTAGACGGCAACGGATCGGTATCCGGCGCTGTGGATGCTGCGCAAAACGCGCACCGCAATCTCGCCACGGTTGGCAACCAGCACTTTGTGGAATGGCGTGGTGGGCATGGTTATTGGTCCCATTTCGGCGCGCGTTTTTCCAGAAAGGCGGTGATGCCCTCCTTGGCGTCTGCGCTTTTCAAACAAGCATCAATCTGTGTGCGCAAAAAGGGCAAAGCCTCATCAAACGGCATCTCATCCTGCGCGTTATAAGCGGCCAGCCCCATCTGCATCGTTCCCGGTGCCAGGCTGGCCAGCTCCTGCGCCAGCGCTTCAACCTTGGCATCCAGCGCATCAGCGGCCACTGTTTCATTGATCAAACCGTACCGCGCCGCCTCGGCCGCGCCCATTGGCGCGCCGCGCATGATAAAATCGAGCCCCGCGCGTTTCGGCATCACACGAAATAGCCCACCCATTACCATGAACGGCCAGATCCCGCGCTTAATCTCGGGCGCGGAAAATGTGGCGTGATCGGCGGCGATAGCGTGCGTGGTGTTGCACACCAGCAAAAGCGCCCCGGCCAGCACAGGCCCCTGAATTTTAGCAATCGTGGGTTTGTTCAGATGCCGCAGCCGCAGGCTGATGTCATCCGTCTCACCACGCTTGGGCACGTTTGAGGTTGTCTTGCTCGCCGCATTGGTGCCCATCGTTTTCAGGTCGCCCCCCGCGCAAAAAACGTCACCTTTGGCTGCCAGCACAACAACCCGCACAGACCGCTCTTGCCGCGCGTAATCCAGCGCATAGATCAGCTCGTTCGACATGACCGGATTTATCGCGTTCTTTCGCTCCGGTCGGTTCAGAGTGATGGTCAGGACATGGTCCGCCTCAGAAATCTCAACCGCCTCAAAGATCAGCCCATCTAACGTGAGTGTCTCGGTCATTGCGCCTCCGCTTCCTGGATCAGCGATTGGGGCACGAGGATCATCTTAGCGCGCAGGTATTCGCCAAGCGTTTTGGCCTGCCCATCCAGACGAACCGACGCCGCAGCACCGTCGCCTAAAATGCCGTGGATGTAAAAGTTGAGCGCACGAATGTTTGGAAGGTCGTAACGATCAATTCCATACGCAGCCGTATCTGGCAAAAGCTCTTTCAACAGATCTACCGTCAGAACGTGATGCAAAAACCCATAAGCCGCATCTGTTTTTGCCCAAACCCCCAGATTGGCACAGCCACCTTTGTCGCCTGATCGCGTGCCAAACAAACGGCCAAACGGGATCTCTTGCATCGGGCCGTTGGGGGCAGGGGGGATTGTGGTCTCTGCCTGCGGCACCGGCATTGCGGGCAATCCCATTTGACTGGTGGGCATCACCTCTGTCATCTGTCCGCCCAGACACACGCGCTCGCACAGGTGTTCTGATCCAACCAAAGCAGGCCAATGCACGATATTTGGCCGCCCCGCGCCTGGCGCATTGCGTGCCGCAAAGCCGGGGAAATTCGCCAGTGCCAGCTCTACCACCTTGGCCGAAAAAAACCGCCCAACGCGTTTTCGGTCACGCCCTTTGACGACCAACCGCAACGAGGCAAACGCCGCCTCATTATTGGTCGGGTCCGCGCGGTCACTGCGGATCAGCTCTTCGTGCACGCTGTCAAACATCTCGCGGCCGCCAACCGCGGCGAAAAGCGTATCGGTAAAGACCTGCGCTTTTTTCTCGATATCCAGCCCGGTCAGCAACAGCTCCATCTCGTTGCGAAATCCGGTTCCGATGTTGACGCACACCTTGTGCGTGGCTGGTGGTGCCGAGCCGCGACAGCCCGAAACCTGCACCCGGTCGGGGCCGTCCTGCGTGATGCGCAGCGTGTCAAAATGCGCCACCACATCCGGGTTCACATAGGCCGGGGCGGATATCTCATAAAGCAATTGCGCGGTCACCGTGCCCTCAGAGACCAACCCGCCGGTCCCCGCGTGTTTTGTGATGACAAAGCTGCCGTCGGCCGCGATTTCCGCAATCGGATAGCCGACGTTGTGAAAACTGGGCACCTCTTGGAAAAAGGCATAGTTCCCTCCGGTCGCCTGCGCGCCGCATTCGATGATGTGCCCTGCGGCCAATGCACCTGCCAACGCATCATAGTCATTGCGCGCCCAGCCGAATTTCCATGCTGCAGGGCCGATCACCACCGCTGCATCTGTCACGCGTGGGCAAATGACGATATCGGCCCCCTGACTAAGCGCTTCCGCGATGCCCCACGCCCCCAGGTAGGCATTGGCGGTCAAGGTGCGATACCCGTTGTCGGCCAGCGCAACACCGCTTTCGATGTTGGTCAGCGTTTCGCCAGCGCCGCGCAGCTCGTCCAGCCGGGGCATCAAATCGTCGCCGTCGATATAGGCGACGTTTACGTCGATCCCCAATTCCGTCGCGATGGTTTCCACCTCGGCGGCCATGCCTTTTGGGTTCAGCCCTCCGGCGTTCGAGACGATCTTGATCCCACGCTCTTTGCAGGGGGTCAGCACCTCGCGCATTTGTTTGAGAAAGGTGCCGACATAACCGGATTCCGGCGCTTTCATCTTCTGACCATAGAGGATCGACATAGTCAGCTCAGCCAGATAATCGCCCGTCAACACATCAATTGGGCCGCCCTCGACCATCTCGCGCGCAGCCGACAGCTTGTCGCCGTAAAAACCGCTGCAGTTTGCGATGCGGATCGTGTCCTTCACCTCAGATCCCCATCTGCCGCGCGGCCAGATCGCGCATGATCTCTTCGGATCCACCGCCAATCGCCATCACGCGTACTTCGCGGTAGATCCGCTCAACCCGGCTGCCGCGCATATAGGCAGCTCCGCCCATGATCTGCATCGCTTCGCGGGCGCAAAACTCCATCGTCAGGCTGGATTGCACTTTCAGCAATGAAAGATCGGCCACCGGGCTTTCGCCTTGATCGACCCGGAAAGTGCATTGTTCCAGATAGGCCTGCGTGCTGTTTATTTGGCGGGCCATTTCCGCAAACTTGTGCCGGATCACCTGATGATCTGCCAACCGTTGACCAAAGGTCTGGCGGCTTCGCGCCCAGGCCAGCGCATCCTCCAGGCAAACACGCGCCAGCGCATTCGCGCTCGCGGCCATCCACAAACGCTCCATGTTGAAGTTGACCATGATGGCCTTAAAGCCCTGGTTCTCCGCCCCGATCAGGTTTTCTTTGGGCACGCGCACGTTTTCGAAATAAAGCGTCGCCGTGTCTGAAGCCCACCAGCCCTGTTTCTTTAATTCGCTCCGGTCAAAACCTTCGCGGTCGCGTTCGATGAGCAACAGGGAAATGCCACCTGTGCCAGCGCCCCCTGTCCGGACCGCCACAGTGTAATAATCGGCGCGCATCCCGCTGGTGATATAGGTTTTCGATCCGTTGACGATGTAATGATCGCCACCATCTTTCGCCCTAGTTTTGATGTTCGATACGTCCGACCCGCCCGAAGGCTCCGTAATGGCCAAAGCCTGAATTTTCTCACCGGACAGCACGGCGGGTGCGATCCGCTGTTTTATCTCGTCTGATCCTGCCGCGAGGATGGGGGGCAAGCCGATGCTGTGCGACAGAAGGCTCGCGTTGATCCCGCCGGAGCTGCACCGCGCCATTTCTTCGGCCGCAATCACGGCAAAAAAGGTATCTGTCACCGGAATGCCGCCATATTCCTCAGGGTAGCCAAATCCCAACAGCCCGACCTTTGCCGCCTTTTTGTAAAGCTCCCGCGGAAAGCCGCCCGCTTCGTCCCATTCGTCCACGAATGGCATAATCTCGCGATTTACAAAGGCGCGAAGTGTGTTGCGCCAAGCCTTGTGGTCTTCGGTGTAATACGGTCCCTGATACCGATGGTCGAAATCAAACGGATTTTCTCCGCTGGTCATTTGGTCTCGCATAGCCACTCCCCTAGCCAATTGCGCTCGGTCCAAAATAAAAACCGTACGCTTGGACCGTAATTTTACGCATGTTATCCTGTCAACGGGCGCATAATCTGACCTCACGTCCCAATGTCGGTGATTTGCGAGAAAAAGGAATGACCCATGTCAGAAAAGGCTGAACTTGGTAAGCAAAAGGCCAAAAGCCTGCGCGCCCGCACGGCGATCTGCAAAGCGACGATCAGTTGCCTGATCAGCTATGGCTACGGTGAAACTTCTTTGCAGCGCGTGGCGCAAAAGGCCGAGTTTTCGAAAGGCGCGCTCCAGCATCACTTCCCCTCGAAGGAAGATCTGATGGTGGCCACAGCCGACACCCTTCTTGCGCGCCCGCTTGCCAAACCCGATGACGACGAAGATCAGCCAAACACCGTCGAAGAGATGTTGTTGCTAACTTGGGTCAAGTTCACCAACACAGGCGCTTATCGTGCGCTTTTGGAAATCCTCTGTGCCACGCGTACAGATCTCAAGCTGCGCGATCGCGTATCTGAAAAGCTCAAGGCTTGGAACGCTGCGCTCGACCAACAGGCGATGGAGGTTTATCGTGCTAAATCCGGCGATGATGCTGACACGGTTGCCATTCTGACCATGTCACGGGCGATGATGCGGGGGCTGGTCATACAGCACAGCTATTCGACCGATCCCGAAGAAACCTTGCAGCTGGTTCAACGCTGGATAGCTCTGATCGCGCCGATGTTGGAGTTGAGGAAGGCGCCATAAAACGGATGTAATCGACAGGTTCTCTGGACTGTTGCGTACCAATTTTCGCGCTTGCTCCGGGCAAGCCTTGAGTTGAGCCGCCCTTTTACAACTGGATCCAGGTCGCTTTGATGTTCTCGTATTTTTCCATCGCGTGCAAAGACCGGTCTGATCCGTTCCCGGATTGCTTGACCCCACCCAGCGGCGATGTGACGTCTGCGCCGGAAAAACAATTCACCTGAACCGTCCCTGACTTGATGCGCGCCGACAAACGGTGCGCGCGCGAGATATCCCGCGACCACAGCACCGAAGACAGGCCGTAAACCGTTTCATTTGCGATCTCGATGGCTTCGTCTTCTGTGTCGAACGCACGTGCGGCCAGCACCGGGCCAAACACCTCGTTTTGCACAACATCCATACCCGTGCGCACGTCTCCGAGAACCGTCGGTTCGTGGTAATACCCGCCAGAACTTTCCAACAATTGTTGTCCACCACAAAGTGGTGCGGCCCCTTCGTCTGCGGCGGTCGCCACAGCGGTTTTTACCTTGGAAAGCTGTGCCGCGTTGGCAAGGGCGCCCGTGGTGTGCGACAGATCCAGCGGATCGCCCACCGCAAAACTGCGCGAGGCGTCGACCACCATCTGCATGAATTCGTCATAGATGCTGCGTTCAACAGCCAAACGCGAAGCGGCGACACACACCTGTCCGTTATTTCGAAAGATGGAGGCTGCGGTTTCCTTGGCGGCTTGTTCCAGATTGGGGGCGTCGGCAAACACCAGGTTTGGCGATTTGCCACCCAGTTCCAGATAGACGCGCTTCATGTTGGAGCGTGCGGAATATTCCAACAGTCGGCGGCCCACATTGCCGGACCCGGTGAAGGCCAACACATCAACCTCCATGTTAAGGCCCAGGGCCTCACCCACCACAGCGCCGCGCCCGTTCACCGCATTAAGCACACCGGCTGGCAAGCCAGCCTCCGCAGCCAGCTCAACAACCCGCATCGTCGACAAGGCGGCATCTTCTGACGGTTTCAAAACCACCGAATTGCCCGCCGCTAGCGCAGGCGCCATTTTCCATGCCCCGATCATCAGCGGGAAATTCCACGGGATGATGGCCCCCACGACGCCCACCGGCTCTTTGTGAATGAGCGACAGTACATCCTTTTTGGTGGGTGTGATTTCCCCGTTCCGCTTGTCGACCGCTTCGGCATAAAACCGGATGGTCGCAGCGGCAGACATTGGTTCACCCTTAAAAGCCATGCGAATGTCGGTGCCGTTATCGCGCGCGCCCAAAACCGCGATTTCAAGGGCATGTTGTTCAATCAGATCGGCCCACCGCAAAAGCACGCGTTTACGATCTGTCGGAGCCATGCCGGACCAGACGCCAGATTCAAAAGCCGCTCGCGCCACCGCACAGGCGCGATCCATATCCGCAGCAGAAGAGGCCGCAAGCGTCGACAGCTGGGTGCCATCAATTGGGCTGATCACGGGAATCTCGGCCCCATCCTCCGCAAGGATCATGGCATTGTTGATAAAATTCAACCCTTTAGGGGCGGCGCGGGCGCGCAATGTATCGATATTGGCTTGGGTCAGGTCCATGATCTTCTCCTTCGCGCCGGGCGCGCTGTTCGTGCGGGGGCTAGTAATCGGCCCATGTTTCGACCGCGGCCACAACGGATTGCCCCGGGAAGGCCTTTTGTAGCTGCGCAAAGGTGGCCTCCACCTCGGCGGCGCTGGCTTTGAGCTCGGTCAGCTGCGTCACGGTCATAGGCGGAGCCTTGCGTTTCAAAGCTGCGATCCACGCTGAGGATATCGGCATTGCGAAACCGCAAAAGCCGCTCAAAAACGTGGCGGTAAATGTCTGCGCTATAAAGGTGGTCTTTCGTGTCATCGTTGGCGATGCCCTGCCACCGATTGTGCAATTGCCGGGCCGCATACCAATCCGCTTCCACGATATGAATGGGAGCGTCTTTGGTTTCCTGTTCGTTGCGCGGGTTCGCGAATGTCTGGGCGCGGTATCCCGTGATCACCTTGCGCATGTCGTCTGTGGGCACAGGCACAAAGAAATGCACGTCGCTGGAAGAGAGCGCAGCCTCGGCGGGGTCGTCCATCGGCTGCAACAGTTCAGACAACCGCCCCCCTACAACCGGCAATTCTGCAATCAGAATGTCGGTATCTGCGCGATGCTCGGATATCCAATTGGCTATAGCCGTTCGCACCCATAAGCCCAAGGCCTTGCGAATGCCCGGATGCGTGAGATCGTCAACCTCGGGATAGGCACGCAACCAGAGATCCGTTTCAAAGCTGCGCCGCACAGCGTCCCATTGCATCGTGTGCAGCGCGCGCCCCTGCTGATCCGCAAGGATCGCCAATTGCTGCAACATCAGGCTTTTGCCCGAACTGGGCAGACCAGCCACAAAGACCACCTTCTTATTTCGTACCGCGGCCCGAAAGTGTTGGCCTATCGGATGATCTGCTGGGATGATGCAGTGGTCTTGCATGGCGGGGACCTTACCGGAATTGGTCAATGCTTGGCATGTCACCCACGGGGATTTCGATCACTGTGGGCGTGTCTGTCGTCTTGATACCCTGTTTGATCGCGGCGCGCACGGCCTCTGGCGTTTCAGCCTTGATCGCTTGGGCGCCGAAGCTTTCGACCATTTTGCAGAAATCCGGGTTATGCAAATCAGAGGCGATGACGCGGCCGCCATAATTGTTGATCTGCATCTGTTGTACGTTGCCATAGCTGTTGTTGTTGAACAGCAGCGTGATCAACGGGATCTTGTGCTGCACAGCGGTGGCCAAATCCTGCACGCCGAACATAAAACCACCATCCCCGGTGATTGAGATAACCGGCACATCGGGCCGCGCAACCTTGACGCCAAGCCCGGTCGGGAAGCCATAGCCCAACGTGCCTTGATACCCGGTCGAGATAAATGTGCGGGGATGATAAACTGGATAGGTGAGGCGACTGGCAAAGCCCACCTGCGTCAGCTCATCGACAAAAATTCCGTCTTCGCCCAACTCCTCGCGAATGACCTTCAGAAAGCTCAGCTGCGGCTCCAACACCGAAGACCGTTTGGCCCAGGCCGCTTTGACCTCTTCCAACTCGTCCTTGCGCGAGGCACGTTTGATGTTGTGTGTGTCCAAGCGGTCCAACAACAGCGGCAGCGCGTCTTCGGCCCGTGCCGTGACTTCCACCTTAGGCGTATAGAATTTGCGGTGTGTCTCGGGGTCGACGTCAATGCGTATGATCTCGGGCTGGTGCGCCTTGATCCACTTTTGCGCCGGAACGCGCATGTTGGAACCGATGGTCAAAACCACGTCGGCCTGCATCCACACATCCTTGGCCGCGGGCAGGTGCAATGACAGATAGCTGCGCCCATCCACAACGCCCATACCCGTGCGGTAGCCCACCACAGGCGCCTGCAACTCTTCGGCCAGACGGCGCACCAACGCGCTTGCACCCTGTGCGCCGCTGCCCACAAAGATCATCGGCGATTTCGCCTGACCCAAGGCTTTGGCCGCCGCCTCAACGGCGTCTTCGTCCACTTGCGGCGCATCGGGCACGATGGATTGCAGATTGGGGTCAATGACATCTGTTGCGGCCAGAATATCCATCGGAATTTCCAAACCCACCGGGCGCGGACGCCCCGACATCATCTGCTGGAACGCCTCTTGGATTTTGCCAGGGATCTCGGCGGGGCTGTCGGCCCGGTCCGCCCATTTGGTGAGCGTTTTGATGATGGCCAACTGATCGTTGATCTCATGCAGCTCACCAAAATCCTTGCCAATCGCGCGCGACGGGATTTGGCCAGTCATGCAAAACAGTTTGGCGTTCAGCGCATAGGCCGTCGACATTGCCGCGGCTGCATTCAAAAAACCAGGGCCCGGGACCACGCTGAACACGGTGGGCGTGTCGCTGGCCAGTGCGTGGCCTAACCCCATATATGCAGCGCCTTGTTCGTGGCGCGTATGGATCAGGTTGAACTTTTCACTGTGATCATAAAGGGCGTTGTAAAACCAATCATTTTGAACCCCGGGCAGGCCAAAGATGGTTTTCACACCAAGATTGTGAAGCGAAAGAACGGCTGCTTCGCCACCGGTTATAGAGTGAGACATGGGTCAGGCTTTCAGGATGTTGGCAAGGGCGGCCAAGAGCCGCGTGTTGTCTTCGGGCGTGCCAATAGTGGCACGGATGTGAGTTGGCAGGTTGAAGGCCGGGCGCACCATGACACCCTCGCCAACCAGCGCTTTGGTCAGGGCCGCGGCATCGGTATCGCCAGGGCATTCAAACATAACAAAATTCGCCTGACTCGGAGCCACGTTGAGCCCCAGTGCGCGCAGCCCTTCGGTCAGGATGGGGCGTTGGACGTGGTTGTTATCGACCGTCAATTGCAGATGGTCCGCATCCCCCAGCGCCGCCATCGCGGCCTCCATCGAGGCGGAATTTATGTGGAAGCTGCGCTTCGCTTTCTGGATGCGCGCGGCGATCCGCTCGGGNGCAATACCATATCCAACCCGCATCCCGGCCAACCCATAGGCTTTGGAAAAGCTGTGCACGATGACGATGTTGCGGTCGTCCAACACGTGCTTGATCGCGTCAGGCAGGCCAGCATCCGTTGCGAATTGGAAATAGACTTCGTCATAGATAAGCGTGACGTGATCTGGCAAGCCATCTAGGATGGCCTGCAAGACATCTTCGCCAAACCATGTGCCGGTCGGGTTGTTGGGGTTACACAGATACACCAACCGCGTGTCTGGCTTTACCGCACCTAGAACGGCATCCACATTCACCGAATAATCGTCGTTCAACCAAACCTGATCCACCACTGCGGATTTTTGCGAAAGCGATGGCGCATAGGCGGCAAAACAGGGGGGGCAAATGATCGCCCGTTCGCCCGCCGCTATGGTCACTTCTTCGATCAGCGACAGCACCTCAACACCGCTGTTGGCGCAGAAAAAGTTGGCTGCCGACAACCCATTGCCATGCAAAGCTGCGAGCGCATCACACAGCTTCGTATCGGTGCGTTCTGGATAGATATTCGCCTGCAGCAAAGCCTCTTGGGCGGCACGCACGGCCAAAGGCGATGGGCCATAAGGATTTTCGTTTGACGAAAGCTTGGTGATGGCGTGCGCACCGGCCAGATCCCTGACCTCGTTTGCCGATAATCCGGGTTTGTACGTCTCAGTGGGCGATGTCTGTGTGGTCATCCTTGGTATCCTAAGGTGAGTTGCGCGCGCGCAGATGCGATCCCGCGCATCACGTCGCTTTGCGTGATACCTTGAATACCGCAAACCGTCTGCCCCCCTTTACGGGGGACAGACCGACGTGGGTTTAGAAAGCTCCGCGGCCTGCGGACACTGCCAAGTTCGCTTTACGCCAAGCGCAATGTTAGCTCCCTCTGGAG
The DNA here is from genome assembly GCA_013214665.1 of Paracoccaceae bacterium. Taxonomy (GTDB): domain Bacteria; phylum Pseudomonadota; class Alphaproteobacteria; order Rhodobacterales; family Rhodobacteraceae. The sequence goes on from JABSSA010000004.1 coordinate 10,370, forward strand.
CCTGAGCTTCTTTTGGATAAAAATACTCTCAGGGGGTTTGGGGGCAGAATGCCCCCATTTTGCGCCCCACCGATACGCAAAGGCATGGCAAAGATAGCGGCATGACACAAACAAACAGAAAGGACCAAAGGCTCGATGTCGCTTGAACGCTATTTCGCGGGCGATGGTGCGCTCGGCTATTTGCAGGCGCAAGCGGCCTGTTTAGCAGCCGTCGGCAGTCCGGCATTCAACGTCGCGTTTCTCGAATTGGTCGAAACTGTCATCAAAGCGGATCAATGCATGGTCTTCTCGTATCAGGAGCCCCGCCCAGAGTGTTACCTGAGCTATGCGCAAAACCCGAACAAGTTCGCGACGAACATAGCACAGCGTTATCTCAGGTCCGGGTTTCGTGATGATCCGCTGCGACCGATGGTTGATGAGCTGCGCGGCACAGATGACGTGCGCGTTGTCAACTTTGCAGACATCAAAGACGGGATGAGCCAGGACTATCTTGAAACGTTCTTTGTCGCTCAGGAGATTTCAGACAAAATCTCGGTCATCTGCTCTGGCCGCGGCGAAACGCTCGTCCTGAATTTCTATCGCTATCAGCAAAATGGCCCATTCGTGGTCAGCGCGCCGGCGTTGCGCACGGCGTTTTGGCAAACGATTGCGCATATGGCACTTTTGCATTTCACCGATCCGGGTCGCAGCGCCTTGACCTCCCCTCTGAATTCGTTGTCGGCGCGCGAAAAAGACATCTGCGAAGCCATGCTGCAAGGCCACACATCCGAAGCGATTGCATGGCGGTTGGACATATCGCCAAATACGGTAAAGCCGTACCGGCAACGGGCCTATACCAAACTAGGCATCAATTCCAAATCGGCCCTGTTTGCTTTGTGCAATGGCCCATCGGGTCGGTGAGCGCGCCGCGTGTCACCCGCTCGGGCGGCCAGCGGTGCGTGATCTAATGCAGTAAGCTAGGCGCGACTGTGATGCAGTGAGGGGGATATCATGAGACCAGCAGGTCGCGCAGAAACAGACTCGCTTTATTTTGACTACCCCAAGTTCAATGCCCCTGGCATCGATCCGACGGATACCGGTCAGACCACAGCTCCGGTTGCTATCGTTGGGGCGGGCCCGATTGGTATGACAGCGGCCTTGTCTTTGGCGGAACAAGGCGTGCGATCGGTTGTGTTCGACGCCAAAGACACGTTCAACGATGGCAGCCGCGCCATCTGTGTCGCGCGACCAAGTTTCTACATTCTGGAACAGATCAAGGCGGTCACACCTTTTCTGGAAAAGGCGTTGGGTTGGACAACGGGCCGGTCGTTCTATCAGGGCCAGCAGATCCTTGAATTTCATATGCACGACAGTGACGATGAAAAATATCGTCCGATGTACAACATCCAACAGCAATACATCGAACAATTCCTCTGGGACGCTGTCGCGGCGCATCCACTGATTGAGACACGCTGGCAAAGCGAAGTGACAGGTGTGGCTGATCTGGCCAATGGTGTCCGCTTGACCGTGCGCGATCCGAATTTGGAATATGACTTTTCCGCCGATTGGGTTTTGGCCTGCGATGGTGCCCGCAGCGCGATGCGCAAAATGCGAGGGCTGCGGCTGCAGGGAGAGAATTTCGAAGGGCGGTATGTCATCGCCGATATTCAGATGCAGCACGATTACCCCACCATCCGGCGCGCGCTGTTTGATCCCGCGTGCCGTCCTGGTGGCACGGTGCTGATCCACAAACAGCCCGAAGATATTTGGCGGATCGATTATCAGCTTACCGACGATGAAAGCACCGAAGACGCGTTGCGCGAAGACGAGGTTCGGGCGAGCGTTGCGGCTGTGTTGAAAGACCTAGAGTACCACGGCACTTGGGAGCTTGAGTGGTGGAGCGTCTATTCCGCGAATACGCTGGCGCTTGATGATTACCGCGATGGCCGAGTGTTCTTTGCCGGAGACAGCGCGCATATCGTGCCCATCTTTGGTGTGCGCGGGTTGAACAGCGGCCTTGCGGATGCGGCCAACATTGGATGGAAACTGGGTTGGGTTGTAACCGGCAAAGCGGACGCGGCCCTATTGGACAGCTACACGCCAGAGCGCCGCGGGGCGACGCTGGATGTTTTTGCCAATGCCTCAAAAAGCGCGCGCTTTATGACGCCCAATACGTTTGGCTGGACGTTGATGCGCGACGCGGCCCTGTCGTTGGCGTTGGATCATGAGTTTTCGGGTGAATTGGCCAATCCGCGTCAATTCACAGCGTTCACCTATGCCGAAAGCCCCGCTGTTTTGCCTGATGATCCGGCGTTTGAGACAGGCCCCGGCGCTGGCGCGGTGTTGCCGGAATTGCATGCCGAAGGCGGGTACTTGTCCGAAGCGCTCGGTGCGGGGTTCACTGTTCTGTGCTTTTCGGCTGAGGTGGCTGATGCATTGAAAGACGTCCATGCACACGCAGGTTTACATGTGGCGCAATTTTCTGCGGATGGGGTGGTCGCTACAAAACTGGGCGCGAATGCTATGTCGGCCTATCTGGTGCGGCCCGATATGTATGTGGGTGCACGTTGGCACACGGCGGATGTGGATCAGATACGCAACGGTTTCAACACCTTGACGTTTCAAAAAGGAGCCAAGCCATGAGCCCGGAAGACTTGGAAATCGTCTACGAAGCATTGGCGCGAAAGCTAGATGCTGTCGGCGAAGAAAAGAGCGCCTTGTTCCTCGCCAAACTGGTGCTGTTGCTCTCGCAAAAGAACGGTGACCTCGCAGAGGTCACCGCCTGCATTGACGCCGCTTAGGGCTGCAAAAGCTTGCCGGGGTTCATGATGCCTGTCGGATCAAGGGTGGCCTTGATGCTTTGCATAAGCGTGTATTCCACATCGCTTTTCTGTCCGCGCATTCGATCCACAAAGACCGACCCAACGCCATGCTCCGCCACGATGGAG
>JABSSA010000040.1 GCA_013214665.1 Paracoccaceae bacterium
CCCGAAGGTGGCCGCGTTCAGGTTGACGGTGTCGATGTCACCGCGCTGCCCATGTACCGGCGTGCGCAGATGGGAATCGGATATCTGCCGCAGGAGATGAGCATCTTTCGTGGCCTGAGCGTGCAAGACAACATCGCAGCGATTCTCGACATCGTGGAAAGCGACCGGGTGAAACGACGCGAGCGGCTGGAACAGCTGTTAAGCGAATTTTCCATCGAACACCTGCGCCGCGCCCCTGCGCTGGCCTTGTCGGGCGGTGAACGCCGCCGGGTTGAGATTGCGCGCTGCCTCGCGGCCAAACCGAAATACCTATTGCTGGATGAGCCTTTTGCCGGGGTTGACCCAATCTCGGTCGGCGATATTCGCGGGCTCGTGGCCGACCTCAAGAACCGTGGTATCGGCGTGTTGATCACCGATCACAACGTACGTGAAACGCTCGATATCGTAGATCGCGCCTATATTCTGCATGACGGCCGCGTGCTCATGTCCGGCACACCGCAAGATGTTGTGCAAAACGAAAATGTGCGCCGGGTTTACCTGGGCGATAACTTTCGCATCTCATAAAATTCAATCAAAGCGCGAGTGCGCTTTTCATTGACAGACAGCACGATTCTGCGGTGACATGGGGCATGGCGTCTTTGACGAACTTGCATAGTTATCACCCAGGTTTCCCCGCGAAACCCGACACAGTGCAACCGTCACCCATGCCCATCCCGTAAAGCGCAAACCTCTCAGGATCCTTCTGGATCCTGTGTGTGCGCCCACGAAAATAAAAAGGAGACGTGAATGCGGTATCAAATCAGCGGTAAACAGATCGACATTGGAAATGCCCTACAGACTCATGTGCAAGACACTCTGAGCGGGGTTTTAGAAAAGTATGCCGGTCGACCCACTGATGCGAATGTCGTGTTTTCGAAGTCCGGGCATGAATTTATCTGCGAAGCCACGGTTCATCTCTCCACAGGACTCACTGCCCAAGCCAAGGCACATTCTGCTGAAATCTATGCCTCTTTCGACAGTTGCGTCGAAAAAATGGACAAACAGCTCAGGCGATACAAGCGTAGGCTGAAAGATCACCACAAACAGCGTGCGCAACCGGTTGAACAATTCGGCGCTTCTTCCTATATCCTCGCGTCAAGCGAGATCGCGGACGATGCAGAACCTGACACGCTCCAACCGATTATCGTTGCAGAAATGGAAACCAACATTCCGTCGTTGAGCGTTGGGGAAGCTGTGATGCAAATGGAATTGGCTGGGGCACCCGTGCTGGTGTTTCGAAACGAAGGAAAAGACGGGGTGAACGTTGTGTATCGTCGTGATGATGGAAATATCGGGTGGATTGACCCGTGAAATCCTGTAACCGCCACAGTTAAAACGTATGAAAGCGTCTGGCATGGACCTGTCACAACTCCTCAAGACTGAGGCCGTCAAGGTATTGACTGCAGCCTCAAGCAAGAAGCGTTTGCTGCACGAAATCGGCGAGCTTGCATCTGCGGCTCATGGGCTGGATGTATCGCGCGTGGTTGAGGCATTAACTGCCCGCGAGGCGCTGGGGCCAACCGGCGTGGGTCAGGGCGTCGCTTTGCCCCATGCGCGTTTGGATGGTTTAGATTCTGTCGTGGGTGTTTTCGTGATGCTCGACAAGCCGATCAATTACGAAGCAGTCGATCAGCAGCCTGTTGATCTGGCGTTTGCTTTGTTTGCGCCGGAAGACGCAGGTGTTGAGCATTTGAAAGCTTTGGCATTGGTGTCCCGCACACTGCGGGATGCCTCAATCTGCGCGAAGCTGCGTGCCAACAAAGACAGCGCGACATTGTTTAACATCTTGTCAGAAGCACAGCCTGTAAAAGCGGCCTAACCGGCCCAGTTTTCAAACCCAAAGGTTACATAATCGCGTGCATAGGCTTTGCGCGCGAGCTGTTCTAATTCCGCATCGTAAATGGCGCTCAGCGCAAATGGCGTGTCTTCATCCGGCGCCACCTCAAACTCAGGTGCGTTTTCAAGCCCAACACTTTGCGCCAACCCCGCCAGCTCTGCCTGCGCAGTGTCCTGCCGAATAATCCGGTCTGGGGGCGCGAATTCGGAAAACCCCTGTACGATCTGGGTTTGGCTGGCCCAATGGGGATCAATACGGACAACTGTTTGCCCAGCAAGATTGGCATTCAGAAACGTCAGAAAGGCCGCGAAAGCTGAGCGGTGCGCCACGATATCATATGCCGCCGTGTGCTTATCGTTCAGCGGCACTTGAACATCATACCGGTTCTTCAGCGTTTTGCGGATCGCAGGAAAGCCACCATCCCCAAGATTAAGGATACGTTCGCAAAACGCCGCGTGAGCTCGCGCCAACGGATGGCGCAAAATCGTAAAGCTGCGGCGCCCCTGTGTTTGGCGCATCCATTTGCGGACATCGCCCCGCGCCAAATCCGTCGACACAGGCCCAAAATGCTCCATCCAATGACGCACCTGAGCTGACATTGTTCCTTTGACCGGCAAGTACAAAAGAGGCGCAGTTTCCGACAGCATATATGTTGGCACAGCCGGCCCGCGGCGCGGTTCGAAATTCGGCGTACGGCTTAGGTTAAAGCGATCCAACGAGGCCAGAGCAGCGCGCATATCTGGCACGTTGGCCACCTTATCCTCGACCGACTTGGGGTTTTGAACCTTCAGACTCTGATCCAAGCTGTCGAGCCTGTCCTTCACACCCAAATATGCCGCAAGCCCATTGAGCGTCGGCAAACTGCGAAGGTCTTCGTAATCCACGTAGAACGCGGTTTGCCCGTGTTCTTGCAGAGCATTGAGAAGACGTAGCTGAAAATCCTGCAAGTCGCCCAGATGTTGTTCGAACTCATCTTTGTCAAACTGTGCCTGACCGTCTTTGCGCGATTTGGCATCGGTCAGTTTCCATTGCCCCGTGGATTGCGCGATCTTCCAGCTGACGTAGCTTTCCACTGGATTGCGCGTCAGCACGATTTTGGCGCAGCTTTTGTCTTGGATGATCTCGTCAAAGATGCGGGGATCATGATCCGGGAAATAACGGAACCCGCTCATCTCGGGGTTTGACCCCCGGATTGCCCCCAGCAAGCCAAGCGGGTCTTTATCGCGGTCACTTTGAGTAAAGCCCAACAGGTCCGTGGTGTTCGGGTAGGCGATAAAGTGCGGATTAAACGCCTCACCCAAACAGGCGACGCCGTCCAGCGCGTTAAGGTTGGCTTCCAGGAAATTCGATCCCGTGCGCATGCTGGCAAAAACGACAAACCACTTAAATTGAGCCATATCGCTATTTCACCAGATAGGGGCGCCGCACCGGTTCTGCGCGGGTATCCAAACCTTGGGTTACAGGGAAATCGCCCATCAGATAGGGGTGCATGCCCTGATTTTTTAGGTTTTGCAGAAACTGTCCGAAGCCATGCAAGTTGACCATTTTCGGCGCTTCAGTCAGACGCCGGTCGCGCGCCGGGCCAATTTCGTCGAGAATTGTCTGGAGCGGCTCCATCGGCGCTTCGACAAATTCTGCCATCGTCCAGATTCGCACCCGCGCCTTGGTGTGCGGGGATCGCATCACATCCAGAAAATCAGATTCAATTTTCTGCAGATTGGCCGCGGCCTTCCGAATGTCGAGGAAATCGCGATTTGATCGGAACAACGGCAAAGCCCAGGCGCCAGAGATCACCGATATCTGCGCGTTTGGATCCTTGGCCAACATCCAGTTGATGTCCTGATTGTCGGCCGGTCCGAACTGAAAACACTGGCGTTCACCGCGCGTGTTCCAGATCAGGTTCGTCAGAAACCGCTTTGCATTGTAGTCGCGCAGTTTCGGACTGTCTGACAAGGCACCGTTGATGCTGGTTTGGCCTTCGGCGAAATAAACTTTGTTCGGCGCAAAGAGATGCCCATGCACCCGCGCCCCTGTGGTTTTGTGCAGCCAGGTTTCAAAGTCTTCGAACAGCTCAGTAAAGCCCTGAAAAAGCGAATATTGGGTGGCGGTCAGCCCGTTTTCCCAGTCTTCGTTCGGAAACCGGCTTTGCATATACAAACCCGCCCGTCCCCGCGTCCGGCGATCAACGGCCTTGGCAAAGATGCGGTCAATCTTTCCCGGGTTCGGTTCAGTTTGCTTCATCGCGCCGGCGGGGTCGGTCAGAAATGCCTCATAAAGCCGGTCCGCATAGGGCCATATCTTGCGCGCTACAAAGCAATCGGACCGGCGCAAAAGCTGCAGGTGGTCGTCGTAAAAGATGTGCGGCTTGCCCTGGAAATCAAACTTCGACAGCGTTAGCGACCGGCTTTCGATATTGGTGCTATAAAGGCGAGCCAGCGTTTGAAAATAGCTCTCGTCGGGGATCCAGACGTATTTGAAATACCCGTCATACACGTGCCGTTCGGGATCTTGCAAAATGGCCGTCAAAGTCTGGCGCGTCAGGCACCACCATTGGCTGCCCATATGCGGCACCAGCGCGTTTGGCATTTTGCGGTGCAACCGAAACCGCCGCTGGAAATCGACGGCGAAATCAAAAAGCGCGCGCTGACGTTTCCATGAAAATGGAAAGCGCAGCGTAAATCGCTCTTCGTCCAGACCACCCATTGTCCATGGGACATCCGCTGTTGTGGCGCTCTCGATGAAGTCGGTCGTTGGGCGCGCATCAAGGTAGGTGATCAAATCCTCAACCGGGCGCAACGGCAGGCACGAGCCAGACGCCAGATAGACATGCCGGACATCGCGGAATTCAGACAAAATCATTTCCGACGCAGCTTGGCTCGCCGCAACCAAACCCCATGTGCCCCATTCACAGCGATATCGTTTTGAAAACTTGATGTGGTCCAGATCAGAAAGCGCACGTACGAACCCCTGATACCTTTTGCGATCCACCATCTTGTCAACATGGATCACCACCGGGCACCCCGCGCTCGCCCAATGGCGCGCCGCCTGTTCGGCACGATCGAGGGCGGTATGCACCAACATGACGATACCTACCGTCATGCCCAGTTTCCTTTCGACATCAGCCCCAAAATCTCAAGCTGACGCCAGTTGATGTATTTTTCAGACCACTTGCACCACAGGTCTGGGTTCTGATCGACCTTTTCCGCATAGGCACGATATTCCACGCTGGCGTTATAATGCTGCTTGCGCAGCAACTCCTCGGCCGCCTTGTGGGAAAACGTGTCGATGAACTTGGCATGGAGCAAAACACCGCTGGCCTTTTCGCCGCCCCATTCGTCGTAAACCAGGTTCAAACCGCGCGGCAAAAGCATATGGGTCGAGCTGACATAGGCGTACCGTTTATCCCATTTGACCAAGGGTATCTTGTTAAGCGCCGGCGCCAGTTCGGGCGTTTCATCGAAAAAGACCCGCGACCGCGGACCGCCCTGTATCCACAGGTTTCCATACCGCCCATTACGCGACATCACATAGTTGCCGCTGTCAAACCACGAGGCAATCTCAATCGGATCTTGCCCTGGTTTATAGGGCTGATGATCCAACCGCCCCTTGGGGTACATATCGAGCAGCATGGCGCCAAACGACCGGATCGAAGAGGCATCCAGCCAATCCGTCAGCGCCCGCAAAGGCCGCGTATCGCAGAACGGATAGATCAGGAATTCATCGGGATCGACAACGACAGTCCAATGGCCATGCGCATATTTGTTTTGAAGCCAGTTCAGCCAATCCACCCCAAAGCGCGCCCGTTTGTAGCTGGCCTTAGTGGTCCAGACAGACACATCAGGGTATTGCGCCAGATAATCGGCAGACCCGTCATCGCTGTCGTTGTCAACGATGACAAAGTGGTTGATCCCCATCCGGCGGTAGTAGTCCAGAAAGAAGGGCAACCGCACCTTTTCGTTGCGCATCGTCGAGAACAGCAAAAGATCAGAAGGTTGGATTTGATCCGTGCGATTGACCACAGGTTTTAATTCGCGACGTTTACGAAACGCGCGGATGCGCCAGCGCTTGCGCTGCAACCTCAGCCTATATGACTGCAAGGCACCCAATGGTATTCCTTTGCCCGCGGTCTCAACTTGTTACCGACCTATCAAGCAACGCTTAACACCGTTTTGAAATGCGCCTCCCAAGTTGGAGGGGCAAATGGTTCGATGGTCCGCGTAGAGCCCGATTTCGCCACTTCTTTTATAGTCTTTATCCACAGATACCTGTCCTGCACCGATGCGTAAATGGGTATGTTGCCCAATACCTCGCGGAAAACAGGTAAGTCGTTCGCGATAATCCGTGTTCCCAGCGCTGCGGCCTCTACTGCGGGCAGTCCAAATCCCTCCGCGTGAGACGGAAACAGCAAGGCAGAGGCTTGGGCAACAACATGCGCCCCAGCTTTATCCGGCAGGTTGTCCAAAACGCGAATTTTGCCTTCAGCTGGCAATGCATCCAGCCGGTCAAACAGCGACTGATCCGCCCAACCGCGAGCGCCGATGATCACCAGATGCGGCGCCTCTTCGCCCAGCTCTTCCCAGATGTCCAAAAGAAATGCGTGGTTTTTGCGCGGCTCGACTGTGCCCAAGGCCACGAAATACGGCCCATCCAAACGCGCAGAGTTTGGCAAGGCCTTAGGATCCGGCTGCACCGGCGCAACACCCAAATGCGCCACATGGCCCCGTGGCTCATACCCCCAACCAGAAAGCGCCCCAAGGGTTCTATCGAGCGTGTCTTGCGAGTTTGTCAGAACATCATCTGCGTGCTGCCCCACCAAACGCAGCATGCGTTCAAAGGTGGCCGCGGTTTCGGCTCTTTGAAACTGAGGATGCTCCAGCGGAATAACGTCGTGCACAAAGGCCGCAAAACGGGCGCCGGGGATCGCTTTGACTGCGGTACACACCCGCTCTGTGATATTGCTGTGCCCGACGTTGAGATAGGACAGGCTTGCAGGCAATTGGCGGCGCAGCATACGTTTCAAACCGAAGGGCACCGTGCGCGAGATAGAGACACGGCGCGCGTGCGACAAAAGCTGGGCATCGTCCCAATGCGCTGTCAGGTGAGCCAAGCCTTTGGTGTCGAGTAAGAGGTAGCCAAGGCGCGTCCGCGCCAAACCAAAGCTGGGCACGTCATGCGCCACCAAAGCCTGAATATAAGCGCGCTCCACCCGGTCTATGCCGGTTGGAATTCGGCCTGCGCGGCGCAAGGTTCTTGTGAAATCAATCAGCCGGGCGGGCGGCGTCATGCTTTGTAGGCACCATTCTGGTGCCACCGCCACGCATCCCGGATCATTGAATTCATGTCTGATCGGCTGGGCGACCATCCCAGCTCTTCTTCGGCTTTGCGTGATCCGCTGACCAGTTTTACCGCGTCACCGGGGCGGCGATCCCCTTCGACGACCGGCACATCGCGATTGGTGACCGCGCTGCTGGCGTTGATCACTTCGCGCACAGAAAATCCGCGCCCGGTGCCAAGGTTAAAGACAGAGCTGTCTTTCCCTTCCGCCAGCCAATTCAGCCCAAGCACATGGGCATCGACCAGGTCGCACACATGCACATAATCACGAATGCAGGTGCCATCTGGCGTGTCATAATCCGTGCCAAACACGGTAAGCGCCGGACGTTTGCCATCAACCGCATCCAACATCAGCGGGATCAGATGGGTTTCCGGTTGATGAAATTCGCCAATTTCGCCATCCGGGTCGGCGCCCGCCACATTGAAATACCGAAAAATCACATGCCGCAGCCCATGCGACGCGCCAAAGTCGCGCAACATATCTTCGATAGCACGCTTTGAACCGCCGTACGCGTTCACAGGCTGTTGCGCGCTGGATTCATCCAGCGTGACACCGTCCTGATCGCCATAGGTCGCGCAAGTCGACGAAAACACGAAATTCAAACACCCTGCGTCAATCGCCGCTTCGATCAGGTTCAAACCGCCCGTCACATTGGTACGCCAATAATTGCCCGGATCGCGCATGCTATCGCCCACGAGGCTGAGTGCCGCGAAATGCATAACGGCTTGAAAGTTGTATTTTTCAAAGACCGGATCGATGGTGCTCCGCTGGGTCAGATCCCCTTGCTCCAGCGGCCCAAACTTTACGGCGTCACGCCACCCTGTACTCAGATTGTCAAAGGTAACCGGCACATATCCGGCTGCCGCAAGCGCCTTGCACGCGTGCGACCCGATATAGCCAGCCCCGCCAGTGACCAGCACATGGGGTTTGTCTGATTGCACCTTGTCCCCCGTCGCGCGTTATTGTGCGGCTTTGCCCATCTGCACGATGTCGTGGATATAAGCCGACAAATCATCGCGCAATTCTTCCCGGGCCAGGCCAAAGGCAATCGTCGCCTGCAAGAACCCCGATTTAGAGCCGCAGTCAAAGCGCTGACCCCGGAACCGGTACCCATAAACAGGCCGCTCCTCGTCGATTTCAGCCGCGATCGCATCTGTCAGCTGGATCTCTCCACCAGCGCCACTTTTCAATTTGTTGAGGTTGCCCAAGACATCCGGTGTCAGGATATAGCGCCCGATTACAGCAAGGTTCGAAGGCGCTGTGCCCTCTTTCGGTTTTTCCACCATCCCGCTTACAGACACCATATTGCCCATGTCTTCGCGCACATCCAAAACGCCGTAGGAACTGGCCTGTTCCGGGGGCACTTCCATTGCGGCTACCATGCTACCGCCGGTCTCTTCGTAGGCTTCGACCATCTGTTGAAGACAAGGCTTTTCCGCCGCAATCACATCGTCCGGCAGGATGACGGCGAACGGTTCGTTCGCGATCAAACGCCGCGCGCACCAAACCGCGTGACCAAGGCCCAGCGCGCGGTGTTGACGAATATATGCAATCGCCCCGCTTTCCATGTTGGTCGATTTCAAAACTTCAAGAAGCTTGTCTTTGCCCTTTTTGCGCAGCTCTTGTTCGAGCGTTGGCGCGTGGTCAAAGTAGTCTTCCAAAGCCCCTTTGCCGCGCGAGGTAACGAAAATGAATTCCTTGATCCCAGCCGCGCGTGCCTCATCAATCGCATATTGAATCAGAGGCCTGTCGACCAATGTCATGATTTCTTTCGGCACCGATTTTGTCGCTGGCAAAAAGCGGGTGCCCAACCCGGCAACAGGGAAAATTGCCTTAGTGACCTTCTTTCGCATCCTCAACCTCATATGTCTCGCGGCTCAATCCACGCTTTTTGGTTCTTATGTGCAAACTGTAACCAAATGATTAGTAAAATTGTGGTCAAATTAGAGCCAAAGCCGTTATCTGACCGATTTTTTGCTACGTAAGGGTCTTTTTCACCTCACGCACGACGGCAATCCTGCCCACTTCTAAACTATAGCGTTTCTTCAATCTCTTAAAATTAACCAGGGGTTGTTTTCGTTCTGACTTGCCAAACAGGCCACCCGTTTGCAACCAAAACCCTTTATGGTGGTAAATCTGCTTGTGAAATAACGCCGTGGGTGACCAAAGGAACACAGTTACAACGGACCCTTTTTCGACTGCCGCCGTTGCGCTGTCGAATAATGCGGCGCGGTTCCAGACCCATCCGCAAAACGTTTTATGCTCTCTTTGTGGTGCGTCAATCTTGGCGAATGGTTCTGAAGGAACCGCGGATACCGACCCGCCAGACAAAACACGCCCCTTGCCATCCTCTATTCCAGCACCAAAAGATCGCAGCAAGGATCGCACATCAAGGGCATCCAAACCTCCGGATTGCATCCATTTCAAAGCGCGCTGGCGCTCTTGCGCGAACACCTGCTCCAACGCACCATCCGTCTTTCCAGGCGCGTGTTTTCGCAAGAACACTGTCCAGCTCGCGCCGATGTCAAAAAGGTCTTTCGGCGCGCGGTCGGCCCGACGTCTGGCGGAGGATGCAAACCCATGATGCACTTGCGCCAAAGGCGTGATGGCTGTGCGCCATCCGGCCCGCGCCAGTCGCATATTTAAATCCGTTTCATCTAGGAAAAACCGAAAGGCCGGATCAAACCCCCCGATGCCAACCAAAGCTGCTCGGCGCACAGCCATATTCGTGCCTTCGGTCTTGATTGCCCCTTGGGTGGGCGCGGCAAACACCGTGGTTTTGGTTTCATCTACGCTTAGGTCGGATGGCCATCCCAAGGCATCGACTTTGCGGGCTTTCCATTGAAACGAGATCCCGTTGCGCCCCCGCACAAATCCTCCGGCAACACCAACTTTGGCATCTGCGAACGGGGCCACCAGATGATGCAACCAAGTAGGCTCTGGCACAGCGTCATCATCAATAAAAGCGATCACGTCGCCCGCGGCGACATCGCATCCCAAATTCCGCGCTGCTGAAATATTTGCCTCGTCAAACGCAATCGTTTTGACAGGCCTGTCACCGATTATGTGTGCGGCCGATCGCAAAGCATCCGGGTCGGCCACAACCACAACTTCGACATTGGGATAGCCAAGCTGAAAAACTCCTTTCAAACAGCGCTGTAACTGATCTGGCCGGTGACGACTGACGATGACAACGCTGGTTGAAAGTGTGGTCATTCAAGTCCCATCTCGCGCATCATAGCCTCTAGGCGCGGCACGTCTTCGGGGTTGTTCAGCTCCCAAAACTGGCGGCCCCGCGCCTCAACCTCGACACAGACCAAAGCGCGCCCACGCTCCAGAAACCGCAGTTGTTCCAGGCCTTCCAACCCCTCCAAAGTACCTTCTGGCCACGTTGGATAGGCCGCAAGTGCCGACGCACGATAGGCATAGACTCCAACATGATGAAAGACCGGCGTCGGTTCATCATCGGAGTAAGGCTTTGAGGTAAAAGGAATAACCTCTTTCGAAAAATAAAGCGCCAGATCTTCGTGATCGAACACCGCTGTCGTGCCGCCCACGCGCCCTTCTGATCTGTCATGGCGAAACGCGTTTAACGTGGCGCCATCGCAACGCAAAACCGGTGTGGCCACTTCGGCATCGGGCGTCGAGATCATGCGATCAATCAACGCTTCAATGAACCACGGAGGCGTCAGAGGTGCGTCACCTTGCAAGTTCACAATAATCTCTTGCCTTTCGCCCAGATTTGTATGTGCTTCGGCACAGCGCTCGGTCCCGTTGGCGCAGTCTGGTGAGGTCATAACAACCTCGGCCCCAAACGCAGTACAGGCGTCGCGAATACGATCATCGTCTGTTGCGACCACCACCCGATCCAC
>JABSSA010000400.1 GCA_013214665.1 Paracoccaceae bacterium
CCGCATAACCCTGTACCACCAGTTCAAATCCGTTTTCGCGGTCCAAACCGAGCCGTTTGATTGTCTGAAGCTCCCAATTCACGGTGCCGATCTTCAACACCGCGAGCCGCAATTTGGGCAAGTCTTCAGCCAATACAGTCGTCGCCCAAAACAAGGTCGCTATGAGTGTCAGGAGGGAGGTTACGATACGCATCTTTTACCCTTACTGGATCTGAATTTTGATTTGTTGAGTAGCTCCGGTAGAGCCCGGAATTTTCAGCACATAGACGCCAGGTTTGACCGCAACAAAGCCCAGTTCCAATTCTCCCGCATCATCGAATTCAAAGCTGTCGACTGCCATTGGGCGCACTTCGATATCGTTGATTACAATCTCGTCCATCCAGATTGCCCGAAAGAAATCCGGCCCCGACACCGCCAGTTCAGCACTGCCATCGGATGTGATGATCATCTCATAATATGCACCGGATTGCAGAACCACGTCCTCTCCAAGTGGTTTTCCGGATGCCAATGTCACCTCGATATCGTCGCCGCGATTGCAGGCGGCCAAGAGGCCGGCAAAGCCAAGATTGTCACACAATGGATCTGCCCAGGCGGGCATTCCGGCAAGACACAGCGCGGCTGATGTCATCAGCTTTTTCATTTCATTTCCTCCACTTACTTGATGCCCGCGGCGACAATAACGCCCCAAGGCTGTTCACCGACCTGAATTGAACGAATGGCTTCCTGATCTTCCACATCGATCACAGTGATGTCGTTGGTGTTGCCATTTGTGGTCAGCAAATATTTTTCCCCCGGCGTGAAAGCCAGCTGCCAAACCCGTTCGCCGACAAGAATGTATTTCTTTACCTCAAGTGTTTGCGCGTCAACGACGGCCACGCGGTTGGATGGGCCAAGCGCCACAAAAAGCAATTGTCCATCCGAGGTGACCTTCGCGCCAACCGGTTGCAGCCATTCAGGCTGCACACCTGGCACTTCAAACCGGATCTTGCCCACTTCGGTCGGCGCGCCGTCTTCTGCGATGTCAAAGACTGAGACAGTGCCGCCAATTTCCGCTGTCACGAACAACCGTTTACCGTCGGATGTGTATTCGGCATAGCGTGGGCGTTGATCCACCAGCATGTTGAATTTGATGGTGTTCGTTTCGGTGTCGATGAAATGCGCCATATTGGTGGTTTCAGATGTGTTTACCACAAAGGCTGAATTCGGGCTGATCGCCATGCCTTCGGGCTCAACTCCAACCGGAACTTCGGCAAGCACCTCGTGAGTTTCGGTATCCACGACCGTTACCAGATTGTCGTCTTCATTGGCGATGTAGAGGCGGCGACCGTTCGGCTCCAGAACGAACAATTCCGGGTCTGGACCAGACGGCAAGGTGTGTAGCTCCTCAAATGTGCGCGTATCAAAAACGCGCACGAGATTGTCGTCGGAGGCGCAGACATAAAGCTTGGTGTTGTCGGGGCTGACTGTAATGCCTCGCGGGCGCAAACCCGCGTCAAATTCGTCGATCACCTCCCAAGTGGCGCCGTCGATGACGGTCACGGTGTTGCTGCGTTCATTGCTGACAAAGATCCTGTCCGCATAGGCGCCGGTGGCCAAGAACATCGATAGTACGGTGGTAACAACACGCATCAATTATCTCCCTCAAACGCAGTGCACTTGGTTTCAGGCGCGTCCATGCCCAGCGAGTCCAGCAAGGAAAACTGGTGCAGAAAGCCCTCTTGAGGCGACACACTTGCATTTATCCGCCCATCGTAAAGCAAGACAGGCTGACGCAATTGGCCATTCCAATTGCGAAATGTCACCGGTTGGCCCTTGAACGCGGCCAATTCAAACTCGTCGCTCAGCATGAAGCGGCGCAGGGTCTGAACATCGGCGGAGCCTGTCCGCACAACGGCTTCCCCAACCGCTCGAAGTGCCACCCAAGCATCGTAGTCGGCTTCTGTTACATATCGTCCTGCGAGCTTTTCAAAGCGGCTTTGAAATTGCGTGCCGCCCCATGACTCCGTCGCCGGATTGAAACTGACCGGGCGCAACCCGCCTGAGCCCAATACCGGCCGTGGATCCCAAAGATGGAAGGGCAAGTAAGGCGCAAACACGTCAGAGGCATCCGCCGCCACCACCATATCGTGGCGCTTTGCGTCCTGCAGCAGAACGGGGATCTGGCGCTGAACCTGAACATGCCCAGTATCCGCACGACGCGATCCGCCCGTATCGAGGATCTCACGCTCCTCCACGATTTTCAGTCCAAACTTCGTGGCAGCGCGCCTGTATTCGTCGGCCAACTGTCGATCAGCTGGGTTTGATCCATGCACAAGAAACCAGCGCGACCATTTCTTCCAAGACGAAAACTGTGCCACAGCGTCGGCGCGCATCGCGTCGCTTGGCGTCGTATGCAGCAGGTTCGCTCTGCACTCCGCCTGTCGCAGTCGGGTTTGACTTGCCCCGGCATTGAAAACCAGCGTGTCAGGCGCCGCATCCGCAACCTTAAGCACCTCATCCGCGCGGGCGTTGACCACGATGATGTTAACGCCGTCCGCGCGCAGACCTGCCAATGTGGCGGCAATCCCGTCGACATCTGTGGCCACCGTCGCAAGCTCAAAAGTATGACCAAGAAATTGCCCGGTAGTTGCATTGTCCTGAGTGGCCAGCTGTGCGCCTGCAAAAGCAAAATCCGCGGGGCGTTCGTCGAACCGCGAAATCGGCGCTTGGGTCCGGTAGTCCACTCGGAACACCGCAGCTTTCAACTCGACCGCATCGGCCGCAACAGCCGAAAACAGAGTTGCGGCCGCGGATAGGGCGAGAGACACCAGGGGCTTTATCATCGTGCCTCCCTCAGCGTTTCTAACGTGAAGCGGGGTGCGAGATCGGACGACACTGGTGCGCTGTAGGTCATCCCTTCCTCTGCGGCAAACTGGGAAAATTGCCCTGACGCCAGCAACTCCGCGATCGCTGCGTCAAGCGCTTGCGCCAAAGCCCTGTTATCCGCCAGAACAGCAACCCCTATATCCATCCCAATCGCATGCCGCCAACGCGCCAACCGAAGCGGCGAAAAAGGGTTGGCCTTCAGGTGGGCGTCAAAGGCTGGCACATCGACAATGGCCAGCGCCAAATTCTGGTTTTCCACTTCCCAAAGAAACCCCGCTCCAGGGTTCATCATCTTCAAAAGCGCCCGATCAACGGGGGCGACCTGGAGTGTCGCGATCGCACCTGAAAGGGTTCCCTGCTGCAACGCCAGTCTGCGGTTCTGAAGATCGTCCAGCCCACCCGGCTCTGGTGTTTCATCTCGATAGACCAGCCCAATTTGCGTGCGCATATAGCCGCTCGTCACGGTCACCGGCTCCACATCCACAAACCCGGCAAGCGAGTCCTTCAACAGGTTGGTTACGGGATCAATTTCTTGAGGCATGCCCAGCCAACGAGGCAAAGACGCGCGGCCGTACTCCGAAGGGCCGACGGCCCCCTCGTACCGCGGGTGACCCGGAATGGCGTCGCAAAGCCGGTACGCCAGCATCGCATAGGTTTCGCGGATCGGGTCGCTTTCCTCATCAAGATCGTTTTCGATCCACACAACGTTCAGTGGCAAGCCCATATGCGCCGCAAGAGCATTGCTCACACGGTAGTCAAACCCGCTGCCTCCGGTCAGACGCCGCCCGGCGATCACTCCACCATTGCGCGGCAGGCAAACCGTCAATTCGCCGGCATTGACCAACGCATCCGGAGAAATCGCTTCGGCGCTCAAGACCGGAGGTTGGCCAACTATTGCGGCAACAATAGTCGCCAATGCGAGAGAAGCTTTGCGAAACAAGTCCCTAGTCCGCGCTTGCCGCTTCTTCTGGGAAAGGTTCTTTGCCCGCACGTGTCGCTACATAGCGCCAAAGCGCTGCAACCTCGTTAGGCAGCAAAATATCCCCCCAAGCTGGCATGTCACCACGGCCGTTCAGCACGGCTTCGTTAAAACCTGCTTTGTTGTCTGTTGGCCATTTTCTCAGGTCGTAAGAGCTTGTTCCGGGGTTCACCATGTCGATCCCATGGCAATGGGAACAGAACGTCTTGTAGGTCGAGACACCCAGTTTGAACTCTTTTTCTGGATCTTCTGCCATCGCTGGCGCTCCAAAGAGCGCCAGCGTTACACTTGTCATCAAAAACGATCGCATGCGTTGGTCCTATTTCGAGAGCTTGAAAGCCCAGACCGCGCCGCCGGAAGGCGTTGCAGCAAGACGCTCGTCACCCGAGAACAACGTGTAAACAGCACCCGACCCAACGGCGAGAGCCACATACTGGTCCCCGTCCTGTTCCCAGGTCATTGGCTGCCCAACAATCCCGGTGCCAACGTTGAACTCATAAAGCTTCTCGCCGGTTTCCGCATGGAACGCTTCGAATTCACCCGTCTGCTGACCCGTGAATACGACGTTTCCGGCAGTCGACATGATGCCCGCATACCGCGGAATGTCTGTGCCACTCTCCCACTTGACCTCGCCGCTCATCGGATCGATCGCGCGCAGGAAGCCGCGTTCGCCTTCAGGCCAGGACCAGCTGAACTCAGCACCGAAATAGAACACGCCAGCACGATATGTTGGCTCAACCGCCTTATAGTTCATCCCGATATTCTGGGTGTTGATATAAGCCAGCCCGGTGTTCTGGTTGTAGGAGATCGGTGACCAGTTCTTACCCCCAAGGGCACTTGGCCAGAACTCCACCTGTTCGCCGGTCCGCGCCGCGGTCGCGACCTCTGTTTGGTTTGGCCTGCCGGTTTCCAGGTCGATGTCTGTCGCCCAGTCGACCCGATCCACGAACTTGTTGGCCGCAAGCAACTTGCCGCTTTCCCGATCGAGTACGTAGAAGAACCCGTTGCGGTTCGCCTGCATGATGACTTTCTGCCCATCGAGCTCGGCCAGCACCAGTTCGTTTGTGGCGTCATAATCAAATGGATCGTTCGGCGTGGTCTGATAGTGCCACTTGATCTCACCAGTCTTTGGGTTAAGCGCCAGAATTGAGGTTGTGTAGAGGTTGTCGCCCGGACGCAGGCCCGCGTTCCAGGAGCCCGCGTTGCCGGTGCCCCAATACACGGTGTCGAGATCGGCATCATATGTGCCCGTCAACCAGGCAGGGCCGCCGCCACGCTCCCAAGCGTCTGTTTCCGGCCATGTTTCCGAACCAGGCTCACCTGGTGCAGGAACCGTGTAGGTGCGCCAAAGCTGTTCGCCAGTCTCAGCGTCATAGGCTTCGATATAGCCGCGAATGCCGTATTCACCGCCGGAAATACCGACGATAACCACGCCGTTGACCACAAGCGGCGCAACCGTAAAGGAATAACCGTTTTTGAAGTCGATCGAATTGGTTTTCCAGATCTCTTCACCCGTCGCGGCATCCATCGCCACCACGTTGGCATCGAGCGTTGTACGGAACAGCTTGCCTTCATAAAGCGCCGCACCCCGGTTCACGATACCACAGCACGCAACCCGAGGGGTTTCCGCCGGGTATTCGATCAGGTTTTTCCAGATTTGTTTGCCAGATTTCGCATCCAAAGCCATCGTGGATCTGTGCGTCGTGACATACATTACGCCATCTTTGACAAGCGGGTGGCTTTCCTGCCCACGGCTGTCATCAAGGCTGTAGACCCACGCCGGGGTCAACTGGCCCACGTTGTCTGCGTTGATTTGATCCAACTGGCTATAACGCTGTTGACCGTACCCCATCCCGTAGGTCAGCACGTCGCCTGGCGTCGCAGTATCGTTTACCAACTGGTCTGCGCTTTGCGCATAGACCGGCGTTGATAATGCGAGTGCAACTGCAATCGCTGGGTAAAGTGATTTCATAATTTGGTCCTCCTCCGCTTCATACTTCTTAGTCCGTATTCGCGTATGCGATGGTTTTTGTTGTTATTTATCTGCAAACGCGAAATTCAATTGTTAGTAGCTAACCCTCCACAACATCAACCGGGTAGACGGTTTTTGGTATCAATCCATGCGTGCGTGCGTCCCTTTCCAACTCTTCACGGAAATCTGGATGCGCTATTGAAATCAATCTGCGGGCACGCTCTGCCACAGATTGGCCCTTAAGATTGACCATCCCGAATTCAGTCACAACATACATTTGATCCATCCGGGTCGTTGTCACTGTATTGCCGGGGGTCAGGTTCAACACGATGCGACTTTTGCGTATGTCTCCTTTCGAAAAGACAGACGACAGACAAATGAACGATTTGCCCCTTTCGGATGCATAGGCTCCGCGCACAAATTGCAGCTGACCGCCAGTGCCGCTGATATGCCGAAACCCGTCTGACTCTGACGCCGCTTGCCCCGTTAAATCGATTTGTGTTGTGTTGTTGATCGCGACCACACGGTCGTTTTGCATGATAATGTGAGGCGGATTTGTGTAGTCGGCCGGACAGCACTGAAAGTCCGGATTGTTGTCAATCGACTCGTAAAGCCGACGACTGCCTAGCGCGAAGCTGTAAACATGCTTTCCCCTGTCCAAAGTCTTTTGCGCGCCCGTGGCCTGCCCTGACCGCACGAGCTCAACCATGCTGTCCGTTAGCATTTCGGAGTGAATGCCAAGGTCAGACGCGCCGCTGTCTAAAAGCGAAGCGCACACGGCGTTAGGCATCCCGCCTATGCCAACTTGGATGCAAGAGCCATCTTCGATTTCTGAAGCAACCAGCGCCCCTACCGCGCGGTCCACATCAGTGATTGGCAAATCCGGCAATTCTGGCGGAGAAGTGTTGTCACCTGCGATGACAAAATCAACCTCGCTTTCATGAATACCGCAGTCCCGTCCGTAGGTGTAAGGAAGACCCTCTGTTACTTCGACAATAACCGTCTTTGCGGCTTCCAAAATGGCGCCGTGCCAAAGGTTGGTGCCGCCGAAATTGTAATATCCATTAGCATCTTTGGGACGAGCCTTGATCACCGCAATGTCACCCGGCTCAATGAACCGGCGGTAATAATCAGGGATCTCCCCCAGATTTATCGGCATGTAATGCGCGATACCCTGATCGCTTTTTTGCCGGTCATAGCCAGAAAAGTGCCAACTAAACCAATGAAAGTGCTTACCTTTAGGATCAGCCTCCAGAACTGCGCGGGGTTTGACTGTAATGCATGAGCGGAATTTTACATTGCTCAGCTCAGAAGCCCGCTCTGCCAAAGCGGCATCAAACACATCAGGCTGGCCTATGGTTACGCCATAATCAATCCAGTGTCCGGAACGAACGAGTTGCGCCGCCTCTTGTGCAGAAATATGGCGTGGTGTTTTCAAACTGTCTCCCCACATAAGCGCGCTCAACAAACGTGAGCTCGCCTAATTCAAAAAACCTGCCAGTCGGACTTTTATATGGCAACCTGAAATATGGCAACCTGATCTGACTAGTGTTTCAAAACCCGACGGGCACGATCAAAGTATCCTACCCCCCAAAAAAGACGAGTAACAATTTCTGGTGCGATACTCTCGCTGTTGACGGATGCTTCGTAACTCTATGCAATGCTGACAGGGAACCAACGGGGAGTCAAAGATGCACCGTTACTTGTTGCTTGCCGCGGTCGTGTTGATCGCGGGCTGCAGAGAAGATGACGTACAAGTCGAAAAGATGGTACGCGGGTTGAAAACCCACCTTGTGGCACAGACCGAGGATCGCAGCATTCGAAGGTTCCCGGCCGTTCTGGAAGCGGCGGAACTCACCACCGTATCATTCGAAGTTAGCGGCAAGCTTGAACAACTGACCCTTGGCGTTGGGCAAGTGTTGGTTGAGGGACAGCCGATCGCGCGGCTTGACCCGACATCACTCCAATTGCAGGTGGAAACGGCGGCGGCCTCGGTCGCGCAGGCCGAGGCGGCTGCTGAAAACGCGCAAGCGACATATGACCGTCAGCGCGAATTGCTGCAAAGGGGAGCAACAACGCGCGTGTCCGTCGATGACGCGCAGACCCAGGCCGACAGCACGGCGGCAAGTCTGGATCAAGCCCGCAAGTCTCTGGAGTCAGCACAACAAAACCTTGA
Source organism: Paracoccaceae bacterium (assembly GCA_013214665.1). GTDB lineage: Bacteria > Pseudomonadota > Alphaproteobacteria > Rhodobacterales > Rhodobacteraceae. The sequence continues at coordinate 7,993 of JABSSA010000400.1, forward strand.
TAAGGCAGTATTGACAGCACCTTTCGATGCCATTGTGAATTCTGTCGACGTGCAATCCTTTACCACTGTCGGTGTCGGGGCGCCGATTGCTACGATCTACCCGTCTGGAAATTTCGAAGTCACCTTTTCGGTCAACTTCGATGTGGTTAACCAGTTGGTCGTCGGCAAAGAAGCGGAGGTTCGGCTGGCAGACCGGCCAGACATCGTTCTGAAGACTGTCGTCAGCGAGATTGGTTCGCGCGCCGATGCCGTTTCAAGCTTTCCCATCGTGCTGCAATTGGTCGAAAGCAACCCGCTCTTGAAAGCGGGGATGGCGGTCGAGGCGTCGATCTCGTTCCCGCTCGCAGCTGCCGAGGGCCTGACCATTCCATTGACGGCAGCGATTATGAGCGGGATCAGCGGGACGCCGGCGCAGGCAGGCGACCCTGCGCAGCTTCCGGTTTATGTCTTCGATCCCGACACCTCGACCGTCCAGCGGCGCGAGGTCACGATCGGCGGTATCAGTGAAAACTCCATTGTGGTGATCAGCGGGTTGGAGGTTGGCGAAAGGATTGCGTCGGCAGGCGTGTCCTTCCTGCAAGACGGGCAGGAAGTGCGTTTGCTCGCTGACGAGGAGTGATCCCATGGACGGCTTGACGCGCTTTGGGATCGCGAAATCCCGACTGACAATCCTTGTGATGATTGGCATGCTGCTGACGGGTCTGATGACCTACACGTCGTTGCCAAAACGGGAAAACCCCGCAATCACGATCCGCAACGCGATCGTCACCGCGCAGTTCCCCGGCATGTCACCTGAACGGGTGGAGAACCTGATCGCTGTCCCGTTGGAGCGCGTGGCGCGCGAGTTGGGCGAGGTGGACGACATCTCGACCCTGATCACTTTGGGTCAAGCCCAGCTGACCGTAGCAATGTCTGAATCCTTGGCAGGCGCCGCATTGGACGCCGCCTTTCAGGACCTTCGCACCAAAATGGAGGAAAGCACAGGGGACCTCCCGCAAAGCACATACGGACCATTTGTAAACACCAACTACGGCGATGTCGCAGTTGCGACGATTGCCGTGACAGGCGAAGGGTTCAGCTATGCCGAAATCTCGGATGCTGCGGATGAGCTGCGTTCGGGCCTGTATCTTGTCGACGGGATCACAAAGGTGTCGCTGTCTGGTGAGCAAGATGAGCGCATATGGCTTGAGATCGACACACGCAAGTTGGCTGCTGTTGGTGTCCAGTTTCAACAGGTTTTGAACGATCTGCGAGACCAAAACGTCATCCTGCCCGCGGGTCAGATCGATGCCGGTGGAACCACAATCGTGCTCGAAGCAAATGGTGATCTGACTTCGCTCGAAGACCTTGAAAACGTGCTAACCCGGATCGACGGCTCGGGTGAGCTGGTTCGGCTTCGCGACCTGATGTCAGTACGGCGCGGCTACGTCGAGCCTGTCAACAAACCGGTGTATTTCAATGGGCAACCGGCGGTTCTTGTCAGCGTTGAAATGGCGGATGACCGCGATATTCAACAGATCGGCGCCGTATTGAAACGTGAAATCCCAACGCTGGAACAGACCCAACCCATCGGGATCAGCTACCACATCTCGACCTTTCAAGAGACCAACGTGACGATCGCGATCAACAATGCACTCAGCAATGTTGGCCAGACCTTTGCCGTGGTACTTGTTGTGATGATGATATTCCTCGGACTACGCCCAGCGCTGGTGATCGCGTGCATCGTGCCGTTTACCGTGGCGTTTGCCCTGCTCGGGATGGGGCAGATCGGAGTTGATCTGGAACAGATTTCAATTGCCGCTGTAATCATATCGCTCGGCCTTTTGGTCGATAACGGACTTGTCGTGGTCGAAGATATCCAAGCGCGGATATCAGATGGCGCGACCCCGCGCGATGCCGCGATTGAGGCTGGAGGCCAATTTTTTGTCCCGCTTGCGGTCGCTTCGGTCACAACCGTATCTGCTTTTATCCCAATGCTGACACTTGAAGGAACGAGCGGCGAATTCGCGTTTTCGCTAGGCGCCGTGGTGGCCATCATGCTGGCCGGGTCTTGGTTTACCGCGCATTATATCCTGCCTTTCCTTGCCGCCAATTTGCTTAAGCCCAAAGTCAGCAAAGGCGGTGAAAACGGGATGGTCCGCGCATATGGCGGTTTGGTGCGGCGTCTGCTGCCCTGGGGCGCGCCGATCATTTTAGCATGTTACGGTATTGTCGTCGCCGGAGGTCTTACATTTGGATCCTTGCGCTCAGAAATGTTCCCGCTCAGCGAACGTGCGGAATATCTGATCTACCTCGATATGCCCAAAGGCACAGCCATCGCTGAAACGCAGGCTGAAGCTTTGGCAGTAGACCAATGGCTGCGGTCAGACGCAAACCCCGAGGTGCGTGACACAACCGTGTTTGTGGGTCATGGCGGACCGCGATTTTACCTTGCGTTGTCTCCGGCAGACACGGATCCGGCCAGCGCGTTTATCCTTGTTAACACGGAATCCTTTGAAGGTGCTGTAGTTGCAGCGACGCGGGCACGCGCGCATCTTTTTGAAAACCATCCTGCGGCGCGGGCACGCGTGACCCGTTTGTCGATGGGCGGGAGCGAATCCGGCATCGTCGAGGTTTCGATCACCGGCCCTGATGCCGACACAATGCTAAACGCGGCCCGCACGATCGAAGCTGGCTTTGCCGAAGTGCCAGGCATCAGCTTGAACCAAAACAACTGGGGCAACAAAACGCTCAAATTCCAGATCGACATTTTGCAGGAAAAAGCGCGCGAATTGGGCGTGACGTCATCACAGGTTTCGGACGTGTTAAACACTTTCTTGTCGGGGACGGAGTATTCTACGTTCCGCGACGGCTCGGATTCGATTCCCATCGTGTTGCGTACACTGGAAACCTACCGCGACAGTCTTGAGGATCTCGCAAACCTGTCCATTCCTACCTCCAACGGCCTAATTTCACTGGACCAAGTGGCCGTCATTCGCCCCCAACTGGAATTCTCACAGCTGCGTCGTGAAAACCAAGAGCGCGAGATTGTAGTATCAGGCAAAAGCGAAATCCTCGCGGCCGCTGACGTTGAGCGGCTAATCCAACCTGTGTTGGATAAACTGGATCTTGGGCGTGATTATACCGTGAGCATTGGCGGTGAAAGCGCGGACTCGGCAGAAGCAAACGCCAATCTTGCAGCCGGCCTTCCCGTTGCACTGGTCGTGATGATCGCGGCCTTGGTGTTTCAGTTCAACTCAGCTCGGCGTGTTCTGCTAACCTTTATGACCGTCCCGTTGATCGTTGCTGGCGCCCCCATAGCGCTTTTGCTGGCCGGTATGCCGCTGTCATTTTTCGGAATTCTGGGGCTAATCTCTCTGATGGGTATCATCATCAACAACGCCATCGTGTTGATCGACCAGATTGACATCGAGCGAGAAACGCTGCCGCTGGACGAGGCCATCATTGTCGCCTCCAAAAAGCGCGTCTCGCCGGTGATGCTGACGTCGCTGACCACAGTGCTCGGGCTCTTGCCCATGGCTCTTATCGGTGGCGCACTCTTTGAGCCGATGGCGACCTTGATGATTGGCGGGCTGCTTTTGGCGTCACCTTTGACGCTGATCTTTGTGCCACCTGCCTATCGCCTGCTCTTTGCCTGGGACAAGGCAAGAGAGCTGGCACCGGCGTAATCTCATGCCGGTACTCCTCCAGATCGGCGCAGGCAGTGTGACGCTGGTTGCCTGCGCGCTATTCCAAATCTGGGTGATGGCCGAAATGATTGGCCGCCTCCGCCGTTCGCCGCGCCCCACAGAGCCGCACGGGGTCAAGCAGCATTTTCGCGCGTTGGCTCTACTCTTTGCGGTGTTACTGGCGTGCCATACTGTTCATGTCTACCTATGGGCCGTGGTACTGGTGGTCATGGGCGCACTCAACGGATACGAGCCGCCGATATATTTCGCCCTGATCACCTACACCACATTGGGTTACGGCGACCTGACCCTGAGCCCCGATTTCCGGATATTTGGCACGTTTGCCGCCGTGACTGGTATTCTGTCTTTTGGCCTGAGTACGGCATTTTTGGTGAGCTACTTGTCACGCGTGATTGCGACAATGTCAGAGTAACTTCGCACTGGAAGATACAGCGCGTTCATCCAAGTCGCGCCAAACAAGCCATTCCGCAAACAAAAACCCCAAGCCAGTTTGGCCTTGGGAAAGTCATCCAAGATAGTCGATGATCGGGCAATCAGGTCTATGATCTCCGTGGCAAGACGTTACCAGATGCGCAAGCTCATCGCGCAAAGACTGAAGCTCTCGTTGTTTTTCTTCGATCTCCGAAAGTCGTTTGGACGCAATCCGCTTCACTTCAGCGCTCGTGCGGTCTTGATCCTGGTAAAGGCTCAACAGTTCGCGACATTCATCGATGCTAAATCCGAACTCACGTGATCTTCGGATGAAGGCGAGTTTACGCACGGAAGCCTCGTCATATGTGCGGTAGCCAGCATCCGAACGCGACGGCGCTTCGACCAGACCTATGTCGGCGTAATAGCGGACCGTTTTCACAGGCAATCCAGCAGCTTGAGCTGCGGCGGAGATGTTCATGGCAGTTGCCTCTTGACCTTCCAGTAACTGGAAAGATTAGGTTCGCGATGACACAGTTTCAAGGCCGCGCTCCGCGCCCTAACCCAGGAAAGCTCCCATGCCAAAGGATGCCGTGATCAAATCTGCTGTTCTCCACCGAATGGTTATGCCCGACCACATGTGCCCTTACGGTTTGAAAGCAAAGGATCTGCTTCAGCGCGAAGGATTTGCCGTTCAAGACAACCATCTGACCAGCCGCGTTGACGTCGATGCGTTCAAGGCAGAACACAACGTCAAAACAACCCCACAGATTTTCATCGATGGCCAGCGCATCGGCGGCTTTGACGACCTCAACGCGCACTTAGGCAAGCGGAGCTCAGCCAAAGATGCCACAACTTATAAACCTGTCATTGCGCTTTTCTCTGTTGCGGCGCTGATGGCTATCGCGGTCGCCTGGCTAAGCACGAACACGGTTTCACTGGGGCGAACGGTGGAACTGTTTATCGCCATATCGATGGTTCTTTTGGGCCTTCAAAAACTTCAGGATGTGGAACGCTTTGCGACTATGTTTCTAAACTACGACCTTCTTGCGCAAAGGTGGGTGCGCTACGGATATGTGTACCCGTTCGTTGAAACTGGCGCGGGGCTCTTGATGATGGCAGGCGTGATGACATGGATTTCCGCACCTGCCGCATTGTTTGTCGCTGGGATCGGTGCAGTCAGTGTTTTCAAAGCGGTCTATATCGATAAGCGTGCGCTCAAATGCGCCTGCGTCGGCGGCGACAGCAAGGTACCTCTGGGGTTCGTGTCACTGACAGAAAACTTGATGATGGTCGGCATGGCCATCTGGATGCTCTCAAAGCTGTGAGATCCCGCCAATTGACCCTCCACCTACTGGAACGCGTAGAGCTATACCGAACAGAATACTCAGGCTCAAAGATCGAAGGACACCTATAATGAAGACGCTCTTATTCTCTTGCTTTGCGATGCTTTGGGCCGGCTCTGCCATCGCGCATTCCCCGCTCGAAACGACATCGCCAGCGGCGGGTTCAACGGTGTCGACCGCCCCCACTGAGGTTCTGATGGACTTTA
>JABSSA010000401.1 GCA_013214665.1 Paracoccaceae bacterium
AACGCGACGGTTGATTTGATCTCTTCCATCGATAACAGCGCGGTGACGTTGTGCACCCGCACCTCAGAGATGAGCGCCTGATAAAAGACATCGTAGGCCCGCGCATTTTTGACCCGCACCTTGAGGATATAATCGATCTCCCCGGCCAGGCGGTGTGCCTCCTGCACTTCTGGCCGATCTTTCAACGCTTTCAAAAACTTGGCTTGCCACTCCGCCTCATGTTCTGACGTGCGGATCAGCACGAAAAAACACGCCTCAAACCCCAAGGCTTCTGCATCCAGCAAAACAGTGTGTGCGCCGATGACGCCTGCATCCCTGAGCTTTCGAATCCGGTTCCACACCGGCGTCTTGGAAGACCCAACGGCCTTGGCGATTTCATCCAAAGACTGATCCGCGTCGCGCTGCAGCTCAGTCAGAATTTTGCGATCTGTGGCATCTATACGAACAGACATTCCCCGGTTTCCCCGTTCTACTGAAAAACGTTCCATTGCCTGCCTAATACGGAACAATCATCCTTATTTCCAGAGCGATATGTCCCTTATTGGGAAAAATTTCCTATACTGAGTGCAAGAAACTGAGAGACGGCACAACCGAGATGCAGCACTTTCCGATCTTTTTGAACGTAGCCAACCGCGCAATTGTGGTGTCTGGCGGGGGCGAAGCCGCCGTGGCCAAATTACGCCTGCTTTTGAAAACCCAAGCAGACATCGTTGTTTACGCGCCAGAGGCCTGCGCCCAGATCAAAACCTGGGCCAGCGAAGGCAAGCTGCGTCTGGAAGAGCGTGCTTTCCGGGGCGGCGATGCGTTGGGGGCCGCTTTGGTCTACGGCGCGGATGAAGATGAGGCCAAGGACGCGCGCACAGCCAAGCTGGCCCGCGCAGATGGCGCATTGGTCAACATCGTGGATAACCTCGAAGACAGCCAATTCATCACCCCTGCCATTGTGGACCGCGACCCTGTTACCGTTGCCATCGGCACCGAAGGTGCGGCACCCGTTCTGGCGCGCGCCATCAAGGCCGATCTCGAAGAAAAGCTGCACCCGACGCTGGGCACATTGGCACGGATTGGCAAAGGTTTCCGCAAGATGGCGGACGCATTGCCATTCGGGCGCGCCCGCCGGGATTTCTGGCGCGACTATTATTTTGACGCGGGTCCACGCGCCATTCTGGAAGGCGAAAACAAAGTTGAGCCCGCACTAAACGATCTGCTGGCCACTCATCTGGACCGGCAGGAACGCGATGGTCATGTGGCGTTTGTGGGCTCTGGCCCCGGCGACCCTGAATTGCTGACACTCAAGGCGCGCCGCCTTCTAGATGAGGCGGATGTGGTGATTTATGACCGGTTGGTCACAGCCCCCATTCTTGAGCTGGCCCGTCGCGAAGCCATCATGATCGATGCCGGCAAAGAGGGCTTTGGCCCGCAGATGGCGCAAGAAGACATCAACGATCTGTTGGTGGAACACGCGCTCGAAGGTGCACGGGTGGTGCGCCTCAAATCCGGCGATGCGACCGTCTTTGGACGTCTGGATGAAGAGATTGATGCCGTTACCGAGGCTGGCATCGATTATTCCATCGTCTCCGGCATCACCTCGGCCTCTGCGGCTGTGGCCGCGATTGGTCAAAGCCTCACAAAACGCGGGCGCAATTCGTCGGTTC
>JABSSA010000402.1 GCA_013214665.1 Paracoccaceae bacterium
ATCGCAACCAACGCTTTTGCATGGCGGGTGTAAGCTTCGGCAAACCCTTCGCGCGGAGCGCCTGTCGCGTCGTGCCGCGCGCCGATGTCATCACCGAAATCCTTGTGTTCGGCGAATTTGGTGAACTTTTCCCATTCCTTATAGGTGATCCGCGACGGTTTGGTTTCATAAGCTATGATCATGAGACCCGCGTCTTGCGCATTGTGCACCAAAGCCGGAACATCGCCAGCGCGATCACCGACCTTAATCGTCTCGCCGTTTTGCAAAATTTCGAACCGTGTGACCCGGTTTGGAAAATACGCCAGCTTGGCGCCCGCGAAATCTTCACCATTGATCACCTGGACTTCGATTTCTGTGCCGGTTGGCACTTGCCAATCCTCGGTATCAAGCCAAAGTTCATGGGCGGTTGCACTGGACGCTGCCAACAGGCAGTAAACGGCGGCGAAGTTTGAGATAAGGCGCATCATGTTGGATATACGGCTCTTTCGGTTTTTTGGTTTCATCGCAGCTGTGTGCATGTGTCTAAATCTCGCGACGCGCGGGGACGCGCACGAGGTGCAGCCCACCATCGCCGATTTGCAGCAAGATGGCGACACCCTCACGCTGAGTTTACGCATGAACGCCGAAGCGTTGCTGTCGGGCATTGATCTGGACGGTTTGGCCGATACTGACGACGCCGAAGACAACGCGGCTTATGACGACCTGCGAGAGTTGCAAACACAAGATCTGGCCAACCGTATCCCAAGGTTGTTGGGCGTTTGGAACAGTTTGCCGATGGTCAAAGCCGGGGACACGCCGCTTGCGTTGCAAGTGCAATCCGTCACGGTCGAGCCGCAGCCGAATTTTGAATTGCCGCGGGTTTCCATTCTGGCGTTGACCGCTGTTTTGCCGGACAGCGCATCAAGCGTCGTTGTCAGCTGGCCCGCCGGATCCGGGGCATTGGTTCTACGCCAGCAAGGCGTGGAAGAGCCTTACACTGGGTATCTGGATCTTGGCGCCAGTTCTCCGCCCATCGCCCTTGCGGGCGGCGGGGCCGCCTCTGGGTGGCAGAGTTTTGTTGGTTACATTCCAGTTGGGTTTGATCACATCCTGCCCAAAGGTCTGGATCACATCCTGTTTGTCCTGGGCCTGTTCTTTTTGTCGACCAAAGTTGGTCCGCTGCTTTGGCAGGTGACATCTTTCACGTTGGCCCACACAGTTACGCTGGCGCTTGGCGCGCTTGGTGTCGTGAATGTGCCCGGGTCCATCGTTGAGCCGTTGATTGCGGCGTCGATTGTGTTCGTGGCCGTCGAAAATATCTTTGCCCGCGGCCTCACAACCTGGCGACCGTTTATCATTTTTGCATTCGGCCTGTTGCACGGGCTGGGGTTTGCGTCGGTTTTGCAAGACTTTGGTCTGCCCAGCGATCAGTTCATTCCGGCCCTGATCGGCTTTAACGTCGGTGTGGAGGTTGGCCAATTGACCGTAATCGCCATGGCGGCGATCTGGGTTTGGCTGACCGTGCGGGCCGTGTCTTACGTCAGCCAAAACACAGAAGATTATGCGGACGTCTTCCGCCCCTTGTCTGTGGGTGGATCAATCCTGATTGCGATTGTCGGCGTATATTGGGTGATTGAGCGGGTTTTCCTTTAAGACCCAAGCGCCGCAATATACCCGCCCAAGGCGGCCACTGGGTCGTCTTGGGACCAGATCTCTTCGCCCAATGCGACAAAATCTGTGATCGGGGCCAAGGTGGTCAGCGCTTCGGTGGTGATGGCGCCTTCGGCCACGACGGGCAGCTCGATCATCTCGCTCCACCAGCCGAAAAGTTCGGCTTCTGCGATCTCTGCGCCCAGACCGGTATCGCGTACAGGGCCAAAGGCCACGTAATCCGCTCCGGCTTCGCCGACCTCAAGGCCATCATGAAGCGAGGCACCGCAATACACACCCACAATACCGTCCGGCCCTAGATCTTTGCGCGCGTCGCGCACCGATTTTCGCGGGTCCGAGAAGTGCACGCCGTCCAAACCGAGCCGGTCCACCAGCCCGATATGATCGGTGATCACCAAAGGCACATCGCGGGCATGGCTCACTTCACGACAGGCGTCCGCCGCACGGGCCAAACGATCTTCGTCTTGACTGGCGAGGGAAAGCCGTAGGCAAGCAACCTCATGTGCATCCAAAACACGGGCCAAAAGATCGGGAAAAACGCTCAGCTCAAGGGTGGGCGGGGTGATCAAATAGATCTGTGGCTGCTCTGGCGCGTCCATGCTCTGTCCTTTGTCTTTTGACCCGGCTTTAGCGCAAGGACGCGCGAAAGAAAACGCTTGAGCTTGAGAACTGGCCAAGACCGCGCTAGAGGCGCGGCCATGACCCAAAGACCTGCCTTCGTTCTCGTGCGCCCGCAAATGGGCGAAAACATCGGTGCTGCTGCGCGTGCCATGTGGAATTTTGGCCTCGATCACATGCGTATCGTGGTCCCGCGCGATGGTTGGCCCAATCCGTCGGCTGTCGCGATGGCCAGCGGGGCCGGGCGGCTTTTGGATGCCGCGCAGGTTGCGCCGGATGTGGCCAGCGCTGTGGCGGATGCCGAGTTTGTCTATGCAACAACCGCGCGCCCGCGTGGATTAACAAAACCTATGTTTTCCCCCGAAGGTGCGATGCGCGATGCCGCCGCTCGTATCGCGGCTGGCCAACGTGTCGCTGTGATGTTTGGACCAGAACGGGCCGGTCTGGAAAATGAGGACATCGCACAGGCCAACGCGATCATCACAGTCCCCGTGAACCCGGAGTTTCCATCGCTCAATCTGGCGCAATGCGTTTTGCTGGTGGGTTACGAATGGCGCCGGGCCACAACAGAAGTTGTTGCGCAAGAGGTCGAGCTGGCGGGAACCGAATGGGCCAATACTGGCGAAATTGCGCATCTCGCACAGCATTACGAAGACCGACTGGATGAGGCGGGCTTTTTCTTTCCAGAGACCAAAGCGGCCAACATGAAGACCAATTTGCGCAACATGTGGTCACGTCTGCCGCTCACGCGGGCGGATATTCAGATGCTGCACGGGGTGATGCGGCAGATGGTCCGGTGGAAGGAACGCGGCTGACGCTGGACGATTGGCCAAGGCAGGCTTAGGTATGACCCACGCTAAGGCAGTTGAGGGCAGTGCATGGCCACCAAGCGCAGTATTTTCGAAGACGTCTCTGACGACACGCGCCAAGAGGCGCAAACAGGTCTGATCGACAAAGGCAAGGACACGGCCCGCGGCGCGATCCGCGTATGGCTGATGATCCTGTTTGCCCTTGTGGTGCTCATGATCGCCGTCGGCGGGTTAACCCGTTTGACGGACAGTGGCCTTTCCATCACCGAATGGCGCCCTGTGACCGGTGCGATCCCGCCGTTGAGCGATGCGGATTGGCAATCGGAATTTGCCAAATATCAATCAATCGACGAATGGAAGTTGCAAAACGACTGGATGCAACTTTCTGATTTTAAAGTTATTTACTGGTGGGAATGGGGCCATCGCCAATTGGGCCGCGTCATCGGATTGGTCTGGGCAATCGGGTTTTTCTGGTTCCTGCTGCGGCGGAAAATTCCAACCGGTTGGACACCACGTTTGGTGTTGTTGGGCGGGCTTGGCGGCCTTCAGGGCGCTGTTGGCTGGTGGATGGTGTCATCCGGCGTCACATCCGGCGAAGGTATGCTGGATGTGGCCAGCTACCGGTTGGCCACACATCTGGGGCTGGCCTTTGTTATCTTGGGGTTCATCGCATGGTACGTAAACCTGCTGTCGCGCCCGGAACGTGAGTTGATGCAGGCGCGCCGCGCCAAAGAAGCCAAACAGTTTTCGCTGGCGACAGGGCTTTTGCATTTTTCCTTCCTGCAAATCCTGCTGGGCGCGCTTGTGGCCGGCATTGATGCGGGTCGGTCCTACAACGATTGGCCGCTCATGGGCGGAGAGGTTTTCCCCTCCAACGCCTTCGACCTGGAACCATTCTGGCGCAACTTCTTTGAAAACGCCGGCCTCGTGCAGTTCATCCACCGCATCTCTGGCTACCTTTTGCTGATTTTTGGCGTCATTGTCTGGCGTCGCGGGCGCATGTCAGCCCATCCAGCAACGCGGTTTGCCTTTAACGCAGTGATGGCGGTGTTGCTTCTTCAAATGCTGATTGGCATCGGCACGGTGCTATACGCGGCCCCATGGACCATTGCGATTGTGCACCAGTTGACCGCTGTTTTGCTTTGGGTGCTGATCCTGCGGGCGCGGTTCCTGTCGGGCTATCCAATTTCGACTTCCATTAGAGGACAGTAAATTATGAGCGCATTTGACGATCTCATGGCGTTTGAACGCGACACCCAGGCACTGGGCCAAATTGCTGGTCGGTTGGGGTGGGACCAAGAGACCGTGATGCCACGCGGCGCTGCTGCTCAGCGGGGCGAAGAAATGGCCGCGATGGAAGGTGTTCTGCACGCCCGCCGTACGGACCCGCAGGTAGGCGATTGGCTCGCCGCAGTTGATACCGCAGCACTTGACGTTGTCGGACAG
>JABSSA010000403.1 GCA_013214665.1 Paracoccaceae bacterium
CAGCAAAGTGTTGAAGGACTGCACCTTGCCCCTGACGGGTCAGGGCGTTGTCGATCGCATCATCACCAACCTTGGCGTGCTGGACGTTGTTGACGGTGGGCTAAAGATTGTTGAGCTGGCTGATGATGTCAGCGAAGAAGACATGCGCAATTCCACAGAGGCCACGTTGGTCGATTGATCCCGTGACATCGATTGTGAGCACTGCGTAATGCCAAGAGCCGCTTCAACCAAGACGCGGCTCTTTTTTGTAGCTGCTTTGAGCCTTTTCGCGACTTTCCCTGTTTTGACGCGTGCGGAAGGGACGGTGTCAGACGCAACGCGGAACGCCATGCTGCATGTGGTTGCGCATGAAATTGGCCATGCGGTTTTGCGCGAATTTGATCTGCCCATCCTCGGACCAGAGGAGGGCATCGCAGATGATTTCGCGACACTCTATATATATAGCCTCCTGCCAGACCGCGCCGAAGCCATCATAAGAGCCCACGCACGGCAGAGTATGAGCGACGGCCAAGACGCCATGATGTTTGGGGAACACCCAAGCGATGACCAGCGTGCGGGGCGAGCGATATGCATATTATATGGTCAAAACCCCGACCAATTTGCCAAACTTGCCTCAGACTTTGGGCTCGACGGGGAAGAGGCCGACGCGTGCCGGGATTTCGCGCCAGAAATTGCGCGTAGTTGGCGACGCACGCTTGCCCCATATCTCATGCCAGACAGCGCCCGCGTCACGGAAGTGGGATTAAGGGTTGCCGAAGATCCGGTTTTGCAAGCTCTGGCAACACAGGCATTCGTGAATGACCTATACAAGTTGATGGCATCGATCGACTGGCACTCGCGGATCACACTTGAACTTGACCAGTGCAACGGAACCGCCTCTTGGGCGCGCAATGGCCGTAGGATTCGGATTTGCAGCGCTTACGTTCAACGGTTCGAAGCACAACTCGGCTCAGAGTGACCCATCGCCGTCTAGCGCATCACGGTGAACACGCACCCATCCGTGATTAACTCTGGTAGGGTCAGGCACAGTCCACGCGCAACCTGATAGGCTGCGAGAACTTTGGGCACGTAATCCCGCGTTTCGGGATATGGCGGCACGCCCGCATGATCCCGAACCGCGCCTTCGCCTGCGTTGTAGCCTGCCAAGACAAGAACCGGATCACGATCAAAGTGCCCCATAAGCCAGTTCAGGTATTTCACACCCCCTGCAATATTCTCCGCCGGCTTTAGGGCGTCTTTCACACCGAACCGGTCTGCAGTAGCGGGAATAAGTTGCATCAAACCCTGGGCCCCTGCCCCGCTGACTGCATCCGAACGGCCCGAGGATTCAACCATCATCACCGCCAGCACCAATGCTGGGGAGACTTCTGTGCCGACGGTTGAGCGCAAGATGTCGATACCAAACGCCTGCGCCAAATCCTGCATCTGCTGTAATCGAGGCGCGCCCACTGCAATGTCTGCGCGTGATAGCGCGCGCAGGGCCGAATCCAATCGCCCGGGCCCCGAAGCCGCCATTTCAGGCGAGACATCATCCCAGAACCAATCATAGCGCGCTGAACCATTGGAAGAGGATGGCCCAGTTGTTTGCGTCGAAGGCGCCTTTTGCGCCGCGACATCCTCCGCACCGATTTGCACCGTAATCCTTTTTTGGCCCGGTTTTGGAAGACCGACCCGTTTTGACGAGAAATCTTTGAACGGCGGAGGAGATTTCTTTTGCTCAGCGGCAAGCCCGTTCGCCATAAAACACGCGAAACCCACCGCGAGCGCAAAAAACGCTGCTTTTTTCATTGCCTGCCTCGGTTTGTTTTTGGGTTTTATACCCAGTTCATGGCCTTCTGTCGTCCCGAATACGGTCAAAAACATGGCCATTTTGCCATATTCACCCGACTTTTAGGGTGTTTTGCTCGGCAAACTTCCGCTTATTGAGAAAAATGTCCCCTTTTATCAGCGCCTTAAGTTTTTTTCGTAAAATTCCCTCTCCTTTCGGATAGATTTCACATTTCACGTCAAATTCGCGCCCCAATCAAACGGCTATATAGCGGCATACCAAGTCGGACACGGGCCATTGAGAGAGGCGGTCCAAACGGACGACACGGTTGGAATTGAAACAGAATGATCCTTGGAGGGACATACAATGATCAAGTTTATCAAAAACTTCCGCAAAGACGAAAACGGTGCTGTAACAGTTGACTGGGTTGTGCTGACAGCCGCAGTTGTTGGCCTGGCGGCCGCCGCTTATGGCTCCATCCAGTCCGGTGCTTCCGACCTGACAAGCGATACAAAGTCGTACATCGCGACAAAGAAGCCAACCTAAGGTTAGCTTAGCTCTTCGCCTGAGGCGAAGGCTAAAGGGCCGCGATCGCTTTCGGTCGCGGCTTTTTTTATGCCCACAGTTACGAGTGAGTTGGCAGAATGTCACGCTTTACAAAATTCTGGAAGAAGTTCCGCAAAAACGAAAATGGCGCAGTCACGGTGGACTGGGTTGTTTTGACAGCAGGTGTCGTAGGCCTCGCAGGCGGCGTCCTGGCTTCCGCATCCTCGGGTACGGTCGAGTTTACAGACGATATCGCAACATACATGGATGAACGCATCGAATAACTCCGGTTCCATACGGTTCGAAGCGTCAAAACATGCACAGTTTTAACCCGCCGCGATCATGACAAGTCATCTCCAATAATTTGACACGATTGGTCGGTAGGGTTTACCAAATGGAATTAATGTCGACAGGAGCAGTGTCATCATGCGTGCAGTTTTCGGGTTGGTGCTACTCTTAGGCATCGCATTGGCTGGCGGGGCTGTTTACCTCGCCAAAGACTACGTCGGACAATATCAGGCCGCGCTGGAACGCGAACGCGCCGATCGCCAAGCGGCGGTTCCGACGATTGATGTTTATGTGGCCAACCGTCCGTTGAAATACGGTGAGCGACTTGGTCCCGAAGATATTCGCCTAGTTGCGTGGCCCGAAGCATCGGTGCCCGACGGCGTGTTTGTCGGGGTGCATAGCCTTTATGACGAAATCTATGAAACCAGCGAAGATCTGCCGGATGAGTTGGCCCGCACCGTGCTGCGCACAATGGAAGCCAACGAAGCAATCCTGTCGGTCAAGCTGACCGCGCCGGGCGAAGCGGCCGGGATCACCTCACAACTTGAACGCGGGATGCGCGCATTTGCAATCCGGGTGGATGTCTCGACAGGGGTGTCAGGCTTCTTGCGCCCAGGTGACCGTGTTGACGTCTATTGGACCGGCCAGATCAACAATGGCGACACCCTCGGACAGGGCGACGTGACAAAGTTGATCGAAGCGGGTGTAAAGATCATCGCAATTGACCAAAGCGCCGCCGTAGACCGCGAAGAGACGATGATTGCACAGACAGTCACCGTGTCAGCCCGCCCCGAGCAGGTGGCCGCGCTGGCTCAAGCACAATCCACCGGTCGCCTGTCTCTGTCTCTTGTTGGTGCCGAAGACGACACAGTCGCAGCGCAAATCGAAGTTGACCAGCGCCGCTTGCTGGGCATTCAAGAAGAACAGCGCAAGCAGGTTCAGGTCGAAGAAAAGCAAGTATGCACCATTCGCACCCGCCGAGGTTCGGAAGTTGTAGACATCCCAATTCCGTGTACAAATTGATCTCATCAGACCGCGGATAGTTAGAAAAATGCGAGCTCCTCTCACAGGGCTCGCATTTGCTTTGTGGGATTTTTGCAAGTTATCCACACAAAGACAGGCTCCGAAACCATTGATTCTTGCAATAATTAACGCTTTCGCGCATGGTGCGCGTAATGACGGGCAAAAAGCCCGCTTTTTTGGGCGTGATCAAGAGGCAGGTCACATGACGATCAAAAGATGGTTTTGCGCGGCGCTTTTTGGCGCTGCAGTCCCCTTTGCGTTGATTGGCGGCATGTCCGCTGTTCATGCGAGCGATATTCGTATTGTTCAACGCGGGACAGCTGAGACACTGAACGTACCGATGAACCGCGCCGTTGTGGTGGAAAGCGAAACACCCTTCGCTGAACTCTCCATCGCGAATGCAACGATTGCAGACATCTCATCGCTGAGTGACCGAACGATTTACGTTCTAGGTAAAGCGCCTGGTACAACGACTCTGACGATCCTGGACGGCGCAGGGCAGCTGATCACCAACGTAAACATTCGCGTGGCGCCAGATCTGGCGGAATTCAAGGAACGTTTGCGCCAGATCTTGCCTGGCGAGAAGATCGAAGTGCGATCTGCCAACGATGGTATTGTGCTTTCGGGCATTGTGTCTTCGTCACAGCGCTTGCAACGCGCTCTGGACTTGGCAGAACGCTACGCCGAAGGCCGCGTGAGCAATCTGATGTCTGTTGGCGGCGTTCAACAGGTCATGTTGAAAGTTCGCTTCGCAGAAATGAACCGCACCGTGTCGAAAACGCTGAGTTCGTCTTTGGCGATTGACGGCGGTATTTTTGGCGGCGACGTGGGCGTTAACGCTGGTTCCGGAACCACAGTTGGTTCGGGTGGCGTCACCAACTCACTAAGCGGCAGCGTTCCCGCAGCCAACGAAAACACCGGCGCCTTGCTGCTTGGCTTTTCGGCTGGCAGCGCACAGATTGGTTTGTTGATCGAAGCTCTCGAAAACAAAGGCATGGTGCGTACGCTTGCGGAGCCAAACCTTGTGGCCCTGTCCGGGCAGGAAGCGAAATTCCTCGCGGGTGGTGAATATCCGGTACCCGTGGCGCAAGATGGCGGCACAATTGCTATTGAATTCAAACCCTTCGGCATCGGGTTGAACTTTATTCCCCGTGTTGTCGATCAAAAGCTGATCAACCTCGAACTTGAGGCAGAAGTGTCCGAGATCGATCCGACAAACGGCTTTTCTATCAACGGCTTCGAAGTTGACGCATTTACTGTGCGCAGATCTTCCACGACCGTTGAAATCCGCGACGGTGAAAGCTTTGCCATCGCAGGTCTTTTGCAAGACAACTTCCGCGATTCAAGCGCGCAACTCCCCTGGATTGGGGATGTGCCGGTGCTGGGGTCGCTGTTCCGTTCCGCCAGCTATCAACGAAGCCAGTCCGAGCTGGTGATCATCATAACGGCGCATCTGGTCACTCCCACCCGTGGGGATGTGCTTGCGCTGCCAACTGATCGGGTGACCCCACCTTCGGAACGGGATCTATTTCTGAACGGGCGGGTCGCTTCACGCACCAAAGCCCCAACCAAAGGCCCGGCCGCCGAAGTCGCCAAGCAAGACTTTAGCGGATCCTACGGATATGTGCTGGACTAACGCCGTTAAGGAATGACCTCATGAAAGCCTCTCTCGTTTTCGGATTTAGCAGCGCACTGATCGCGTTGACGGCCTGTACATCAACAGACCGGGTTCAGACCCAATTCTATCGCGAAGCGGGTTCGGTGATCGACAGCGGTCATTTTGGCGATGCGACACAAAACAACGCCCAGTACACAACGGGCGAGAAAAGCTATGCGGCGAGCCTGGGCAACAGGTTCAACAAGGAAGTGCCAACAACCGTCACGTTCGAGTTCAACTCGGCAAGATTGGACCAAAACGCGCGCACTGTTCTGGCACAACAAGCAAACTTTATCCGCCAATTCCCCGAAGTACGCTTCCGCGTTTACGGGCATACTGATTTGGTCGGCTCAGACGCCTACAACCGCCGCCTTGGTCAACGCCGTGCAAATGCGGTTGTGCGTTTCTTGTCGTCGCGCGGCATCAGCCGGTCACGGCTCGAAGCCGTCGTGTCATTTGGTGAAACGCAGCCTGTGGTTAACACCCAAAACCGCGAGCGCAAAAACCGCCGCGCCGTCACAGAAGTGACGGGTTTCGTGAAGAGACATCCAAACGTACTGGACGGAAAATACGCGCAGATTATCTATCGCGACTACGTGGCTTCTGCTGTGGCTCCGGAAGGTCTGACAGGTTTGGGCACACTAAGCGGAAATTGATTGCCGCACCCACCCCACTCGTTAAGCGTGTGATCATCATTGATCGTTGAACAATGCCGCTTTGCTTGATGGGACCGTGTCCCGAAACCAAACAAATGGGTTTTTTTGGCCCAATTCCTGCCTGAATTCGCTGCGAAAACATACTCTGTAAGACGTGGATTTTCCGTTTATCGGATTCGCGGCTTCGGGGCAGCGCAATAAGATTGATAAAGCGAACGCCATCCCGAAACCGCGGCAATAAGGGATGTTAGGCATATGAGCAGTGTCATGCCGCAACCAGAAACACCGGCCATCCTGGCCTGCACGGTTTCCCGTGATGTGCAGATCTTTGATCTGCTCATTGAGGATATGGAAACCGCCCTCGGCGAAAACTGGGGGGATTTGAACTTCACGGAAGCCTTGGCATTTTTCGGACAACCGGAAGCCAAGCAGCTGGAGTTCATTGCAATTGCGCTTGATCAGGATGACGAAGATAGCCTGCCCTTGATGGAAGAGATCATCTCGCAGGCAAAATCGCGCGGTGTTCAGGTTATCCTTATCGCAGAAGACGTCAAACCAGCCGCGTTGCATCAATTGCTGCGCCGCGGTGCAGACGAATTTGTGCCCTACCCTTTGCCGGAAGGTGAATTTCAAGAAGCAATTGACCGACTGCGCGAGAGCCGTGAAGCAAAAGAGGCCGTCCCAGCGCAGGCCGCGACGCAATTGCGGGTCGGTGATGACAAACAAGGCGCGGTTTTCGTAACCCATGGCCTGGCAGGCGGCACCGGAGCAACGACGCTGGCCGTGAACCTTGCATGGGAACTGGCGACGATCACCAAAGAGGACGCGCCAAAGGTCTGTCTGATCGACTTCGATCTGCAAGCGGGCTCCGTTTCAACCTGTCTGGACTTGCCCCGCCGCGAAGCTGTGCTTGAGATGTTGTCCGACACAGAATCCATGGACGAAGAGATCTTCGGCGGATCTTTGATGACCTACGAAGATACGCTCAGCGTTTTGACGGCGCCTTCCGAAATGGTGCCTCTTGATCTGGCATCTCCGGAAGACATTTCGCGCGTAATTGATATGGCGCGTGCGCATTTCGACTATGTCGTAATTGATATGCCATCCACGCTGGTGATGTGGACCGAAACGGTGTTGGGCGCAGCGCATTTGTACTTCGCGACCCTGGAATTGGACATGCGCTCAGCCCAGAATGCTTTGCGCTTCAAACGCGCCCTGCAGTCCGAAGAATTGCCTTTGGAAAAAGTGCGTTACGTGTTGAACCGCGCGCCTAAATTCACAGACCTGACCGGCAAAAGCCGCGTGAAGCGTTTGGCCGAAAGCCTCGATATTTCAATTGAGGTGCAGCTGCCGGATGGCGGCAAGCAGATTACCCATGGCGCGGATCACGGTCTGCCACTGGCGAATTCTGCGGCCAAAAATCCTCTGCGCAAAGAAATCGCAAAGCTGGCTCACTCGATTCACAGTCTGGCCGAAGAAACTAACAAAGCCGCATAATCCGGCCGGGGACAACCGATGTTTTCCAAGTACAAAAAAGCACCCGCAGCACCGGCCAAAGCCGCACCTGACGCAAAACCAACCGCCGACAAGGTTACCCAACTGCCGCAATCTGGCGGTGTAACACGACGGGCGGTGGCCAAAATCGCGGCCAAAGCTGACGACGCCGCATCGGACCGCGATCGCAAACGTCGTGAACGGATGTCGGAAATCAAGTTGGAGCTGCACCAATCGCTGCTTGATAACCTGAATCTGGCCGCGTTGGAGCACGCTTCCGAACAAGATTTGCGGCAAGAAATCATCGCGATCTCGACAGAGGTACTGGAAGAAAAGAACATCGTTCTGAACCGCGAAGATCGGCAGACGATCACGCAAGAGCTTTACGACGAAGTTACCGGCCTTGGCCCGCTTGAGACATTGCTCAAGGACGAGACGGTGAACGATATTTTGGTTAACGGCCCGCGCCAGATTTTTGTGGAACGCGCCGGTAAGCTAGAATTGACCGACATTACGTTCAAAGACGAACGGCACCTTTTGCGCATTATCGACAAGATCGTGAGCGCCGTGGGCCGGCGCGTCGATGAATCGAACCCTTATGTGGACGCCCGTTTGCAAGATGGCTCGCGATTTAACGCGATGGTGCCTCCGATTGCGGTGGACGGATCTTTGGTGTCGATCCGGAAATTCAAAAAAGACAAACTGGGCATTGATGACCTGGTGAACTTTGGTGCCTTCACTGAAGAGATGGCTGCCTATCTTCAGGCGGCAGTGGCCACGCGGCTGAACGTCATCGTTTCGGGCGGTACAGGCTCGGGTAAAACAACCACGCTGAATGCTCTGTCATCGTTTATCGACAATGCCGAACGTATCCTGACCATCGAGGATACTGCGGAATTGCAGCTTCAGCAGATCCACGTGGGCCGGATGGAAAGCCGCCCGCCCAACGTGGAAGGCAAGGGCGAAGTGTCGCCACGCGATTGTTTGAAAAACGCCCTGCGTATGCGCCCGGATCGCATCATCGTGGGGGAGACGCGCGGCGAAGAAGTTATCGACATGTTGCAGGCCATGAACACCGGCCACGACGGATCCATGACAACGATCCACGCCAACTCGGCCCGCGACGGGATCAGCCGTCTGGAAAACATGATCGCCATGGCCGGTGTGGAAATGCCGATCAAGGCGGTACGCTCCCAGATTGCATCGGCTGTGAACCTGATCGTGCAGGCTTCGCGTTTGCAAGATGGTTCGCGCCGTATGACCTCGATCACCGAAATCACCGGTATGGAAGGCGATGTCATCTCAATGCAGGAAGTGTTCCGCTTCCAGCGCGTGGGCCTGACGCCCGACAACAAGATCATCGGCCATTTCACCGCAACAGGCGTGCGATCGCATTATTCCGAACGGTTCCGCCTGTGGGGATATGATTTGCCCGCATCCATCTATGAACCCATCGCCGCGCAATAAGGAGGGTCAGATATGTCTATGGAGCCAATTATCTATGGCCTGATCTTTGTGGGTGTTCTGGTCCTTGTCGAAGGCATCTATCTGGTGGTTTTCGGCCGTTCCATTTCGTTGAACAACCGGGTGAACCGCCGCTTGGAAATGCTCAACAAATCCGGCGGGCGGCGCGAAGAAGTGTTAGAGCAGCTGCGCAAAGAAATGCAGCAGCATATGGGTGCACGGTCGATACCTGTGTATTCCATCTTGGCCGAAAAAGCCCAAAAGGCGGCCATCGCCTTTACGCCCTATCAATTGATGATGATCATGGGCCTCTTGGCGCTGATCGCCTTTATGGGGCTCAGCATCGGAACCGAAACGGATGTGCCTGTGCGGGCATTGATGTCTGTTGGTATTGGGGTTGGGGCCGTCTTTTTCTGGGTTTCCGCCAAAGCCAACAAGCGCATGGGATTGATCGAAGAGCAATTGCCCGACGCAGTTGAATTGATGGTGCGGTCTTTGAAGGTGGGGCACCCGTTTTCGCATGCCGTTCAAACCGCTGCAAAAGAAATCCCTGATCCTCTGGCGTCTGAATTTGGTTTGATCGCGGATGAATCCGCCTTTGGCCGAGATATCGGCGAAGCCCTGAAAGACATGGCCGAGCGGCTCGATATGCAAGATTTGCGCTTTCTCGCTGTGGCGGTCTCTATCCAGCAGCAATCAGGTGGTAACCTTGCCGAAATTCTGGCTGGTCTGGCCAAGGTGATCCGGGCTCGTTTCCGTCTGTTCCGCCGCGTCAAAGCGATCACGGCCGAGGCCAAGTGGTCGGGCAAATTCCTGTCTGCTTTCCCGCTGGTGTGTCTTGTGCTGATCCAGATCAGTGACCCTGGTTATTACGATGACGTGCGCGACCACCCGTTTTTCATTCCGGCTTGCTTTGTCGTTGGCATCCTTTTGTGCGCCAACCTGTGGGTTATGCGTCAGTTGACTGACATCAAAGTGTAAGGGGAAACGACGATGCCAGATCTGATCCAAATCTTCACCGACCTCGGCCCCCTTGGCCCCATTATCCTACTTGGCACATTAGGTTTTATGCTGATCGCCGGCGTCGCCGTCTATTTCGTGCGCCAACCAGAAGATCCGTTGAAAAAGTTGAAAACGGCCAATGCGAAGCCCAGCGCAGGACAGCCGCAGCGTTTGCGCCAAGCGTCTCGCAATGAGCAGTTGGACAAATTCGCCAACTTCCTGGAACCACAGGACGTCGCTGAATTGTCGAAACGCCAATTGATGATGCGTCAAGCGGGGTATCCCGGGCGCGATGCGGTGCGGTATTTTCACTTTGCCCAAATGGCGCTTGGTTTGATCGGTTTGGGTTTGGGCCTGCTCTATACCAATTTTATCGTCGAACCCGGCTCGCTCGATACACAAAAGAACATCATGTATTCGCTCGGGCCTGGCGGCATTGGCTATTACATCCCGCAATACTGGGTCACCCGCCGCGTGGAAGAACGCAAAATCGCAATTACGCAAGGTTTCCCAGATGCGCTAGATATGCTGCTCGTCTGTGTAGAAGCCGGACAATCCTTGGATCAAGCGATCACACGCGTTTCGACCGAACTGCACGCCTCTTTCCCGGCACTTGCCGAAGAGCTGACGGTTGTCAGCTACGAGATGAAAGCGGGTAAAGACAAAGCGACCGTTCTGAATGACTTTGGCGAACGTTGCGGCGTGACAGATGTTTCAAGCTTCGTGACCGTGCTGATCCAATCAGCAGCATTTGGTACTTCGATCGCGGAATCATTGCGGGTTTATGCCGGTGAAATGCGCGACAAGCGCGTGATGCGCGCCGAGGAAGCCGCCAACAAGCTGCCCACCAAAATGACCTTGGCGACCATGATGCTCACCGTACCACCGCTTTTGATTATTCTGGTTGGGCCATCGGTGCATGGCATTAC
The DNA here is from genome assembly GCA_013214665.1 of Paracoccaceae bacterium. Classification (GTDB taxonomy): domain Bacteria; phylum Pseudomonadota; class Alphaproteobacteria; order Rhodobacterales; family Rhodobacteraceae. Next base: position 10,828 of record JABSSA010000403.1, read on the forward strand.
CCAGATGGGGCAATAACGCGACCTTTGCACCGCGTGCCCTAACAAAGATCACTGACAAAAACTTTGCTTCAACCCGGGTGCATTCACCCGGGTTTTTGCGTTACGGTTCGACATGCCTACCGGTTTAACAAATCTCTGGCCCGTCATAGCGGTATGCGTTGCCCTCTCCGGCTGCAGCGCACCCCAGTTGAGCACCGAGAACGAAGGCCCGTTCGCCCCCGGAGTTGACACAAAACAAGAGGCCGTCAACGGGGTCGAGGTCGGCCATCGACTGATTGCAGCGCGCGAATATGAATTGGCCATTCGTGCTTTCAATCGTGCTGCTTTAGAAAATGGAATGGATGCTGAAATCCTTTCCGGTTTGGGCACTGCGAATTTGGGTCTCGGGCGTCTGGGACAAGCCGAATTTCTATTGCGCCGCGCCACAACCGATTTCGATGCTTGGCCTGAAATCTGGAATAACCTCGCCGTGGTACTGATGGAGCAAGGAAAAGTCGAAGAAGCAAAGCTAACCTTTCGCCAAGCCTTTGCACTCGACAACGGAGAAAGCACAGTCATCCGAGACAATTTGCGCTTAGCGCTCGCAAAATCTGAAAATTCTGCTAAGACTGAACCTCAAGAACAACAAGAATACAGGTTAGTGCGGCGCGGCATTGGGGATTTCACCCTGCGCAGTGGCGCTCTTTAACGAGGCAGAAGCAGGACAAGGACGCACAAAATGCGCCACCCCCTCCGTATGACATGTGCCATCAGCCTGGCAGCGATGATAGCTGCTTGTGCAGAGCAAAACGCAGAAGCAACCGTTGAACGCGCGTTCCAGGATGTGAACGTGGTCGATGAATCCAACCTCAACGACGTGATGCTGACGGTTGCCGACCCGAACGAAGCCGTCGCCCATTTCCAGCGTACAGCCAAAGCCAATCCAGACCGGATTGAGGTGCAACGCGGCTTGGCCACCAGCCTGGTACGCGCCAAACGCTATTCCGAAGCAGCCCCCGCCTTTGCCAAGGTTGTGCGGATGGAAGGCGCCACCAATGATGACCGGGTCGATTACGCCGATGCATTGATCCGTTCTGGCGACTGGGCGCGTGCCGAAAACGTGTTGGACGAGGTGCCCCCGACGTTTGAAAGCTTCAAGCGTTACCGGCTCGAAGCCATCGTCGCCGACAGCAACCAGGAATGGGATAAGGCGGATTCCTTTTATGAGACTGCCGTTGGCCTAACGACCCGCCCGGCGGGTGTGCTCAACAACTGGGGTTACTCCAAACTGTCCCGCGGTGATTTTGCCGCCGCAGAGCGCCTCTTTGGGGATGCGATCCGCAATGATCAAACGCTCTTTACTGCCAAGAACAACATGGTCTTGGCACGCGGTGCTCAGCGCAACTACACCTTGCCCGTCATTCCGTTGGAACAGTCGGAACGCGCGCAGCTGTTGCATTCGATGGCCCTGACCGCGATCAAACAAGGCGATGTGACCACAGGCAAATCGCTGTTGCAGGACGCGATCGACACGCATCCGCAGCATTTCGAAGCCGCTGTGCGTGCGTTGCGGGCACTTGAAAGCGGCACCACCGGCTAAGATGACGTTCCCAGCTTCCGCAGCTTTGTGGTTCTTGCCCTTCGTGGTGCCCGTTTGCTTATATGTGGCCTTCACAGACATGCGCGAAATGCGCATCACCAATCCAACCGTGATGCTTTTGGCCGCGCTGTTTGTTGCGATTGGACCAATAGCCTTGCCGTGGGATCTGTATCTCTGGCAGTTGCTGCATCTGCCAATCTTTCTGGTGGTGGGTATCCTTCTGAATGCCGCCGGCGTTATGGGTGCGGGCGATGCCAAATTCATTGCCGCCGCTTCACCATATGTGATGCTCGCCGATTGGCGATTGGCTCTGGCACTCTTTGCCGCCACGCTTCTGGCTGCCGTGGTCGCCCACCGTGCCGCCAAACACTCCCCATTAAGGCGCTTTGCACCGCACTGGGCCAGCTGGGATCAGGGCCAGAAATTTCCGATGGGTTTGGCGCTCGGGTTTACTCTTATGGCGTATCTGGGGCTGGCGGTGAATTCAGGCCCCTGATTGTCCTATCCTTGGCCTTATTGTGGCCCACTTGACTGTATAGTTTCTGATTTAAACAAAATGCAGTTTGGGGCCTTAAGCCATGAATATGATGAACACGACAGTGGTCGCGCCACCAGCGCCTAAGCGCTTGGAAGAAATGAAACTTCCGTTGGTGATGATGCGCGATATCGTGCTCAAAACGGTGTTTCGAAAGTCACTGGAGATGGTGTCAGACATCGCGGAAGCGGTGTGCTTGCCGCCGCAAGTCGTTCAGGCGCTCATCGATATCTGCCGCGATCAAAAATTGTTGGAGGCAACCGGCACACTCA
>JABSSA010000404.1 GCA_013214665.1 Paracoccaceae bacterium
ATCGAAATCCGTGACCACGACGGCCAGCGCATCCACCGCGCCGCCGAGACGTTGCAGGTATTGCTGCGAGAATTCGGGGAATTGCGACAGCGACAGGCCACCGGCCAAACCGCCCGCCAAAGCGATGGCCCGGCCCAGCACCCTAGCCGCCCAAAGCCGCGCGGCCCAGCGCGAGATCAAGTGCTGCCATATCATCCCAATCGGCGCAGGTGTCATAAGCAACCACGGTTGTCAGAACGCCGCCCCATGTCACCGCGTAGCTGCCGGTGTTCATCCGCAACGGAAAGCACAGCGCGCCGAAATACCAGAAGTTTGCACCCTGAGCGGAGACGCGCACAAAGCTGCCGGGGCCGTGATAGACATCTTTGGCCAGTTCGACATGCGGCAGATCCAGAGGTGCGGCACCGATGCGCCCATCACGACCAAACCAATGCTGATGCCAGCGGGCGAAATCCGCGACATTCATCTGCCAGCCGCCCCAGCTGAGGAACGCGCCCGCGCGGGGGGATGGTGTGGCGGTCACACCTGCGGGTGCAACGGCGCGGTCATGGCAAACCGTTTCATAGCTTTCGCCGGTGACGTGTTCGATCAGCGCCCCAAGAACCGCGTAGTTTTCATTGTTGTAATGATAGGCCCCAACCGCGCCCTTTGGCGTGCCCCTGTCAATGACCTTTTCCAACACGTTCATCGCGCGATGGCCGGATCTGTCTAACCAAAGCTGCATCGCACGCTGGGTGCTGTCTTTGCGCAGGCCGGATGTGTGCACCACAAGATCGGCGATGCGCAGATCAGGCCCGGTGCCCATCAGCAAGGACAGCGTATCGTCATAGGAAAGCCGCCCGTCGCGCACCAGTTCATCGACACAGACCGCCGTGATGGCCTTGCCGACGCTGGCAAGCTCGACCGGCGCGCTGGCCTCTTTGCCGAAACCGGCGGTGGCCACGGGCGCGCCGTGCCGCAAGACCGCGATGGACCCTGTGGTTTCGTTGGTCTCAAGCCAGGTTTCAAACGCGGCGATGATACGCTCGGCTGCGGCGGTGCCCTGTGCCTGCGCCCCGCTGGCCGCGAGACACAAGAGTAAGACCAACCGCAGCACCATGGCTTACGCCTTTGGCATCGCTGGCACCGGCATCGAGGCGGCGAGATGCGGGGCGTAGATCTCAACCACCTTGGCGATGGCCGCTTCGGGCGACAGCTCTTCGCTTTCGCCGGTTTTGCGGCTGGTGAGTTCGACCACACCGTTTTTCAAGCCGCGCGGCCCGACTGTAATGCGCCATGGCAGACCGATGAGGTCCATCGTGGCAAACTTGCCGCCAGCGCGTTCGTTGCGGTCATCATAGAGCGGATCAAGACCCGCCTTGATCAGACCTTTGTAGAGCGCGTCACAGGCGGCATCCGCTTCGTCATCGCCTTGTTTGAGGTTCACGATACCGCAGTGGAACGGCGTGACCCCTTCGGGCCAGATGATGCCGTTGTCATCATGGCTGGCCTCGATGATCGCGCCCAACAGGCGGCTCACGCCGATGCCGTGGCTGCCCATCTCGACCGGAACAGGCTTGCCATCAGGGCCCTGCACCGTGGCACCCATCGCTTCGGAATATTTGGTGCCGAAATAAAAGATCTGACCCACTTCGATCCCGCGCGCTGTGCGCCGGCGCTCTTCCGGCACTTCGTTAAAGGCTGCTTCGTCATGGGTTTCGTCGGTGCGGGCATAGCGCGAGGTAAACTCTTCGAGCACGGCCTGGCATTGTTCGACGCTGTCGTAATCAATCTCACGGTCGCCGAATTTCAGATCGGTGATGGCGCTGTCATAGAACACTTCGCTTTCGCCTGTTTCGGCCAGCACGAGGAATTCATGTGTGTCGTCACCGCCGATGGGGCCACTGTCAGCGCGCATCGGGATCGCCTGCAGGCCCATACGTTCGTAGGTGCGCAGATAGCTCACCAGATGGCGGTTGTAGGCGTGCAGCGCGTCTTCCTTCGTGAGGTCGAAGTTGTAGCCGTCTTTCATATAGAATTCGCGGCCCCGCATCACACCAAAGCGTGGGCGGATCTCATCGCGGAACTTCCACTGGATCTGATAGAGCGTCAGAGGCAAGTCTTTGTAGCTGCTGACATGGGCGCGGAAGATATCCGTCACCAGCTCTTCGGCTGTGGGGGTAAAGAGAAGATCGCGGTCGTGGCGGTCTTTCATCCGCAGCATTTCCTGACCGTAGTCATCATAACGACCGGATTCGCGCCACAGGTCTGCTGATTGCAGGATCGGCATCTGGATCGCCACGTGACCGGCGCGGGCCTGTTCTTCGTGCACGATGTTCTCGATCTTGCGCAGCACTTTGAAGCCCAACGGGAGCCACGAATAAATCCCGGCGGCAGATTGCTTGATCATACCAGCGCGCAACATCAGGCGGTGGCTGACAATCTGTGCCTCGGAAGGCGTTTCTTTCAAAACAGGCAGAAAATAGCGGCTCAGACGCATTGGGAAGTCCTTTGACAGAGTTGGCTGCGTTTTGCGGCACTGGCTGCTGCTTGGCAAGGGTGGTGTTGGCAATGTGCGGAGCCGCAGGCATCTTCACAACCGATCACAGACGCGTGATCGCGGTGAGCCACCCGCCGTGGGGCGCCGTATGCCTCGCATGTGTACTGGGAACGTGCACCGCAACTTGTGAGGAAACCTCAATGAAATTCTTGAAATCTTTTGCCGCTGCGGCTGCAGCGACCGTTACTTTTGTGTCTGGCGCATCCGCGACAACCATCGTGGACATCGCCGCGGGCGACGATCGCTTTTCGACATTGGTGGCCGCTGTGAGCGCTGCTGGATTGGTTGAAACACTGCAGGGCCCCGGCCCGTTCACCGTTTATGCGCCCGTCAATGACGCCTTTGCCGCGCTGCCAGAAGGCACGGTCGAGACACTGCTGAAGCCAGAAAACAAAGACCAGCTGACCAACGTGCTGCTGTATCACGTGGATGACCGCAATCTGACAGCGGAAAAGATCCCGGCGGGGTCAAACTATTTCAAGCCGGTTCTGGCGTCTGAGCGTCTGTGCATCACCAAAGACAGCGCTGGCGTGTCTATCGCGGATGGCACAGGAGCCGAAGCCAATGTCATCATCGCCAACATCAAGGCAGACAACGGCGTGATCCACGTGATCGACAAAGTGCTGCTGCCTGGCACGCGCCCTGCCTGCCACTAACACCACTTGGGCGGCGTTGCGTATAAACGCCGCCCATTCCTTGAAGTTTCTGCCAAAAAAGCCGATGTCTAGCGCGTGCGCAAAAAGAGGCATCCATGGCATTACCCGTCAAAGACCAGCTAAGATATTGGGGCATCGCATCAGCGGTGTTCTTTGTCATCTTGTGGTTCCTGGGAAATCAGCTGTTGCCCTTTGTTCTGGGCGCGGCGATTGCCTATTTCCTTGATCCGGTGGCCGACCGCTTGGAAAAGCTGGGCGCCAGCCGCGCCTTGGCCACAGCCATCATCACGCTGAGCGCCGTGGTCATTTTTGTGATCCTCGCGCTTTTGGTGATCCCAACGCTAGTAAACCAAACGGTGGCCTTGGTGAATGCGGCGCCGGAAATTGCGAGCCAGATCAGCGCTGCGTTGACCAATCGCTTTCCGTCATTGCTGGATGAAAACTCCACCCTCAGCCAATCTATCGCCGCCGTGGCGCAAACCGTGCAGTCGCGCGGTGGCGAGTTGCTGAACACCGCGCTGACCTCTGCCGCCTCGTTGATCAACGTTGTGGTTCTCTTTGTCATTGTGCCTGTGGTTGCGGTGTATCTGCTGCTTGATTGGGACAGGATGGTGGCCCGGATTGACGAATTGCTGCCGCGCGATCATGCGCCGGTGATCCGCCAGCTGGCCCACGAGATTGACCAAACTCTGGCCAGTTTCATCCGTGGTATGGGCACAGTCTGCATCATTCTGGGCTGTTATTATGCCATCGCCTTGATGCTGGTCGGCCTGCAATTCGGGCTAGTTGTGGGATTTGTCGCCGGGCTTTTGACGTTTATTCCTTATGTCGGCGCGCTCGTTGGTGGTGCATTGGCGGTGGGGCTGGCGCTGTTTCAGTTCTGGGGCGATTGGCTTTGGATCGTGGTTGTGGCGGTGATCTTTCAGATCGGGCAAATCATCGAAGGCAATGTGCTGACCCCACGCCTTGTCGGATCGAGCGTCGGGTTGCACCCTGTGTGGCTGATCTTTGCGCTGTCGGTTTTTGGCGCGCTCTTCGGCTTTGTGGGGATGTTGGTCGCCGTGCCTGTTGCGGCGGGTATCGGGGTGATCGTGCGGTTCTTGGTGGGGCGCTATACGTCCAGCAAGCTCTATCGTGGCCTGTCAGAGACAACAGAAGACTGATCCCATGCCCCGGCAATTGAACTTCGATCTTCCGGTGAACACGGACTACACCCGCAATGGCTTTGTGCCGGCGCCCGGCAATGCGGTGGCGCTGGCCATGGTAGCGGATTGGCAAAACTGGCCTTTGGGCAAGCTGGTGGTCAGCGGGCCAGAGGGGGCGGGCAAAACACATCTGGCCCATATTTGGGCGGGCATGGCCAATGCGCCGATAGTGGCGGCACGGGATTTGGCCGGTCTGGATTTGGAAGCGTTAGCCGCAGCGCCGGTGGCCGTCGAAGACGTGCCCCAAATCGCCCAGGACCGCGCCGCGCAGGAGGCACTGTTTCATCTGCACAACATGCTGGCCGCCGCGGGCCATGCCCTGCTGATGACGGGTGTTGGCACGCCCAATCATTGGCATATGGGCCTGCCCGATCTGCAAAGCCGGATTGACGCCGCAGGCCATGCCGCCGTGGCGTTGCCCGATGATGCATTGCTGACAGCTGTTCTGGAAAAACACTTTGCCGACAGGCAACTGACACCGCGCGCAGATGTGATCCCTTACCTGGTGCGCCGGATGGAGCGATCTTTTGCCGCCGCGCAGACCATTGTCGCAGGTTTGGATGCCACTTCCTTGAGCGAGCGCACCCCGATCACGCGAAAGCTGGCGGCGAGCTTGCTGGACAATTTAGAGACAAACGGGTGAGATATGTCATCAAAACGACATATGCCCCACCCACTAAGCCATCATGAACAGCGCTGATTTTCTCAAAGCCCCCTTTCCCGATCCGGTTGAGATGCCGGATTTTGACCCAAGCAAACCGGAACGGTTTCAAAACCGGGAACTGAGCTGGCTTGGCTTTAACTGGCGTGTGCTGGAAGAGGCGGAAAACCCCAAAGTGCCGCTGTTGGAGCGGTTGCGGTTCATTTCTATTTCTGCGGCCAATCTGGACGAATTCTACACTGTTCGAGTGGCGGGCCTGCGCGAATTGGCGCTGGCTGGAAATCTGACGCCCGCCGCAGATGGGCTGACCCCAGCGCGGCAATTGGTGTTGATTGACGAAAACGCCCGCCGCCTGTTGCAGACACAACAGCGCGTTCTGACCTCGCTTCTGAGCGAAATGCAGGACGCGGGCATCATGTTGTTGTCGCAGGACGATCTGAGCCCCGAAGACCACGCGATGCTGGATGATCTGTTTTTGGAGCAGATCTTTGCCATTCTCTCGCCGCTGGCCATCGACCCGGCGCATCCGTTTCCGTTCATCCCGAACTCGGGTTATGCGCTTGCGCTGGAATTGCAAAAGAAGACCAACAAGCGCGTTCTGCAGGCGCTGCTACCAATCCCGGCGCATATCGGGCGGTTTGTGGCGCTGACCGATGGGCCCGAGGGGCAAAGCCGGTTCTTGCCGATCGAAGAATTGCTGATCCTCAAGATCGGCATGTTGTTTCCCGGCTATACATTGGAAGATCATTTCAAGTTCCGCGTGCTGCGCGACAGCGATCTGGAAGTTGAAGAAGAAGCCGAAGACCTCGTGCGCGAGTTTGAAGTGGCACTCAAGCGGCGCAGACGAGGCGAGGTGGTGCGCCTGACCATGACAGCCAATGCGCCCAGCGCGTTGAAAAATGTGGTGATGCACGAGCTTGGTGTGGACGATGACGAAGTCATAGAGATGGACGGTATGCTGGGTCTGGCCGCGTTGTCAGAGCTGGTGATCGACAGCCGCCCGGATCTGTTGTGGCCTTCCTTCACGCCACGTGTGCCGGAACGGGTTCAGGACCACGAAGGCGACATGTTCAAGGCGATCCAGCAGAAAGACATGTTGCTGCATCACCCATACGAGACCTTTGACATGGTTGTGCGGTTCTTGCAGCAAGCGGCGCGCGATCCAAACGTGGTGGCGATCAAACAGACGCTTTACCGCACGTCGAAAAATTCGCCCATTGTGGAAGCGCTGTGCGAGGCGGCGGAAGACGGGAAATCCGTGACCGCGCTGGTAGAATTGAAAGCGCGTTTTGACGAGGCCGCCAACATTCGCCAATCCCGCCGTCTGGAACGCGCTGGGGCGCATGTGGTTTACGGGTTTCTGGATCTCAAAACCCACGCCAAGATCAGCACGGTGGTACGGCGCGAAGGTAAGAGCCTGGTGACCTATACGCATTATGGCACGGGCAATTATCACCCGATCACAGCGCGGATCTATACCGATCTTTCGCTCTTTACCTGTGACCGCGCTTTGGGGCGCGATGCAACCAAGGTGTTCAACTATCTGTCTGGCTATGCCCAGCCAGAGGCGTTGGAAAACCTGGCCATTTCACCGAAGTCGTTAAAGCCTACATTGCTCAAGATGATCGCCGCCGAGGCGGATCATGCGCGGGCTGGCAAGCCGGCAGAGATCTGGGCCAAGATGAACAGCCTGATCGACAGCGAGGTGATTGATGCGCTTTACGCGGCGGGTCAGGCGGGTGTGAAAATCAGCCTTGTGATCCGGGGCATCTGTGGCCTGCGGCCCGGCATCAAGGGTTTTTCGGAAAACATCCGTGTGAAATCCGTCATCGGGCGCTTTTTGGAGCATTCGCGGATCGTGTGCTTTGGCAACGGCAAAGGCCTGCCATCGAAAAAAGCGCGCGTGTTTATGTCGTCGGCGGATTGGATGGGCCGTAACTTGAACCGGCGGGTCGAAACCTTGGTCGAAATCCAGAACGCCACCGTGAAAGCCCAGATCGTGAGCCAGATCATGGCCGCAAATCTGGCGGATGTGGCGCAAAGTTGGGTGATGGCGCCAGACGGTGGTTTTGCCAGACAGCGCGTGGCGGAAGGCGAATTTGCCTTTAACTGTCATCGCTTCTTTATGGAAAACCCATCGCTTTCTGGGCGCGGCTCTGCCGGGGCGTCGGATGTGCCTCTGCTGACACATACCGAAGACTAGGCCGCTCCGCGTACATCCGAATTACATCACCCTCGTGTTGACCGATCCCCCTACCTTGCGCCATGGTGCGGGCCATGCTGCTGGGGATGCTACATGAACGATTTGTCAGACACGGCTGGCGATTGGGGGCCGTTTGGTAGACCCCTGTTTGATGATCCCTCCACACGGGCCTTGTCACGGGTTGGCGTGGTCGATGTGGGATCAAACTCTGTCCGGCTGGTCGTGTTTGACGGCGCGGCGCGCAGCCCTGCCTATTTCTACAACGAAAAGATCATGTGCGCCTTGGGCGCGGGTCTGTCTGAAACCGGCAAGCTGAACCCCGCAGGACGCGACCGCGCGCTAAGCGCGCTGGTCCGGTTTAAACACCTCGCTGCCGGCATGGGCCTGAACGAACTGACCGTAGTGGCGACGGCCGCAGTGCGAGATGCCAGCGACGGGCCGGATTTCGTGCGCGAAGTGGCGACAACCACCGGTCTGAAGATCTGGGTTCTCGACGGCAAAGAAGAGGCGCGGCTTTCGGCGCAGGGTGTGTTGTTAGGCTGGCCCGGGGCCTATGGGTTGGTTTGCGATATCGGCGGGTCCAGCATGGAATTGGCCGAAATCTCCGATGGACGGGTTGGCAACCGGGTCACATCGCAGCTTGGACCGTTGAAGTTGCGCGAGCTTAAGGGAGGCAAATCCGGGCGCCGCAAACACATTCGCGACGTGGTGGCCGGACTGCGCGAAAAGATGGGCACCCAGCGGGATCGCCTGTTTCTGGTTGGCGGATCGTGGCGGGCCATTGCGCGGATCGATATGCACCGTTTGGGCTATCCGCTGCATGTCTTACACGAATACCGCATGACCCCGAGCGCTGTGGCCAAAACGGTCAAGTATATCGTGGACTGCGAAGATCTAGACGCACTGCGGGCGGAATGTGGGATTTCTGCTTCGCGGATGGCTTTGGTGCCGCTTGCGGCAGAGGTGCTGCACCGCGTGGTCAAGACGTTTAAACCGCGTGACATTGCGCTGTCATCCTACGGCATTCGCGAAGGCATGCTGTATGAACAGATGCCACAACGGCTGCGGGATCGTGATCCATTGATCGAGGCGTGTCGGTTTATTGAAGACAAAGATGCACGCCTGCCCGGTTTTGGCAAAACGTTATATCGCTTCGTGCTGCCCCTTTTTCGCAACATCCCCGAACAGCGCCTGCGCCTTGTGCGCGCGGCCTGTCTTTTGCACGACGTGACCTGGCGCGCGCATCCCGATTACCGGGCTGAGGTCTGTTTTGATAATGCGACGCGCGCCAACCTCGGTGGGTTGAAACATTCAGAGCGGATCTATCTCGGCTTGGCTTTGCTGCATCGATATTCGAACCGGCGTGAAGGCACGCGGTTTGAAGAGCTTTATGATCTGCTGGAGCCGAAAAAGCAGAAAGAGGCCGAAATTCTGGGCAAAGCCATGCGGTTCGGCGCCATGCTGTGGATGGAGAATGATCGGGAACGCGGCGAGTTTCGCTGGTTCCCAAAGAAAAAGCAGCTGGAGCTGAGGCTTACCCCCGACGCAATGCCGCTTTTTGGCGAAGTGGCGGAGGCCCGATTGAAATCACTCGCTTCGGCGTTGGAGGCGGAGTTGACCGTGAAGACGCTCAAGACCGTCAAGAGAAGCGCCATAGCTTAGCGGTTGCCTAATCGCACCTTCCGCCGCCAGTGGCAGCGGCGCTACAACGGCCAGATGAAGGGAATGACGGCCGAAGCCAAAACGCCGACGCTGAGGTTCAGCGGAATGCCGACGCGCATGAAATCGGTAAACTTGTATCCGCCGGGGCCATAAACCAGCATGTTGGTTTGATAGCCGATGGGCGTTGCAAAGCTGGCGCTGGCCGCGACCATCACCGCAACAACCAAAGGACGTGGGTCGATGCCCAGCGCAGAGGCCAGACCGATGGCGATGGGCGTCACGACAACGGCAACCGCATTATTTGAGACCAGTTCGGTCAGAACCGAGGTCAGCAGATAGATCGCCCAGACAATCAGGAATGGCGGTAAAGTCTCAAGCCCGGGTGCAAGCGCGCCGACAATCAAGGCGACCGCCCCCGTCGCCTCAAGAGCCGCACCGATCGCCAGCATGGCAAAAATCAACGCCAAGAGCCGCCCATCGACGAAAGAAAATGCTTCATCTGCGTCGATGCAGCGGGTGACCAGCACAAAAGCCACCGCAACTACGGCCAGCAAGAAAATAGGCGCCACCCCAAGGGCCGCCAAAGCCACAAGACCCAGAAGGCTGATCAACGCCAAGGGTGCACGGCCGCGTCGGAAAGCGCGGGTTGAGGGTTGCGATACGTCCACCAGATCCACATCCGCAGCCAGCCTTTGAATATCGGCAGGTGCCCCTTCCAGAAGCAGCGTGTCGCCCACTTTGACGATCAAGTCATCCAGTTGCCGCCCAATATTTTGGTTTCGCCGGTGCACAGCCAAAGGATACACACCATACCGCCGCCGTAGCCGGATTGACCCAAGCGAGCGCCCTACCATTTTGCAGCCCGGCGTGATCAGCACTTCGACCGTTGTGGTTTCCACGGCCGAGACTTGGTCCACGCGGCGCAGCTCTTTGTTGCGTTGCAGGCTCAGAAGCTCTGTCATCTGGGTGCGCAAAACCACGCGGTCCCCCACCTGAAGCGCGACCCCTTGCAGGTTGCGCCGCAGCGATTGATCGCCCCGGATCACGTCGATCAGGCGCACGCCGTCCCGTTTGAAAAGCTGTACGCCCAACACCTCGCGCCCAATCAGGTTGCTGTCGGGGGGGATGACTGCTTCGGTAAAGAACTTCATGCGAGAGCGGTCAGACAAAAGGTTGGCCATGGAATCGCGGTCCGGCAACAGGCGAGGTGCGACAAACCGCAGATAGAGCGCCCCCCAGGCCACAAGGATCAGGCCAAGCGGCGTGACCTCGAAAATGGAAAAGCCCTGCAAGCCCTGCCCCCGCGCCACGCCATCGACCAGAAGGTTTGTCGAGGTCCCGATCAGGGTCAGCGTGCCGCCAAGGATTGCTGCATAGCTCAGCGGGATCAGCAGTTTTGACGCAGACAGGCCCAACGTTTTGGCCAGCTGTGTGAAAACGGGGATCATCACGACAACAACAGGCGTGTTCGAGACAATTGCGGAGCTGAAGATCACGAACCCCATCAACACGGCCAGAGCCAGCGCCGGGCTTGATTTCGCACGCCGGTCGGCAAAGCCCGTCAACGCATCGAGCGCGCCGGTCCGCACCAGCGCGCCCATGATGATGAACATGGCTGCAATCGTCCAAGGGGCCGGGTTCGCCAGCACACCAAGGGCCGCCTCATATGGCAATAGCCCTCCCACAAGCATCAGCGCCACACCTGCAATCGCCACGACCTCAGCCGGGAAGCTTTCGCGCAAAAACAGAAGGAACATCACCGCCACCACAGCGAGCGTGAGAAAGGCCTGCGTGTTCTGGGAGAGGTCGACCAGATCCATCATCGGAGGTGCCACCGCTGTTGTTTAGGTACCAGTGTTGCCCATGGGCGTGTTGGGTTCAACTGCGGGCGGTGCGGTACGTGGTTGCACCAGAAACATCCCCACCAGCAACAATCCAAGTGCCGCCCAGACGCCTGCGCCAAAGGTTTCCCCCAGAAATACCCATGCAAAGAGCACGCCAAACAGCGTGACGAAATAAGCGATCTGGGATGTGAACACCGGGCCCGCGCGGGTGATCAGCCAGACAAACGCGGCATAGACCACCACATGAACCGCCGACGAGATCACAAGCGCCAGCTCGGGCCATCCATAGGGTGGCAGCGGCGAAATCCATTGGCCAGACCCGATCACAAGAGGGGTGGCCAACAGCATCCCCACGAGTGACGCTCCCCACAACACTTGCAGCGGGTCGAGGCCTGCGGTGCCCCATTTGGCGACGTAGTTGCCTTCGAAGGCGTAAAAGAGGCTGCTGAGCATATAAACGATGGCCCAGAACGGAGGGATGCTGCCTTGGAGATCTGCCTCGGGCACGATCAGCACGAGCACACCCGCCAGCCCAAACCCCAGCCCGGCCAGCCGCCGCCATTCAAAGCGGTCAAGCAGCCGCAATATCGCGATGGGAAAGGAAAACATTGGGACGGTGGAAATCAGGATCGACATGACACCGGATGGCAGATGTACGGCGACCTGATAGCTGATCGTATTGGGCAGGACCGAGCCCAACAATGAAATGATCAGGTAGACCCGGAGCGCGGGCAGATCAAAGCGCCATTGGCGGCGGGTGGCGAGCATGATCACCGTCATCACCGCGACACCGATGGCCATTTGCCAGAAGATCAGGCCAAAGTGCTTATGCCCGGTCGACACGGCAATCTTGGTCAGCGGCATCGTTAGGCCCCAGCCCGCGCTGAGCACCATCAAGAGCAGGATATAAAAGCTGCGCTGTTTGCTGGTCATCTAAGGCCCGCTACTTTGCAGCCGTCCGCCTTGGCGCACCATTTCTATCCGGGTGGCTTTGCCTGTGGCGTTGTCCGTTTCGACATAGACGCCGGACAGGGTTGCTTCGCCCAGCGCAGGGGTGAAGCGTTCCTTTGGCATACCGGTGATAAAGCGGCGCAGGGGTTCGGCGGAGTCCATACCGATAACGGAGTTATAATCACCGCACATGCCCGCATCAGTCAGATAGCCGCAGCCTTTGGGCAAAATCATCGCATCTGCTGTGGCCACATGGGTGTGCGTGCCAACAACCAGGCTCGCGCGACCATCGCACCAATGACCCATGGCCATTTTTTCGGACGTGGCTTCGGCGTGGATATCAACGACAGCCGCCTGCACAGCACCGCCCAGAGGGTGCGTACGAAAGAGGTGTTCGGTGGCAGAAAATGGATCGTCGAAAGGGCGCTTCATGAACACCTGGCCCAGCACCTGAGCCACAAGGATACGCTGACCTCGCACTTCGAACACGCGGGCGCCTTTGCCCGGGGCCGCTTTGGAGTAGTTTATCGGGCGGATGATACGCGGTTCTTTTTCGATGAACTGCAACATATCCTTTTGGTCAAAGGCGTGATCCCCAAGCGTCAAGCAATCGGCACCTGCATCCAGCAGCGCCTTGGCGTGCGCCCCGGAGAGACCCGCGCCTGCAGTCGCGTTTTCGCCGTTCACGATCACGAAGTCCAACTGCCAGTCTTTGCGCAAACGCGGCAAATGATCTGTGATCGCCTGCCGACCTGCGCGGCCCATCACGTCGCCTAAAAACAATATTTTCATAAGATGAGGCGTAGGGTTTCACCGGGCGGCGGGCAAGGCCGCAGGGCAATAAATTGTAAGCGGCGCCGTGATTTTGGGCGCTATGACTGGCCGCAAAAGAAAAGGCCGCCCCGTAGGACGGCCTTTTGCATGTAAGATGGCAAATGCCTATTCTTGTTGACCCATGAACATCAGCAGGAACTGGAACATGTTCAGGAAGCTGATGTAGAGGCTCAGCGCGCCGTCATAGGCGGCTTTGTCCAACCAGTCCTGATCGCCATGCGTGGCGTGGGCCACATATGTGTTCTTGATGTCCTGTGTGTAGTAGGCGGTGAGGCCAGCAAAGATCAGGATACCAATCGCGGAAATCGCGAACATCATCGCAGGCGACTGCAGGAAGATGTTGACGACCATTGCCACGAGCAATCCGATCACACCCATGATCAGGAATGTGCCCATGCCGCTCAGGTCACGCTTTGTGGTGTAGCCCCAGAGGCTGAGACCCGCGAAAGCGATTGCTGTGACCACAAAGGTCTGTGCGATGGAATACGGTGTGTAGATCATAAAGACGGTGCCCATAGACACGCCCATGACCGCCGCAAAGGCAAAGAAGCCAAGCTGTACCATTGCCGCGGATCCGCGACGCATCAATGCGCCCCAGCCGAAGAACAGGAAAGCGAGCGGTGCAAACATCAGCACCCACTTCAGCGGGGAGACATACAGCGTCACGCCCAGGCTGGTCAGATATCTGCCTTCACCAATCTGAGCGGCAGCTTGCGCAGGGTCCGATGTCATTGACAGCCCGGCAATTGCCCAGGCCGCAGCAGCGGTAATCAACATGCCCACGGACATTGTGCCGTAGACTTTATTCATATGGGCGCGCAGACCCGCATCGATTTGGGCGGCACGCGCTCCGGCTTGTTGCCGAATCGTGTTCACGTCAGCCAAGGTGACCTCCAATATTATGTGTTATGCGCAACCATATGCGCACTCCCCGTGAATATTGGCGGCGCGCGGTCTGTTTTCAAGCCTTATTCGCCCGGAAACAGACCGTTTTACGTGGTCATTTCAGTAAATTTACCACAGCCTTCAGCAGCGCCAGTTGGCTGGCACGTCCCACACGGGCCGTTCGGCTTCGTCCTGGGCCATTTGCTGGGTTAAACCAACGTCTTCCAACGCCCTTGCATCAAGCTGCGCCAGCGCCCGACGCGACCGCCAAAGCACGATCAGGTTGGTCAGAAGGGCCCCATATCCCCGACGACGAGGAAAAGTGGGTACGGCAGCAATATGTGTGTTTGTCAGATCAAAGGCCATGTCTTGTCCCCTCATGCCTGGTGATAATTTCACCGTGTTTCATCAAACTACTTGATGTATATGGCCGAGTATGGGACATTTTAAAAACGAATGTTTCTTATGCCTCTCATCACGGAATTTGATCTATGCGAAATCTGGATATTTCTACGCTTCGATCGTTTGTCGCGGTTGTCGACAGCGGCGGGGTGACACGCGCGGCAGGATTTTTGCATCTGACGCAATCCGCCGTATCGATGCAGCTGAAGCGGCTAGAAGAAGTACTGGATATCACACTGTTTGACCGGAGCGGGCGCAGTCTGGCGCTGACATCAGCCGGAGAGCACCTGTTGGTTTATGCACGACGGATGATCGATCTGAATGATGAAGTAATGCGCCGCCTTACAGATACGAGTTTCGAAGGCGAAATTAGGTTGGGCGTGCCGCACGACATTGTTTATCCGGCAATTCCAAGGGTTCTAAAGGTCTTTCACGCCGCCTTTCCGCGCGTGAAAGTGCATTTGATTTCGTCCAACACAAAGGCGTTGAAAGAGGCTTACGCAAAGGGAGCGTGTGAAACCATTTTGACGACCGAGATCGGCATGGATGCGGGCGGCGAAGAATTATGCGTGAAACCCCTGAACTGGATCGGCGCGCCCGGTGGGTCAGCCTGGCGCCAGCGCCCTTTGAAGTTGGCCTTTGGCCGGCAATGCACTTTCCGCCCCAGCGTAATCGCGAGCCTGGACGAAGCGAACATTCCTTGGGAGCTGCAAATCGAAACCGACAGTGATCGCACAATTGAAGCCACGGTCAGCGCGGATCTGGCTGTTCATGCCGTCATAGAGGGAACCGAACCCCCGCATTTGGTGCGGATTGATCATAACGGCAGCCTGCCTGCGCTGCCGGATCAGCGCATCAATCTGTACTCAAACGCCACCGAGACGGATGAAGTCCGCGCGGCGTTGCATGGATATTTGCGCCAGGCATTCTTTGCCGCAGACAATACTGTGCAGCTAAGACGCGCCTGATTTGCGGTCAACAGACGCTTACGTATTGTTAAGTGTGAATTAATTTGCCAAAATTTCTACCGATGGGGGAATTTTGTAAATTTACTTGTTGCGCGTGCTAGGCTGCATCAGTCATTTTTGCAGTCGGGAGAGCAAAATACTGAGCTTAGAGCATAGTTGGCACAGACAGCAACCTGTGATGAGGCGACCTAAACGCCACAAGCACAACCTTAGGGGTACTTGCCTCAAATTAGCTGTTGATTTGTTAACGGATAGCTCTAACGAAAATTGCACCTGTTAAAATCGGGGTAAGCGCTTGGCGATACAGGCCGTAGGGCAGGCGCAAAAGGGAAGGACGGCAGGTATGCCACATCACGTAGACGTTCATGTCGGCAAGCGAATTCGACAGCGTCGCTGGCTCATCGGAATGACGCAGCAGAAGCTGGCTGATCTTGTTGGGATCAAGTTTCAGCAAATCCAAAAATACGAAACCGGCGCGAACCGCGTTAGCGCATCACGGCTTTGGGATATCGGACAGGCCATGAGCGTTCCGGTGTCTTTCTTTTTCGAAGGCTTGTCAGTTGACGATATGGCCCCCGAAGGCGATGCGACGGTGCCAAACGATCTGCTTGGTGACAAAGAAGCGATGGAACTGGTTCGTTCGTATTATTCCATCCCAGAGGCCCAACGCCGCAGGCTCTTTGATCTGGCGCGTGTCTTGAGCGACGTCGCCTGATTGCCAAACCCATTGGGTCATGGCACATCAATGACATGACACATGATTTCGACGCGTTGTTCGCTGTCGCGCACCAATTGGCAGACGCGGCAGCAGAAGCCATCTTGCCCCATTTCCGGCAGGCGTCGCTTGATACAACAACAAAATCCGACGCGGAATATGATCCGGTCACGGTTGCCGATCGTGCATCTGAATTGGCGATGCGTGCCATTTTGGCGCAAGAACGGCCCGATGACAGCATCCTTGGCGAGGAATTCGAACCTGTCACCGGCACAACCGGCTTAACCTGGGTGCTTGATCCGATTGACGGGACGCGCGGCTTTGTCTCGGGCACGCCGACATGGGGCGTGTTGATCTCTTGTGCGGATAACAGCGGGCCGATCATGGGCATGATCGCCCAGCCCTATATTGGTGAGCGCTTTGTTGGCGGCGGCGGGCAGTCTTATGTACGCGGTCCACTTGGGGAACATGCGTTGAAAACCCGCGCACCACGTGCGTTGGCAGAGGCGACCGTGCTGACGACATTCCCCGAGGTTGGCACCGCGCAAGAGCGGGCCGGGTTCGAAGCCGTCGCGCAGAACACCAGATTGGTTCGCTATGGCATGGATTGCTACGGCTATGCCCTTTTGGCGGCGGGCCAGGTTGATTTGGTGATCGAGGCCGGGTTGCAGCCATATGACATTCAAGCGCCTATCGCCGTTGTTGAGGCAGCGGGCGGCATCGTGACCGACTGGAACGGCGCGCCCGCGCACAACGGCGGGCGCGCCCTCGCCGCAGCGAATACCGAGATCCACCGCGACGCGCTTGCCATTCTGAAGGGGTTCACTTGACCCAATCGACTTACGTCATTCGCAACGCGTCAACCGTGCTGACGATGGATGATGCCGCAACCCGTCTCGCCAACGTCGATATTCTGGTGCGTGACGGTGTGATCGCCGAAATCGGCCCTGATCTTGATGCTGCGGATGCGGAACCTATCCACGCGCAAACCTGTTTGGTGACGCCGGGGTTGATCAACACGCACCACCACCTGTTTCAAACACTCACCCGCGCTGTGCCCGCGGGGCAGGATGCGTTGCTGTTTGGGTGGTTGGAAACGCATTATCCGATCTGGGCCAAACTGCACCCCGATCACATTCACACATCCGCCCTTACCGGGCTGGCAGAATTGGCTCTGTCGGGATGTTCGACCTCTTCGGATCATCTGTACCTCTATCCAAATGGCGCCCGGTTGGAAGACAGCATTGCGGCCGCTGACCGGATCGGCCTGCGATTTCATCCAACCCGTGGCTCGATGAGCATCGGGCGCAGCAAAGGCGGATTGCCACCGGATATGCTGGTCGAAGATGAAGCCGCGATCCTGGCCGATAGCGAGCGGGTGATTGACGCATTCCACGATCCGTCCGAAGGCTCCATGGTCCGCGTCGGCTTGGCCCCCTGCTCGCCCTTTTCGGTATCACGCGATTTGATGCGCCAATCCGCAGAGCTTGCGCGCGACAAAGGTGTGCGCCTGCACACCCATCTGGCCGAGAACGAAGAAGACATCCGCTATTCCCAAGAGAATTTTGGATGCCGCCCCGGGCAATACGCCGCAGAGCTGGGGTGGTTGGGGTCAGACGTTTGGCACGCGCATTGCGTAAAGCTCGACACATCGGAAATCGCGTTATTCGCTGAGACAGGCACCGCAGTGGCCCATTGCCCCTGTTCCAATTGCCGCCTGGGGTCTGGCATTGCGCCGCTGCGCGACATGCTGGATGCGTCTGTCACCGTTGGACTGGGCGTGGATGGATCCGCCTCTAACGACGCAGGTAACCTTGTCTCGGAAGCAAGACAGGCAATGTTGTTACAACGTGTGTCCCGCGGCGCTGATGCGATGAGCGCCTATGAAGCGCTATACGTGGCGACGCGCGGCGGGGCCAAGGCGCTTGGGCGTGACGATGTTGGTGTTTTGCAGGTTGGCAAACGTGCGGATATCGCGATTTGGGACATGTCCGGGGTCGAAGCCGCAGGCAGTTGGGATGCCGCCGCCCTTTTGCTAGCCGGTCCGACAACGGTAAAAGACCTCTTGGTTAATGGCCGGCAAGTGGTACGCGACGGGCACATCGCTACACTGGATCTTGACGCGGTGCTAAAGCACCAGCGCCAGTTGACCGACAGCCTCATGAAAGATCTGTGACGGGCGGACGAAGCTGCCGCTTTAATGAAAGACGGTCTAGGCAGCTTCGGACCTTTGTCTTATTTTCGCACAGCACCGACGAGCAACGCAGACGGCCGTTTGTCAGGGGACACGATAAACGTGCCGTCCGTCGGCCGTGCCCCAAAGAAGATCATGTCACCGCGGGTAGCGAGGATCTCATATTCGACGGTCGGTGTATTGGGCTGAACCCCCAAGACCAGACAACCCTCTTGCAAAATGTCACGTTCTTGGCCAACTGCCCATTCTGCGGTCAGACAGGATCCCTCGGGCGCGCTGTTCAGAAATGCAGCGAAGTCTTCTGCAAGCGGTTTGATCCGAACGTAATCATCGATGGTTAAATCCGCCTCAACCGCGCCTTCAATCACGTCTGATGGGCCCACAATTTCAACATCGCCGCCAAAATGAAGCTCTTGCAAGGCAAACCCGCACCCTGCTCCCGCATAGGTCGTAAACACCGCATCAATGCGATTGTTGGCCAACGTGATGTCCCGCTTCAGCCACCATTCCCCCATTGTGCCGTCCTGGTTTGGCAATGGGCGCACCTCGCATGCGATGGATGAATAGGTGCCATCCAGACCTGCTGCGGTTGTCGATTGCGCCGCTACTGGGTTACCAAATTGCGCCGCGAGAATAACTGCGCTCAACATCATGAGTTTCGATTTCATCGTCAGTCTCCTGTTTGATCTGAGGAAATCGTAGCCATTGATCGTGAGTTCGGATATTCAGAATTCAGGAACCACCAGAGTCTGAAAAATAGAATGCATAGCTATCTCCGGCATCTTGCCAACTTCGCGCGGATTGTTGAGGCCGGGTCGATGAAATCTGCTTCGTTCGCGCTGGGTGTGTCACCATCAGGGTTGAGCGAGTCAGTGAAGCTCTTGGAAAATCGCTTTGGCACCGCTTTGCTGATCCGCACAAAATCAGGTGTCACGCCCACAACAGAAGGCGAACGCGTCTATGCGTCGGCGTCCGGGATCATCGATCTGTTAAACGAAGCGCTGGGCCCTGATGACGCGGAAGAGTTTGCCAAAACCTGCCGCATCAGCGTTCCGACGGAAGTTGCAAACACCTGCTTTGGCTCCGCGACCAGGCATTTGATGGATCACCATCCACAGCTGTCGTTGAAAATTTTCGCCGAAGACGATTTTATCGATCACAGCAGATTTGCACGCGACTATTTTCTGCGCATTGCTTCCTCTTTCTCGCAAGATCAGGATTTGCGCACGATCTGGACAGGCAAGGCCAACGCAATTCTGGTAGCTAGCACGGGCTTGGTCTCTGCGGATGAGGTCAGCTCGGTTGAGCGCATTTCCGAGCTCACAGGGATTGTCGGCACGGAACGAAAGCCCCCCTATCGCTATCCGCTTACGCACCCAAAGGGTCACTTTACCTTTAGCAACGCAATCAGCGTCTCGCTTCCCTCGACGCAGCTTAGCCTCGCCAGTCAAGGGTTGGGGGTGACGGGGTGCATCGATATTTGCGCCGCGTCACTCATTCAGGCCGGCGTTTTGCGACAAGTCCTCCCGGACCGTTTTGTTGTGCCATTAGAGATCCGGTTGATGACCCCTCATCGTAGAAAGATGCGCTCTGACGCCGCACTGGTGGATGCGATGGAAGCGGTGTTTACGGCTTGATGGCCGCGCTCAGCGCAATGCAGGGCGTCGCGGGTCATAGGCTCGCCTGATGGCGTCGTGGTTTTGATGCGTGCGCTGATGCGGGTTGCAGTCGCAAATACCCAAGATGGCCAATCGGAGGGCTGGCGCAGAGCTCACCCAATAAAATCATCGAACAGATCGCCGGTTATGCCAACCATGCTGACGAGCAATTCTCCGGTCATCGGGTCGGATGCTGCGCCATAGTCGCTTTCGATCAGGTCTATGGCTTCTGAAAACCCCGACACGCTGCCATCAAAAGCACTCATCGCCGCGCGCCCGTTTTCAGCATTGCTCATTCCAAGAAATGCCGAGAAATATAGGCCAAGATAGGATTTGGCATCCAAAAACACCGCATCTGCGGAGCGCTGCTGGGACTGTTCATTGGAAGCGCCTTGTGCATCAACTGCGCCTACGCCCCGGATGATCTCCAACACCAATCCACCGCGACTGATTTCGCCCTGGTCCAGAATTTGGGTCCAAAACGCCATACCTTCTGCATCAGGCACCCGATTAAGGACATGCTCGTAAACAGAGGTGACAAAGGCGCTGCTACTGCCATCAAATGGGTACAAAGACTGCGCCTCTGGCGAGGTGGCAAAATGATCAGCGATCGTTTCAAGCGTCATGCCCTCGACAAGCTGATGCCCCCAGAAATACAGCCCCATCGCGTCAGGCGCCCTGTCAAAGAAGGCGATGTAAATTTCGACAAGATCGCGCGCCTGTTCTTCGCTCAAGCGGCTGGCAGAATTGATGACGGACAGATCTATCGTCTGATCGGCGAATTCCAAAAAATCGACGCTCAGCAAGGAATCTGTGCCGTCCCGCCCATCGACGCGATCAACAACAGTCGTTCTGTAGTTGTAGTACGCAATTTCATCTTCAAGCGCGAAATACGGGTTTGCCTGGCCAAATGACCGAAGATACCCACCAACAGGGTCGTGAACATAGTACGTTGGCTGGAGACCTCCAAAGATAGATTGGGTGGCAGGCGTAAAGTTCAATACGTACTGCGTGCTCGCGCCTTCATATACGGCGGTGTCCGCTTGAACGTGCAATTCACTCCGTAAATCTAAAGGCTGTCCGGTAATTTCGTCATCCCCGGCCCCTCCCACATATCGGTCGTTTCCGCCACCGCCCCAAAGGCGATCATTTCCCGCCCCACCGATCAGCACATTATCACCAAAGGCCCCGTCGATGGTATCGTCACCGTCGCCCCCATCGAGCGAAGCCTTCATCCGTTCAACAAGGCCGAGGTATTCTTGAACGCTGTAGGTGTAGGTCCGGAAAAAAATGTCGGAAATATCCTCGCCCGGCTCCGCCAACGCCAGTTGATACCGTATATCACTGAGGTCTTGCTCAATCACATCGTTGCCCGCACCGCCATGCACCACCACGGGCGTGTTTTCGTCAGCAAACGGTTCGATGCTCAAAATATCGTCGCCAGGTAAAAACGCCTCTGGCAGGTCTGACAACCAAGGCGTACCAGCCAGAGCTGTTTCAGCCAGCCACTCTATCGCATCCGACAAGTCCAATGCATGCTCAAACATGAACAAAGCGTCATCGGCATACTCCTGGCCTCGGTAAACGAGCGGATTGTCTGGCCTGATGTAGGTGATGATGCTGTAAATTGTTCCTGTGACTAATCCGTCGTCAGACACATCAAAGCTGCCGCTATACTCGGTCCAGATTTCTGACGGCCCGCTCGCGGTATATATGAGCGTGCTGGACGAGACCGATTTTGTGAAGGTCCATGCATCAGCGGTCGGACCATCAGGCAATTCGACAAATGGGGAAACGAGCACGGTGTCGCTGTTTATTTCAAAATACGCCAACTTGAGTTTCCCAAAGCTATACAGTGAATTGTTAACCCGACCAGTCACACCACACAACCAGAAATAGATTTACCCGCAAAGGCGCACCGATCAGATTAAGCCAGCGGCCTTTAGGCTCTCCCGGGGTACAGAGGGATTATGGGAAACCGACCGGGGCATCGCTTCACCGGATGACAGCGGCATTCGCGCCCTTAGCTGGGGCTAAGTGAGCCACATCGCGAAATGGCAAACCAACAATAGAGTATGGAGGGTGAGAGCTATGCCTGCATTGTGCTGGCAAGCGGATCAGCAAAGCGATCCACAACACAGGGTCATTTTCAGAAGCTTACGAAGGCAAGGTGGCGG
>JABSSA010000405.1 GCA_013214665.1 Paracoccaceae bacterium
GCTCAGTTGGTTAGAGCGCTGGATTGTGGATCCAGAGGTCCCCTGTTCAAGCCAGGGAGGCGGTACCATCCCCCCAAGGCTCTTATTCAACAGTAATTTCTTGCCGAAGCGTTCCGTCGGGATTGAAGATCAGGATGCGGCCCGCTTTTGTCACGACAGCCCAAAAATCCGGGCCTTGTGTCAGCGCATGAACCTCTGTGCCGTCGGGCAAATTCAAAATCTCGGGTGCGGATGGTCCGGCGGGTGTCTGCAAGCGGATGACAAGCAGCACCACGATGGTTAGAACGCCCACGATCATCGTGCCGGTCAGCACGGTCACGAGAATGCGCAAAAACCGCAAATTGGGCGGGTCCGACGGAGGGGCTATGTCATCCAAATTGGTCACCTTTGTTGTGGGCGCTGCGCCACCGCCCCGTCTTGATAAGGCTTTGGCGCGCGATGTGCCAGAGGAGGCGGCGTTGTCGCGCACCCGGCTCGCGCGGTTGATCGAAGCTGGGGCGGTGCATGTCAACGGCGCTGTTCTGCAAGACGCCAAAGCGCGTGTTGCAGAAGGCGACGAGGTTCAGATTACAATCGAAGAAGCCGCGGAAACGCACATGTTGCCGGAACACATCCCGCTGGAGGTGGCGTTCGAAGATGATGACTTGATCGTGGTCAACAAACCCGCGGGCATGGTGGTGCATCCAGCACCCGGAACGCCGTCGGGGACTTTGGTCAATGCGCTCTTGGCACATTGCGGCGATGCTTTATCGGGTGTGGGCGGTCAAAAGCGGCCCGGGATCGTGCACCGGATCGACAAGGACACATCGGGGCTTTTGGTCGTGGCAAAGACCGATATGGCGCATTCAGCCCTTTCTGCGCAGTTTGCGGATCATAGTGTCGACCGGCGTTATCAAGCGTTTTGCTATGGCGTTCCAGATGCGGCTGATCCGCGACTGGGCGGGATCCGTGGGGTTTCTTTTGAACCCGGTGGGGTGGTGAAGATCACGACCCATTTGGCGCGCCACAAAACAGATCGTCAAAAACAGGCTGTCCTTTTTCAAGGCGGGCGGCACGCGATCACGCGGGTAAAAGTGCGTGAAACCTTTGGCGAGGTGCTGTCTTGGGTGGAATGCGCGTTGGAAACGGGCCGCACGCATCAGATTCGGGTCCACATGACCCATGCAGGCCACGCGCTCGTCGGCGATCCGGTATATGGCGGCAAACGCAAATTGCGCAAAAACGCAGTCTCAGAGACCGCGGAAAACATTGTACGCGGCTTTGATCGGCAGGCTTTGCACGCCGGAGTGCTTGGATTTGTGCACCCGCGCAGCGGCGAAACGTTGCACTTTGAAGCGCCTATGCCCACCGATATGGCCGCGCTGCACGCCGCCTTGCGCGCGTAAGTGACACAATATTAACCACCTTGTGATGGGAAATGTCACCTTTAGCACAGCTGTGTGAACCAGGTGACATACGGGTGTAATTGCCCGGAATATATGGAAGCATGACATTGTGCATAGCAGGCCTTGTATCAACACATGCTCGACCCCATATGCATGTTAAGCCCATAAACATGGGAGGGTAAAACCATGGCTAATTACGCAAATCTTCCTGCACCGACGCCTGAGGGCGGTCTTAATCGGTATCTTCAGGACATCCGCAAGTTCCCTTTGCTGAAACCGGAAGAAGAATACATGCTGGCCAAGCGATGGGTCGAAGAACAAGACACCAATGCGGCGCATAAAATGGTCACATCCCACCTACGTTTGGCCGCCAAGATCGCGATGGGTTATCGTGGCTACGGCCTGCCACAGGCCGAAGTGATTTCCGAAGCCAACGTAGGCCTGATGCAAGCGGTCAAGCGGTTTGACCCGGAAAAAGGTTTCCGTCTGGCGACTTATGCGATGTGGTGGATCCGCGCGTCGATCCAGGAATACATCCTGCGGTCATGGAGCCTTGTGAAATTGGGCACCACCAGCGCGCAGAAAAAGCTGTTTTTCAACCTGCGCAAAGCGAAAGCCCGGATTGGTGCGCTGGAAGACGGCGACATGCGCCCGGAAAACGTGGCCCGGATCGCGAATGACCTTGGCGTGACTGAGGATGAAGTGATCTCCATGAACCGGCGTCTGTCTGGTGGCGACGCATCGCTTAACGCGAATGTGGGCTCCGAAGGCGAGGGCACAATGCAATGGCAGGATTGGCTGGAAGACGAAGATGCCGATCAAGCCACGGACTATGCCGAGCAAGACGAACTTTCGGTGCGTCGCGAAATGCTTGCCGAAGCGCTTGAGGTGCTGAACGATCGGGAGAAAGACATCCTGACCCAGCGCCGCCTATCCGAAGCGCCTGTTACGCTTGAGGATCTGTCGACCACGTACAACGTGAGCCGCGAACGGATCCGCCAGATTGAGGTGCGGGCGTTTGAGAAGATCCAGAAAAAGATGCGCGAGATTGCGCGGGAAAAGGGCCTTTTGGCGACTGCTTAACTGTCTCCAATTCTTGGCTAGAAAGCCCCGGCCGATGCGCTGGGGCTTTTTTGTTGGTAGCAGATCGGGTTTGTCATAGCGTGGAGGAAGGAGGACAACACACATGGCGGGCGGATGGGCGCGCGACGGCGCAGTCAACGAACAGATCGAAGCATCAATCAATGATGAGCTTCAGCGCCTCAAGGCGCGGGCGGCCCCAGTTGGTGACAGCCTAAGCAATTGTGCCGAATGCGAAGAACCCATTTCCGAGGCGCGGCGCAAAGCTATTCCCGGCGTCAAACTCTGTCTAGATTGCGCCTCAGAACGGGACGGGCGGGTGCAAATGCGAGGTGGGATCAATCGGCGTGGATCAAAAGACAGCCAATTGAAATAACGCGTTACGGCAGACCTGCCTCATCAAGGTAGGCGCGCACACAGGTCTGCACATGGCGAAACCTGTCCCCGCCTAGATGTTTGCCGCCATACCACCGCGTGACGACCACCAGATGGTTTTGCACGTCATCTCGTTCGAGCATCCGCAAGATCACATTGCCCGCACCGGTTTCACCATCATCGCTTTTTATCGGCACACCGTCCAACAAAAGCCCCCAGGTATTATGCGTTGCCTTCGCAAACTTCTTGTTTTTCTTGAGGAGCTTAAGCAGCTCTTTTGCATCCACTTCCGAAGTGCACGGCGCGCCGGATACGGCATATTTGGACCCGCGGTCCGTGAGAATGTTGTCGAGCGTAAGTATGGGCAAAGGGTGGCCTGTGATCCAGTTTAGCCATCAGTGCCAAATCCGGCGGCGCTTGGCCACTCTTCGTTGCTTGCGCAAGGCAAGGTTTCGAATTTTGCTGCATTGGCCCGTTTTTATGCGCAAGCTGGGAGGAACCGAAACAAACGGGTGACCAAGCATATGGAACGACGATTGATGCTCCCGCTGCTCGCATTGACCGCCGTGCAGCTGATTGACGTGGCCGTTCACATTGCGGTCGGTCAGGTGGAGCCGCTGCGCATTTTGGGCAATGCCTTTTTGCTCACAGGAGGGGTTTTTGCGGCCTTGATGCCCAGGCTGTGGACTTTTGCGTTGGCCATTGGCGTCGTGGATTACCTGATCCTCAACGCGCTTTTCTTGTGGATGAATGGACTCACAAACCCAGAGACAGATACCGCGCGCATACCGCTTTTTGCTTTTGTTGCGCTGAGTATGTGGTTTGCGTTTGCCTTATGGCGCGCGCGCCAAAGCGCCGACGCGCACTAAAGCAAACTGCGGCAAACCTCTGGTGAAGAGGCTTGCCGCCAGCGCTTAGCTTTCCATCGCTTCCAATTCGTCAATGAAGCCTGCGATCATGCTCAGCCCTTTGTCCCAGAATTTGGGGTCAGACGCATCAAGGCCGAAGGGGGCCAAGAGCTCTTTGTGGTGCATGGAGCCACCGGCGCGCAGCATATCGAAATATTTGTCTTCAAAGCCTTCCGCCCCATCGGCGTAGACCGAATAAAGCGCGTTCACGAGGCCATCCCCAAAGGCGTAGGCATAGACATAGAAGGGTGAATGCACGAAGTGCGGGATATAGGCCCAGAAGGTTTCATATCCGTCCATGAAATCAAAGGCTGGCCCAAGGCTTTCGCCCTGCACAGACATCCAGATGGCATTGATATCGTCCGGCGTCAGCTCGCCACCACGGCGGGCGTCGTGCAGCTTGCATTCAAAATCGTAGAACGCGATTTGGCGCACCACAGTGTTGATCATGTCTTCGACCTTGCCAGCCAGCAGTACTTTGCGCTGATCCTGCGTTTCTGCGGCGTCGAGCATTTTGCGGAAGGTCAGCATCTCTCCAAAGACCGAGGCCGTTTCGGCCAGAGTGAGCGGCGTGGAGGACAGCATTTCGCCTTGGCCCGCTGCCAGCACCTGATGCACACCGTGGCCCAGCTCATGCGCCAGTGTCATCACATCGCGTGGTTTGCCAAGATAGTTGAGCATCACATAGGGATGCACATCCGTGACGGTGGGATGGGCAAAGGCCCCCGGCGCTTTGCCGGGTTTCACGCCTGCGTCAATCCAGCCCTTGGAGAAGAAAGGCGCCGCGATATCGGCCATGCGCGGATCAAAAGCGGCGTAGGCATCCATCACCGTCTTTTCCGCTTCGGCCCAGTTTACGATGCGCGGGTCTTCCATCGGCAGCGGCGCGTTGCGATCCCAGACCTGCATCCGGTCCAGACCCAGCCAGCCGCGTTTGAGCTCATAATAACGATGAGACAGCTTTGGATAGGCGGCCACAACGGCGTTGCGCAGCGCTTCGACCACTTCGGGCTCGACCTGGTTGGCAAGGTGGCGCCCGGCTTGCGGGCTGGGCATATTGCGCCAGCGATCAATGATTTCTTTTTCCTTGGCTTGCGTGTTGTGTACACGCGCAAAGGTTTTCACGTTGTCCGACAGAACACTGGCCACTTCGCGCGCCGCGCTTTCGCGTTTGTCGCGGTTCGGATCGGTCAGGAAATTCAGTGTGCCTTCGATGTTGAGCGTCTCGCCCTCAACCTCAAAGGTGAGACCCGCGATCGTTTCATCAAAAAGCCGTTCCCACGCATCACCAACAACGCCCAGATCGTGCAGGAACTTTTCCAACTCATCAGAAAGCTGGTGTGGTTTCATCGCGCGGATCTTGTCAAAAATTGGTTTGTAGCGCGCCAGATCGTCGCTTTGAGCCAGCAACCCATCCAGATGATCATCTTCGAGGCGGTTCAGCTCGAGGGTAAAGAACACCAGAGGAGTGGTGAAATTGGTGATCCGCTCTTGCATGTCGGACATGAATTTCGCCCGGTCCGCATCGGTGGTCAGCTGATAGTACCGTAGCCCGGCAAACGACATGATACGCCCGGCGATCGCGTTGATTTTTTCGTTGCGATGCACGCAATTCAGAAGGCCTGCCGCATCCAGATCGCCCAGATTGCCTTCGTAGTCTGAGGCAAAAGCTGCGCATTCCTGCTCCAACCATTCCAGATCACGCGCCAGTTCGGGCGCGTCTTCTGCGGTGTAAAGATCGTTCAAGTTCCATTCAGGCAAATTGCCCAAGCCGTCTGCGCCAGAGGCAGCGTTGGCGTCACGGACAGGAAATGGCAGGTGCAGCATAAAATCCTCGCATCTTTATGGTGCTCGATAGGTATGGCGTTCGCCTGTGCACGACAAGGTGTTTCGGCCTGCCAAAACGACTTCGGGTTTGTTTGATGACACCACACGCAAAAACACCGGCCACATGAACAGACGCGACCGGTGTTTTTTGATGTCTACGCAGGGAAGCCGCGCGCAGTTACGGAATAATACGCGTGTATTTCGTGCCTTCCAGCGTGGCGCCAATGCGCAGACCTGCGCGGCCAAAAATGGCGGCCAGCACCGGAGAAAGAACCGTTGTTGTATCCGCGGCCACACTGTCACCACGGTCGGAGACCACATATTCCAGATCGGCTCCAGCTGCCCAGCCTGGGGAACGGCGGAATTCCAAGAGCGCGTTTTCGGTCATGAAAAAGAGAACGTGGGCGTATTGCTGTGCCCCGATTTGCAGACCGCCCGACGCTTTGGTGACCGAATAATAGTCAACCGTCACGTCATTGATCCGCAATGCGCCGCGCCCATACGCGCCGCCAAAGCCCAGCCCGGCTTCGGTGACCAGCGGCATGATCAGCATGCCATTGGCTTTACCAGCAAGGTCGATCGTGTTGGGAAAACTGCGGTACATTTCCGACAATGTTGAATCGACGCGGGCGTCAATTGTGGAAGCATTGGAATTTCCAACACCGTTGCCGCAGGCCGCGAGCGTTGCTGCGCCGCCAAGGGTAAGCGCGCCAAAGCCACGGCGCGTGAATGTGGTTTGTGTCATGTTGATCCGCCTGTAAGACTGCTGCCGGTTTACCCGGTCTCAGGGCGCAATATACGCGGAAAACAGCGCAGTGTCACCTGTGTTGCGACGACCAAGTGGCGGCTTATTGCTGAGCCGCAAGAAGCCGTGCCGCCGCCGGTGCAAAGTAGGTCAGGATGCCGTCACAGCCTGCGCGTTTGAACGCCATCAGGCTTTCCATCATCACTTTGTCGCCATCAACCCATCCGTTTTGTGCCGCGGCCTGGATCATCGCGAATTCACCCGACACCTGATACGCAAAGGTCGGCGCGCCAAACGTGTCTTTCACGCGGCGGCAGATGTCTAGGTAAGGCAGGCCGGGTTTGACCATCACCATATCGGCCCCTTCGTTCAGATCCCGCTCAATCATGCGCAATGCTTCGTCTGAATTGCCGGGGTCAATCTGATAGGTGTTCTTGTCACCGGTCAAAGCACCAGATGCGCCAACCGCATCCCGGAACGGGCCGAAAAACGCAGAGGCGTATTTGGCGGCATAGCTTTGGATCATCACGCGCTGATGGCCAGCGCTCTCCAGCGCTTGCCGGATCGCAGCGATGCGGCCGTCCATCATATCGGACGGGCCAATGATGTCTGCACCGGCATCCGCTTGCGAGAGCGCCATTTTGACCAAGGCCTCGACGCTGCGGTCATTTACGATTTCACCGTTTTCAACAAACCCGTCGTGGCCGTTGATGTTATAGGTATCCAGTGCGACATCCGTCATCACGACCATATCAGGCACAGCTTGTTTAATGGCGCGGATGGCCCGGTTGGCATGGTTTTCCGGATCCCAGGCACCAGCGCAGTCTTCGGTGCGCTCTTCCAAAGCCGTGTAGGGAAAGATGCACATCGCGGGAATGCCAAGCGCATGTGCGTCACGCGCCGCTTCAACCGCTTTGTCGACCGACCGTCTTATCACCCCCGGCATTGACGGGATCGGCTCTTCTATACCCTCGCCAGAACGCACAAAGATGGGCCAAATGAAGTCGTCAACGCTCAGCGTATTCTGGCGCACCATGCGGCGAATACCCGGAGACTGGCGCAATCTGCGCGGGCGAGCGGTTGGGAAAGGAGGGATAATTGGGCGCATTCTTGTGTCACTATTTGTTTACACCTGATGGGTGCCACGGAATTTCCGTGCTGGCAAGTCTGGGCAAGCGCCGCGACCGACGCTAAGAGACCATAGAAACACATAAACAGGCGACCCCATTGGACTGGCAAGAGGCCATATTCACCTTAATCGACATGCGATCGTTTTCGAACCTGTGGTTCTGGATCGCTTTGGCAGTTCTCTGGTCCAGTGCATCGCATTGGGTGCTTGGCGTGCCTTATGACATGGTTGTGCGCGCGCGGCGCAATGGCGGGCAGGCGTATCAGGATCTTTATGACATGGTGCGGATCAATGTGAATCGCATCCTCTACATTTCGCGGGTTTCGGGGCTGTGGCTGATGGGCGCCGTCTGCTTTGTCCTGACCATTTGCGGTTTTTTGGGATTTATGTACCGCGTTGAATTTGCGCAGGCACTGTTTCTTCTGGGATTGCCAATGTCTTTTGTCGGACTGATCACGATGGCCACCGCGCACCGGATCGAACGGGATGATCCACAAGAAGATGCTCTTTTTCGTCGACTGACGATCCACCGCACCTATGTACAGATCGTCGGCATGGTGTCGATCTTTGTGACGGCCGTGTGGGGCATGTATCAAAACCTGTCGGTTGGTCCCTGGGGCGGTTGACAGAAGCGGGTCTTGCCGCCAAGTGAAGCGATCTGATGACCAACCAAAATCACATCACAATCAGCGGCGCACCCGAAGGTTACGACGCCCACGTGCTTATGCGCGAGCTTGCCAAGGCCGGTAAGCCGGTTCTGCATGTGGCGCGCGACGACAAGCGGCTTGCAGCTTTGCGCGATGCGCTGCGCTTTTTTGCGCCGGATTTGCCCGTCATGGTCTTCCCCGGATGGGATTGTTTGCCGTACGACCGAGTATCTCCAAACGCTGACATCTCAGCTCAGCGTATGGCGACTTTGGCCGCGCTTCTCCACGGAATGCCCGAACGCTTTGTGGTGCTGACCACGTTGAATGCCGCCACGCAAAGGGTGCCTGCCCGCTCCCTATTGCGAGACGCCGCGTTTAGCGCGACCGTCGGCAGCCGTATGGACGAAGCCGGTTTGCGCGCCTTTCTGGTGCGGATGGGGTTTGTCCAAGCGCCCAACGTGACCGAACCCGGTGATTATGCCATTCGCGGCGGCATCATCGACATTTTCCCTCCGGGCGATTTGGGCCCTGTGCGCCTAGATCTCTTTGGCGATGTGCTTGATGGCGCCCGCCGCTTTGACGCGGCAACCCAGCGCACCACCGAAAAACTTGATCGGGTGGAGTTGGCCCCGGTGAGTGAAGTCATTCTGGATGAACCGGCAATCACCCGGTTTCGTCAGAACTACCGCATCGAATTTGGGGCAGCCGGCACAGATGACCCGCTTTATGAGGCGATCAGCGCAGGGCGCAAACATCAAGGGGCCGAGCATTGGCTGGCCTTGTTCCAGGATGACCTGGAAACGATCTTTGACTATCTCCCCAATGCGACGGTATCGCTTGACGATCAGCTGACCGCAGCGCGGCTCAGCCGTTGGGATATGGTCGCCGACCAATACGAAACCCGCCGCCTGGCCATGTCGAACCGCTCAGGCATGGACAGTGTTTACAAACCCGCACCACCTCAAGGTCTTTATTTGGACGATGCGGCCTGGCAAATAGCCGTCGCAGATCGGCGTGTATTGCAGCTTGCTGCGCTGCCGCAGGCGACAGGCCTTGGTGTCACAGACGCAGGCGCGCGCATCGGGCGCAACTTTTCGCCCGAACGACAGGTGGAAAACATCAGCCTCTTTGCAGCACTCGCCGATCACGTGCGGGCCCGTCTGAACAAGGGTCCGGTGGTCATCGCCAGCTATTCCGAAGGCGCGCGCGAACGCCTGTCCGGGTTGATCGAAGATGAAGGGCTGGCAGAATCGATCGCCGTGACGGACGCGGCCCGCATCGGGGCAACCGGTTTGCATCTCGCGGTCTGGGCTCTTGATACCGGCTTTGAAGGCCCGTGGGACAAGGGCGAGATCACGGTGATCTCGGAACAGGATGTGCTGGGCGACAGGCTGATCCGCCAGCCCAAGAAACGGCGCAAGGCCGAGAATTTCCTGACAGAGACCCAAAGCCTCAGCCCCGGCGAATTGATCGTGCATGTGGATCACGGCATCGGCCGCTACAAAGGCCTTGAGGTGGTCACCGCAGCCGGTGCCGCCCATGAATGCCTGCTGCTGGAATATGCCGAAGGCGCCAAGCTTTATCTGCCCGTCGAAAACATCGAACTTCTGTCGAAATACGGCCACGAAGAGGGCCTGCTGGATCGGCTGGGCGGCGGCGCATGGCAGGCCAAGAA
Source organism: Paracoccaceae bacterium (assembly GCA_013214665.1). Lineage (GTDB taxonomy): Bacteria > Pseudomonadota > Alphaproteobacteria > Rhodobacterales > Rhodobacteraceae. The sequence goes on from JABSSA010000405.1 coordinate 9,772, forward strand.
AGCGCGTCTGAAAGAACGCATTCGCGAAATGGCCGACAAGCTTATCCGCGTCGCCGCTGAACGCGCCCTGCGCAAAGCCCCCATGCTGGAGCCGCCGCCGGGCACCTGGGATGCCTTTTCGGCCCGCTTCCCCTATGAAGAAACCGATGATCAGCTGCGCGCCATTGGCGATGTGATGGATGATCTCACCTCGGGCACGCCGATGGACCGCCTGATTTGCGGCGATGTGGGCTTTGGCAAAACCGAAGTGGCGATGCGCGCGGCCTTTGTTGCGGCTATGTCCGGTGTTCAGGTGGCGGTCATTGCGCCCACCACCTTGCTGGCCCGCCAACACTACAAAAGTTTTGCCGAACGCTTCCGCGGCTTCCCCATCGAAGTGCGCCAATTGTCCCGCTTCGTCGGGCAGAAAGAGGCCCATGCCACGCGTGAGGGAATGTCAAAAGGCACAGCCGATATCGTCATCGGCACCCATGCGCTTCTGGCCAAAAACATCCGCTTCCAGAACCTTGGCCTGCTGATCATCGACGAAGAACAGCATTTCGGCGTGGCCCACAAAGAGCGCCTGAAACAGCTGCGCTCTGACATCCATGTGCTCACGCTGACAGCCACACCGATCCCGCGCACACTGCAGCTCAGCCTCACGGGCGTGCGCGATCTCTCCATCATCGGCACGCCCCCGGTCGATCGTCTGGCCATCCGCACGTATGTCAGCGAATTTGACACGATCACCCTACGCGAAGCGCTTTTGCGCGAACATTACAGGGGCGGGCAAAGCTTCTTTGTCGTGCCGCGCCTCTCTGATCTTGCCGAGATCGAAACCTTCCTGACCGAACAAGTTCCCGAAGTGAGCTATGTCGTTGGGCATGGCCAGATGGCAGCGGGCGAGCTTGATGAGCGCATGAACGCCTTCTACGATGGCAAATACGATGTGCTGCTGGCCACCACGATCGTGGAATCCGGCCTCGATATCCCCACAGCCAACACGATGATCGTACACCGCGCTGACATGTTCGGCCTGGCGCAGCTCTACCAGATCCGGGGCCGCGTGGGCCGCTCCAAAACCCGCGCCTATGCGTATCTCACCACCAAACCCCGTGCCAAACTCACCGCCACGGCCGAAAAACGCCTGCGGGTCCTGAGCTCTCTCGATACGCTTGGCGCGGGCTTCACGCTGGCCAGCCAGGATCTCGACATTCGCGGCGCAGGCAATCTGTTGGGCGAAGAGCAATCCGGCCAGATGCGCGACGTGGGTTTTGAGCTTTACCAATCCATGCTGGAAGAGGCGATTGCCAAGATCAAAGCCGGCGAGATGGAAGGCCTCAGCGCCGCCGATGATCAATGGGCGCCGCAGATCAACCTCGGCGTGCCCGTCCTGATCCCGGAAAGTTACGTGTCTGACCTTGATGTGCGGCTGGGATTGTACCGCCGTCTCAGCAGCTTATCGACCAAAGTTGAACTCGAAGGCTTCGGGGCAGAACTCATAGACCGCTTCGGCACTCTGCCCAAAGAGGTGAACACGCTTCTGCTTGTGGTGCGCATCAAAGCCATGTGCAAGCGCGCAGGTATCGCCAAGCTTGATGGCGGCCCACGTGGCGCAACCATTCAGTTCCACAATGATAAATTCGCCTCACCCGAAGGCTTGGTGCAATTCATCCAGGATCAACGTGGCCTCGCCAAAGTCCGCGACAACAAGATTGTCGTCCGCCGCGATTGGAAAAAAGACAGTGACAAGATCAAAGGCGCCTTTGATCTTGTCACTGTCTTTTTTCCAATCGCGGCGGACGACAATCTTGTTGTCGCGGACTTTGGCGA